>NZ_JAHBCX010000002.1:0-152446 GCF_019955895.1 Pseudomonas sp. GL-B-12
GCGGTTTCGCTCCACGCTTCCTCCCCACACTCGGTCGCCCTCATGCAGTTGCGCTTCGCTTCGTTCGCTGTGGTCAGCTTACGGCGGGACTTTCACCCACAAGATTGCGCCCATGCTGGGCGCACCAAACAAAAACGCCCCGACCAAGGTCGGGGCGTTTCATGTGCAGCTAAAGGCTTAGCGCGGGAATGCTGGCGGGTTTACACCGGCCATGTCTTCCATCACGCGAACCACCTGGCAGCTGTAACCGAATTCGTTGTCGTACCAAACGTACAGAACAACGCGGTTATCCTGGGTGATGGTCGCTTCAGCGTCCACTACGCCTGCGTGGCGCGAGCCAACGAAGTCGGTGGAAACCACTTCCTGGGAGCTCACGTAGTCGATCTGCTTGTGCAGATCCGAGTGCATGGCCATCTGGCGCAGGTACTCGTTGATCTCTTCGCGAGTGGTGGCCTTTTCCAGGTTCAGGTTCAGGATAGCCATCGACACGTTCGGCGTAGGAACGCGAATCGCGTTGCCGGTCAGCTTGCCCTTGAGCACTGGCAGCGCCTTGGCGGCTGCGGTGGCGGCACCGGTCTCGGTGATTACCATGTTCAGCGGCGCGGCGCGGCCACGACGGCTGCCCTTGTGGAAGTTGTCGATCAGGTTCTGGTCGTTGGTGAACGAGTGAACGGTTTCGACGTGGCCGTTGATGATGCCGTACTTGTCGTTGACTGCCTTGAGCACCGGCACGATGGCGTTGGTGGTGCAGGAAGCCGCCGAAATGATCTTGTCGTCAGGGGTGATATCGCCATGGTTGATGCCGTGCACGATGTTCTTCAGCGCGCCCTTGCCAGGTGCGGTGAGGATCACACGGGCAGCGCCCGGGCAGGCCAGGTGCTGGCCCAGGCCGTCAGCGTCACGCCATACACCGGTGTTGTCGACGATCAGAGCGTTTTCGATGCCGTACTGGGTGTAGTCGACTTCGGCCGGGCTCTTGGCGTAGATAACCTGGATCAGGTTGCCGTTGGCGGTGATGGTGTTGTTGGCTTCATCGATGGTGATGGTGCCATCGAACGGGCCATGGACCGAGTCGCGGCGCAGCAGGCTGGCACGCTTGACCAGGTCGTTCTCGGCGCCCTTGCGGACAACGATGGCGCGCAGACGCAGGCCGTCGCCACCACCGGTTTTCTCGATCAGGATGCGCGCCAGCAGACGGCCGATACGACCGAAGCCGTAGAGGACAACGTCGGTGCCTTTGCGGGCGGATGCGTTTTGCTGGCCAACGACGTCAGCCAGTTCTTCACGGACGAACTGCTCGGCAGTACGGCCATTGCCTTCGGCCTTGAATTTGGCCGCCAGCTTGCCCAGGTCCACCGAAGCGGCGCCGAGCTTGAGCTCGCTCATCGCCTTGATCAGCGGGAATGTTTCGTGGACGGACAGCTCGCTTTCGTCGGACTGACGGTGACGAGCAAAGCGGTGAGCTTTGAGAATCGCAATGACTGAACGATTGATCAGGCTGCGGCCATAGATCGAGCTCACCACGTTGTTATTGCGGTAGAGCTGACCGATAAGCGGAATCATCGCTTCTGCGAGTGCTTCACGGTCGATCCATTCACCAAGACACTGGTCGGGCTTCTGAGTCACGGGAACCTTCCACATGTAGGGGCAGAAAAAAGGGGCTACATTATGCCGCCGAGTGGCCGCCGTAGCAATGCGCGCCCGTCGTACTTTACGTAACAAATCCTCGTTCAAAAAAATCACGCATCGCGCCAGCCCAATAAAACCGGGGCTTTCAGCGCAGTCAATTTTTTGGTGGTCACGCCTCCTTGTCCGTAACCCTCCGTAACACTCGTTGTTTTTGCCACTACATATTCAGTAATTTTCGGTAAAAAACCGCCGAATTTTGTCTTTACCACTACATTTTGCCCCACCCGCGCTTTTAGACGCAGTCAGCAACTGACAGGCGGCATCGTAGACCGCTACAATTACCGACTTTGTCGCAACGCTTGGAGCTCAACCTTCCGTGCCCGTTCTGCGTCTACCGCTTCTCCCTGCCGCGGCAGGTAAACAGCACTGGGGCAACCTGCCCGGTGCCGCCCTGAGCCTGGCCATCGCCGAGGCCGCCAGCGCTGCCAAGCGCTTTACCCTGCTGCTGACCGCCGATAGCCAAAGTGCCGAACGGCTGGAACAGGAGCTGGGTTTCTTCGCCCCGGATTTGCCCGTATTGCACTTTCCCGACTGGGAAACCCTGCCCTACGACCTGTTCTCGCCGCACCAGGACATCATTTCCCAGCGCATCGCCAGCCTGTACCGGCTGCCGGAGCTGAGCCATGGCGTGCTGGTGGTGCCGATCACGACCGCCCTGCATCGCCTCGCGCCGACCAAATTCCTGCTCGGCAGCAGCCTGGTGCTGGATATCGGCCAGAAGCTCGACGTCGAGCAAATGCGCACCCGGCTTGAAGCCACGGGTTATCGCTACGTCGATACGGTGTATGAACACGGCGAGTTCACCGTTCGCGGTTCGCTGATCGATCTGTTCCCGATGGGCAGCAAGTTGCCGTATCGCATCGATCTGTTCGACGACGAAATCGAAACCCTGCGCACCTTCGACCCGGAGAACCAGCGTTCGATCGACAAAGTCGACTCGGTCAAACTGTTGCCGGCCAAGGAATTCCCGCTGCAGAAAGAAGCGGTCACCCGTTTCAAGGCGCGGTTCCGCGAGCGCTTCGATGTCGATTTCCGCCGCTGCCCGATTTTCCAGGATTTGAGCAGCGGGATTACCCCGGCCGGTATCGAGTATTACCTGCCGCTGTTCTTCGAAGAAACCTCGACGCTGTTCGATTACCTGCCCCAGGACACGCAAGTGTTCTCGCTGCCCGGCATCGAACAGGCCGCGGAAAACTTCTGGAACGACGTGCGCAATCGCTATGAAGAACGCCGCGTCGACCCGTCCCGTCCTTTATTACCGCCCGCCGAACTGTTCCTGCCAGTGGAAGACTGCTTCGCGCGCCTGAAGAACTGGCCCCGTGTGGTGGCCAGTCAACAGGACGTAGAAAGCGGTAGCGGTCGCGAGCGCTTCCCCGCTCGGGAGCTGCCGAACCTGGCCATCGAAGCCAAGGCCACTCAGCCGATGGCGGCACTGGCCGAATTCCTCGACCAGTTCCCCGGTCGCGTGTTGTTTACCGCCGAATCGGCAGGCCGCCGCGAAGTGTTGCTGGAACTGCTGGAACGCCTGAAGCTGCGACCGAAAACCGTCGACAGCTGGCCGGACTTTGTCGCCGGCAAGGAACGCCTGGCGATCACCATCGCTCCGCTCGACGAAGGCTTGCTGCTTGACGACCCGGCCCTGGCCCTCGTCGCGGAAAGCCCGTTGTTCGGCCAGCGCGTGATGCAGCGCCGTCGCCGTGAAAAGCGCGCCGATGCCAACAACGATGCCGTGATCAAGAACCTCACCGAGCTGCGCGAGGGTGCGCCGGTGGTGCACATCGACCACGGCGTCGGCCGCTACCTGGGCCTGGCGACCCTGGAAATCGACAGCCAGGCCGCTGAATTCCTCGCCCTGGAATACGCCGAAGGCGCCAAGCTTTATGTGCCGGTGGCCAACCTGCACCTGATCGCCCGCTACACCGGCAGCGACGATGCCCTGGCCCCGCTGCACCGCCTCGGCTCCGAGACCTGGCAGAAAGCCAAGCGCAAAGCCGCCGAACAGGTGCGTGACGTGGCCGCCGAGTTGCTCGACATCTATGCCCGTCGTGCCGCCCGCGAAGGCTACGCTTTCGCCGATCCGAAGGCCGACTACGCCACCTTCAGCGCCGGTTTCCCGTTCGAAGAAACCCCGGACCAGCAAACCACCATCGAAGCGGTGCGCGAAGACATGCTCGCGCCCAAACCGATGGACCGCCTGGTGTGCGGCGACGTCGGCTTCGGCAAGACCGAAGTGGCGATGCGCGCCGCGTTCATTGCCGTGCACGGCGGTCGCCAGGTGGCGATCCTGGTGCCGACCACCCTGCTCGCCCAGCAGCACTACAACAGCTTCCGCGACCGCTTTGCCGACTGGCCGGTGACCGTGGAAGTGATGAGCCGCTTCAAGTCGGCCAAGGAAGTGAATGCGGCGGTCGCGAACCTGGCCGAAGGCAAGATCGACATCGTCATCGGCACTCACAAGTTGCTGCAGGACGACGTGAAGATCAAAAACCTTGGCCTTGTGATCATCGACGAGGAACACCGTTTCGGCGTGCGCCAGAAAGAACAGCTCAAGGCCCTGCGCAGCGAAGTCGACATCCTGACCCTGACCGCCACGCCGATTCCGCGCACGCTGAACATGGCGGTGTCGGGCATGCGCGACCTGTCGATCATCGCCACGCCACCGGCCCGTCGCCTGTCGGTCCGCACCTTCGTCATGGAACAGAACAAGAGCACGGTCAAAGAGGCCCTGCTGCGTGAGTTGCTGCGTGGCGGTCAGGTCTATTACCTGCACAACGACGTGAAGACCATCGAGAAATGTGCCGCCGACCTCGCCGAGCTGGTACCGGAAGCACGGATCGGCATCGGTCACGGGCAGATGCGCGAACGCGATCTCGAACAGGTGATGAGCGATTTCTATCACAAGCGCTTCAACGTACTGATCGCCTCGACCATCATCGAGACCGGCATCGACGTACCAAGCGCCAACACCATCATCATCGAGCGTGCCGACAAGTTCGGCCTGGCGCAGTTGCACCAGTTGCGCGGTCGGGTCGGACGCAGCCACCACCAGGCATACGCCTACCTGCTGACGCCGCCGCGCCAGCAAATCACCCCGGACGCGGAAAAGCGCCTGGAAGCGATTGCCAATACCCAGGACCTCGGCGCGGGCTTCGTGCTTGCCACCAACGACCTGGAAATCCGTGGCGCCGGCGAACTGCTCGGTGACGGTCAGAGCGGGCAGATCCAGGCCGTCGGCTTCACGCTGTACATGGAAATGCTCGAGCGCGCGGTGAAGTCGATCCGCAAGGGCGAGCAGCCGAACCTCGACCAACCGCTCGGCGGCGGTCCGGAAGTCAACTTGCGCGTGCCGGCGTTGATTCCCGAGGACTACCTGCCGGATGTCCACGCCCGCCTGATTCTCTACAAACGCATTGCCTCGGCCACCGACGAGGACGGCCTCAAGGATTTGCAGGTGGAGATGATCGACCGTTTCGGCCTGTTGCCGGAACCGACCAAGAACCTGATCCGCATCACTGCATTGAAATTGCAGGCCGAGCAACTGGGCATCAAGAAAGTCGATGGCGGCCCCCAAGGCGGTCGCGTCGAGTTCGCCGCACAGACGCCGGTCGACCCGCTGACCCTGATCAAACTGATCCAGAGCCAGCCAAAACGCTACAAATTCGAAGGCGCCACGATGTTCAAGTTCATGGTTCCGATGGAGCGCCCGGAAGAGCGCTTTAATACTGTAGAGGCGCTGTTCGAGCGCCTCGTTCCGAAAACTGCTTGAAGGACGCCGCATGCGCCTGTTTCGCTCACTGACCTTGCTGACCCTGCTGATGCCAGCACTGGTCGCACCCACGGCATTTGCCGATGACCTGTATCAGGTCGAAATGATTCTGGTCCGTCAAAACGCCGTGCCGGCGATTGTCAGCCGCGCTGCGCCGGAAGACTGGGCGGCGGGTGCCCAACCCGTCAGCCCCGACAGCCTGCGCACGCCAAGCCTGAATGGCGAGGTGGAAAAACTCACCAGCAGCGCCGACTACACGGTGTTGCTGCACAAGGCCTGGCAACAGCCCCTCGGCGAAACTGCCAGCAAAGTGGCGATTAGCGACGGCAAGGAACAGTATGGTCAGTTCCCGATCGAGGGCACATTGAACATGACGCTGGGACGCTTTACCGACGTCGACGCCGATTTCTGGGTCAATCAGATCGATGCCAATGGCATGGTGACCGCCAGCGAGCGCCTGAAACAGGAAAGCCACACCAAGAACGGCCAGTTGAACTTCCTCGACAACGGCCACCTCGGCCTACTGATCAAGATCACTTCGCTGACCGCTCCCGCACCCCGAGCAGCTCCCGAAGAAATTCCGGACTGATTGAAGTCTCTATGTCCGCGACCCTGAGCAAACCCCTGGCACCTTCGTGGGTCAGCCGATTCAAGGAACAGAGCCTGGAGCGTGGCCGCCGTTACGCGCTAGAGAACCGCGTCAGGATCGTCGAGGCCGGCGACGCAACCATCATCGCCGCCTGCGAGGGCTCGGGCGGCAATGTCTACCGTCAGACCATTCGCCTGCGCGAGTCAGCCAAAGGCACGCTGCTGATGGTCGACGCCACCTGCTCCTGCCCGGTCCACAGCAACTGCAAACATTGCGCGGCGGTGCTCCTGCAAGTGCAGGAAACCCTCGACTACCCCGCTGCCGCCAAAGACGCTGAACTCCTGGAAAAACTCCAGGCAGTCCTGGAAAACCGCAGCCCGAAAGCCCCGCCGCAAGTGCTGGTGGACAATGTGCAACCGGTACCGCGCCTGTGGCTGGCCAGCATCGAGTTCAGCGCGTTCGAACCGCGCAACGGTCGAATGCAGCGTTACATCCAGCATCGCGCGGCGCTGTCTTTCAGTTATCTGGACGAGTACGTTTCCGGGCAGAAAAACACCGATATTCTGATTCGCCAGGAAACCCAAACGCTGCGAATAAAACGCCACCCGGAAGTGGAACAGTCCTACCGGGAACAATTGCGAATCCTCGGCTTCAAAGTCGCCACCCGGCAAAGCAAGGCCTTGCCGGAAAGTGCCGGCGAGCTGTTCGAGATGGTCAATGACAGCGCCTGGCTGACCTTTACCCTCAATGAACTGCCGAAGCTGCGCACCCAGGGCTGGGAACTACAGATCGACGAGGACTTCGGTTTCGACCTGACCGCGGTAGACGACTGGTACGCCACGGTCGAACAGGCTCCGGAGCGGGACTGGTTCGATCTGGAACTGGGGATCATCGTCAATGGCGAACGCCTGAGCCTGTTGCCGATCCTGCTCAATCTGATGCGCTCGCACACCGAAATCCTCAACCCGGAACGCCTGGCCCGACGACGCGACGACGAGCTGATCCTGGTCAACATCCCCAACCGCCCGAACTCCGAGTACGGCCCGTTGCAAGTCGCCCTGCCCTTCGGCCGCCTGAAGCCGGTGCTGGCCACCCTCGGCGAGTTCTACCTGCAGGAACCCGGCGACACCACGCTGCGCCTGAGCAAGGCCGATGCCACGCGCCTGAACCCGCTGGAAGACATGCCACTGCTCTGGGAGGGTGGCGAACAGATCCGCACCTTTGCCCAGCGCCTGCGTGACATCAAGGACCACACGGCCACCGCCCCGGACGGCCTGAATGCGACGCTGCGGCCGTATCAGCTCGAAGGCTTGAGCTGGATGCAATCGCTGCGGCAACTGGAAGTGGGTGGAATTCTCGCGGACGACATGGGCCTGGGCAAAACCCTGCAGACACTGGCGCACGTGCTGAGCGAGAAAAACGCCGGCCGCCTCGATCGGCCGTGCATGGTCGTAATGCCGACCAGCCTGATCCCCAACTGGCTCGACGAAGCGGCGCACTTTACGCCGCAACTCAAGGTTCTGGCGCTATACGGTGCCAGCCGCAAAAAGCACTTCGACAAGCTGGCCGATTACGACCTGATCCTGACCACCTATGCGCTGCTGCCCAAGGATGTCGAACGCCTGGCGGCGCAGCCCTTGCACATACTGGTGCTGGACGAAGCGCAATACATCAAGAACCCCACCAGCAAGGCCGCCCAGGCTGCCCGCGAACTGAATGCCCGGCAGCGCCTGTGCCTGAGCGGCACGCCGCTGGAAAACCATCTGGGCGAGCTGTGGTCGCTGTTTCACTTCCTCTTGCCTGGCTGGCTGGGCGACGTCAAAAGCTTCAACCGCGATTACCGCGTGCCGATTGAAAAACGCACCAGCGAGGTCAGGCTTCAGCACCTCAACGGCCGGATCAAACCTTTCCTGCTGCGCCGCACCAAGGAACAGGTGGCCACCGAGTTGCCGCCGAAAACCGAGATCATCCACTGGGTCGAACTCAACGAAGCCCAGCGCGACGTGTACGAAACCATGCGCCTGGCCATGGACAAGAAAGTCCGCGACGAGATCACCCGTAAAGGCGTGGCCCGTAGCCAGATCATCATTCTCGAAGCACTGCTCAAGCTGCGCCAGGTGTGCTGCGACTTGCGCCTGGTCAACGAGGCAACCCTGCCAAGCCGTGGCAGCACGTCGGGCAAGCTCGACAGCCTGATGGAAATGCTCGAAGAGTTGTTCGAGGAAGGTCGGCGGATCCTGCTGTTCTCGCAGTTCACCTCGATGCTGTCGCTGATCGAAGACGAACTGAACAAACGCGGCGTGGCCTACGCCCTGCTGACCGGCCAGACCCGCGACCGCCGCACACCGGTGAAGGAATTCCAGAGCGGCAAACGTCAGATTTTTCTGATCAGCCTGAAGGCCGGTGGCGTTGGCCTGAACCTGACCGAAGCAGACACGGTGATTCATTACGACCCGTGGTGGAACCCGGCGACGGAAAACCAGGCGACCGACCGGGCGTATCGCATCGGCCAGGAGAAGCCGGTGTTCGTTTATAAATTGATTGCGCGCGGCACGGTGGAAGAAAAGATTCAGCACCTGCAAAAGGAAAAATCCGACCTCGCGGCCGGCGTGCTGGATGGCCGCAAGGCCGGGGACTGGAAACTGCAGAGCGATGATATTGAAGCGCTGTTTGCGCCGCTGCCGGAAAACCTCGAAAAACGCTGAGACTTTCGGCGCCAGAACCGGCGTCTTCGCGAGCAAGCCCGCTCCCACAGTGTTTTTGTGTTGCCTCCACTGTTGAGGTTAAACACAAATCAAATGTGGGAGCGGGCTTGCTCGCGAAGGGAGCGACTCGGTATAGGGCCTGACTCAGCCCTTGAGCACCCGCGCCAATGTCGATTTCACCTTGCCCATGCCGTCATGCAACGCCTGCTCGATCTCGGCCATGGTGATCACCGCCGTCGACTTGCCCGCCGCCGGGTTCACCACCAGCGCCAGACAGGCGTAATCCAGTTCCAGTTCACGGGCCAGGGCCGCTTCCGGCATACCGGTCATGCCGACGATGTCGCAGCCATCGCGCTCCAGCCGGGCGATTTCAGCCACTGTCTCCAGGCGCGGCCCTTGAGTGCAGGCATACACGCCATGACTGCTGTAGCCCACACCTTCCGCTGCCAATGCCGCAATCAATTGCTGGCGCAACGGTTCGCTGTAGGGGTAGCTGAAGTCGATATGGGTGACCTGCTCCAGGTCATCGGCAAAGTAGGTGTGCTCACGACCGCTGGTGTAGTCGATCAACTGATGCGGCACGCAGAAATGCCCGGTGCCCATGGCAGCATGGATGCCGCCCACGGCGTTGACCGCCAGAATGGCTTCGGCACCGGCCTGCTTCAGCGCCCAGAGGTTGGCGCGGTAGTTGACCTGATGCGGCGGAAAACGATGCGGATGACCGTGACGTGCGAGGAACAGCACTTCCTTGCCGGCATACTCGCCGATCTGCACGTCGGCCGAAGGTGCGCCATAAGGCGTGTCCACCGCCAAGGATTGACGAATGCTCAGGCCTTCGAGTTGAGTCAGGCCAGTGCCACCGATAATCGCGTAAACCGTCATAACGAACAGTCCTTAATCAATCAATTGAGCTTCTTTGAGCGCGCCGACAGCGGCCAGCCAGCGCGGGTCTTGACGGTATTCGACGTTGGCAAACGACTGGCCGCGCATCCGCGCAATACGCTCGGACGGCTTGACCTTCAGGCGTTGCGCAGCGCTCAGGGCCAGTTCGGCGGCAGCGCGGTCGTTGCACACCAGGCCCATGTCGCAACCGGCAGTCAGCGCCGCTTCGATACGACTGGCGGCATCGCCGACCACGTGAGCGCCCGCCATGGACAGGTCATCACTGAAAATCACCCCGTCGAACTGCAACTCGCCGCGCAGGATGTCCTGCAACCAGCGGCGGGAGAAACCGGCGGGCTGGGAATCGACTTGTGGATAAATAACGTGGGCCGGCATGACGGCGGCCAGTTGCTTGCTCAGTTTGGCAAACGGCACCAGGTCATTGGCGCGGATCTCGTCGAGGCTGCGTTCGTCGTTGGGAATCGCGACGTGGGAGTCAGCCTCGGCCCAGCCATGGCCAGGGAAATGCTTGCCGGTGGCGGCCATCCCGGCGCTGTTCATGCCGCGGATGAATGCACCCGCGAGCAAGGCAGCGCGCTCGGGATCACCTTCGAACGAACGGGTGCCAACTACGGCGCTGCGCTGGTAATCCAGGTCGAGCACCGGGGCGAAACTCAGGTCCAGGCCAACGGCCAACACTTCGGTCGCCATGATCCAGCCGCACTGCTCGGCCAGGTATTCGGCGTTCGGGTTGTCGGCAATGGCGCGCATGGCGGGCAAGCGCACGAAACCCTGGCGCAGGCGCTGCACGCGGCCGCCCTCTTGATCCACCGCCAACAGCAGATCGGGACGAACGGCTCTGATTGCCGCACTCAATTCACGCACCTGACGTGGATGCTCGATGTTACGGGCAAAGATGATCAGGCCACCCACTTCGGGCTGGCGCAACAATTGGCGATCTTCAGCCGTCAGCCAGGTACCGGCGACGTCCACCATCAACGAGCCTTGCAAGACAGCAGTCATAAAAATTCCTTGATAACAGATAACCCGGCCCACACGGATTCGCCGCCAGGCGCTGTGCCCGGCAGATCGGCGATATCAGTGGGAAACGGGTTCAGAACGAGAGTCGGCATGGGCGGCTAGCTTAGCGGATGTCAGCTGCCGCGCCCACCCGTGTGCAGTTAAACCTTGGCGGCAACCGGTGTCGATTTGCTGCGTGGACGCAACTGGGCAGTAGCCATGGCCGCATCCGTCACACCGGATTCGGCACGCATGCCGGCAGCCAGGAATGGCACCATCAGGCGCATGACCTGCTCGATAGAGGTGTTCACGCCGAAATCGGTTTCGGCAATCGCCCGCAAGGCCTTGATACCGGACATGCTGAACGCCGCCGCACCCAGCATGAAGTGCACGCGCCAGAACAGTTCGATGGGTGGAATACGTGGCGCCGCTTCGTTGACCAGCATCATGTAGCGGCGAAACACCTTGCCGTACATGTCTTCCAGATAACGACGCAAGTGCCCCTGGCTCTGACTGAACGCCAGTCCCAGCAAACGCATGAAGATAGACAGGTCGTTGCCACTGCGCGGCTGCACCACCAGTGCCTGTTCGACGAGGATCTCCAGCAACTCTTCGAGAGTAGGCTTGATGTCGGGCTTGGCCTGACGCCGCTCCAGCTCTTTATCGAGACTGATGCAGAACGGCCCGAGGAACCGCGAGAAAACCGCCTGAATCAACGCCTTCTTGGAACCGAAGTGATAGTTCACCGCCGCCAGGTTGACACCCGCCTTGCTGGTGATCAGGCGCAACGAGGTTTCGGCGAAACCTTTTTCCGCGAACAACTGCTCGGCTGCATCAAGAATGCGTTCAACGGTTTCCGACTGGGCCATGGCTACTCCGCCTGACAAACACTTGTTTGAAACATACGTTTCAGCCTGTGCATTGTCAAGTCTGGCAGTTCGTTTCGGGAATGGTCGGTCAGACATTTAACCACACAACGGCGAAGCTTCAATCCACTGACTGATTGACCGTCCGGCGGCGACTGAAAAATGGAGCATTGCCAAGACCGTCTCACTGTATATAATCCCAGTCACTGTATAAAAAAACAGAGCGATCAATATGCTAAAGCTGACGCCACGACAAGCAGAGATTCTGGCTTTCATCAAACGCTGCCTGGAAGACAACGGATATCCACCCACCCGTGCGGAAATCGCTCAGGAACTGGGTTTCAAGTCACCCAATGCGGCGGAAGAACACCTCAAGGCACTGGCCCGCAAGGGTGCAATCGAGATGACGCCTGGCGCCTCCCGTGGCATCCGCATCCCCGGCTTCGAAGCCAAGGCCGACGACGCCACCCTGCCGATCATTGGCCGGGTCGCAGCCGGCGCCCCGATTCTTGCGCAGCAACACATCGAAGAGTCCTGCAACATCAATCCTGCCTTCTTCCATCCGCGCGCCGACTACCTGCTGCGCGTCCATGGGATGAGCATGAAGGATATCGGCATTTTCGACGGCGACCTGCTGGCGGTCCACACCACCCGCGAAGCCCGTAACGGCCAGATCGTGGTGGCGCGAATCGGCGACGAAGTGACCGTCAAGCGCTTCAAGCGTGACGGCAGCAAAGTCTGGCTGATCGCCGAGAACCCCGAGTTCGCCCCCATTGAAGTGAACCTTCAAGACCAGGAACTGGTGATCGAAGGCTTGAGTGTCGGCGTCATTCGCCGCTAAAGGAGGCTCCATGCAGTTCCCACAGCCATCACCACAGCAAACCCAACTGCCTTTGTTCGAAGCGTTCATGGCACAGCCATTGGCGCCGATCCTGAAAGACGTAGTCGAGTCCCCCTGGAGCGCCGAACCTGACGTTTTCAGCGAGCTGTCACTGCGTGGTGCAGCCGGGAACTGCCTGAGCCTTCTGGCACCGATCCTCAGGGAATTGAGCCAGGACCAGGACGCACGCTGGCTGACACTGATCGCGCCGCCCGCCAGCCTGACTCAAGCCTGGTTGCGCGATGCTGGCCTTAACCGCGAGCGCATTCTGTTGCTGCAACCGCGGGGTACCCAGAGCGCCCAGCAACTGACCTGCGAAGCCCTACGCCTGGGTCGTAGCCACACTGTGGTCAGCTGGATCAACCCGTTGAGCCCCCAATCGCGGCAACAACTGATCAGCGCCGCCCGCACCGGGGACGCTCAGAGCCTGAATATTCGACTGGGTTAACCGGCGGACAAAACGCGTGATTCACCGCGTGAGGCTTCTCCAGGGACAGAGAAGCCGATGAGTAGCGATATCAAGAAAAACGACAGACGGGGATCAATGAAGCACCCGCGCCCCCTCTTCCTTGTCGAACTCGCCTTCAGCCAAGCGACCGGCCATCTGTACACCGACGCTCAACATCGCCTTGGCGACTTCCACGTGCTGCCCTTGCAGAAATGCCTTGGCGTCCTCGGAGAAATCCAAAGTAACCAGAGAACCCTCGTCCTCAGCCCTGCGCAGCTCGATACGGCCGTCTGGCAACTCGACAATTTCTAGAAAGGACGTTGGCATAAAGGACTGTTCTCCACGAAAGGCGGGGATTATATAGGCATCGCGCGGGCTTCGCTTGGGATCTTGACCAGATGTCATCCCAAAACTGTTTCTGTCAGCACTCGTTCAGGCCTTCGCGAAAGCGGATCGCCAACCCCTTCAGATTCTGGCGCCAGCTCTCCAGCTCCTCACGACTCAGCTCCTGCGGCGCCTCCTCTTCATCCAGATTGACAGCCTGAATCAGCGGCTGGGTCACGTCCCCTTTCGGCTTGTGGGGCGCGCGCGGCGGCTGAAACAGCGCAGCATGGGCTGCCAACAGCTTGGCCAGCCAGGTCTCCGGGTTACTGGCCAACTCGACCAGCTCAGCCATTTCCGGAATGGCGATGGTTTCCAGCACCTCGCGAGTCAGCAACAACTCTGCACGGGGCGCATTGGCCTGAGGCAAGCGATAGAAGCCGGCGATTTCGTGACACAGACCCAACAGCGCGCCGTACAGGTGAAACAGCGCGGATTCGCGTCCGGCCTGGATCAGCGCCAGCGAGTTCATCGCCCGCCCCTCTTCAGTGCGGGCCAGTGCTTCGAGCGACAAGCCGGCGAAATAAATCTTCTGATTGGTACGGGTATACAGTTCGTGGGCCATGACGGCAGCCTCCACAACGAAATAATTGCTTCATGCAGGTTGGACAGTGTCGTGGATCAGCCGATCCAACCGCAAGCCCCCCCTTTTTTGCAGGAGCACAATAAAGGCCGCATGAAAACCCGAAGGTTCTCATGCGGCCTTTTCAGTACCGCGAAGCTTTACGCTTTCGCAGCCGGACGCTTGTCTTCGACTTTCCACTTACCGCCGTCGTAGAACGCTTTCCAGCCAGTCGGCTTACCCTCGACCTCGGTCTGCACGTACTGCTCCTTGGTCTTGCGGCTGTAACGAATCACAGTCGGGAGGCCATCCGGATCTTTCTTCGGTGCTTCGCAGAGGAAGTGATACTTCGGATCGATCTCATCCTTGTGCGGGACGATTTCCATCACCAGCGGAGCACGGGTCTCGCGGTTTTTCGGGAACTGGCTGGCCGCCAGGAACAGACCGGATGCACCGTCGCGCAGAATGTAGGTGTCGTTGACCTTTTCGCACTTCAGCTCAGGCATCTTCACCGGATCCATCTTCGGCGGTGCCGCATCACCGCTCTTGAGCAGTTTGCGGGTGTTCTTGCAGGTGGCATTGGTGCAACCGAAGAACTTGCCGAAACGGCCGGTCTTAAGCTGCATCTCACTGCCACACTTGTCGCATTCCAGGCTCGGACCTTCATAGCCCTTGATGCGATAAGTGCCCTCTTCGATTTCGTAGCCATCGCAATCCGGGTTGTTACCGCAGATGTGCAGCTTGCGCTTTTCATCGAGCAGGTAGGCATCCATCGCCGTGCTGCAGATCGGGCAGCGATGCTTGCCACGCAACACCAGCGACTCCGACTCACCCTCGTCGTCCGCAGCGATTTCGTCGCCCGGCACCAGGTTGACGGTGGCCTTGCAGCGTTCTTTCGGCGGCAGGCTGTAGCCCGAGCAGCCGAGGAACACACCGGTCGACGCGGTACGGATCTGCATCGGCCGGCCGCAGGTGGTGCACGGAATGTCAGTCATGACGGGCTGATTGGCCCGCATGCCGTGTTCCGGGCTTTCGGCTACTTCGAGTTTCTTCTTGAAGTCGCCGTAGAACTCGTCGAGCACGTTTTTCCAGTCACGTTCGCCCTGGGCCACGTCATCGAGATGCTCTTCCATACCGGCGGTGAAGCCGTAGTCCATGAGGTTGGAGAAGCTCTCGGCCAGTCGCTCGGTGACGATGTCACCCATCTTTTCCGAGTAGAAACGACGGTTGTGCAGCGCCACGTAGCCGCGGTCCTGGATGGTCGAAATGATCGCCGCGTAGGTCGAAGGACGACCGATGCCGCGTTTTTCCATTTCTTTTACCAGGCTGGCTTCCGAGTAACGCGCCGGCGGCTTGGTGAAGTGCTGGGTCGGATCAAGCTTGATCAGCTTCATCGCGTCGCCCTGGGCCATGTCCGGCAGTACGTCGTCATCGCCTGGCTTGGCGATTTGCGGCATGACACGGGTGTAACCGTCGAACTTCAGGATGCGGCCCTTGGCGCGCAGCTCGAAGTCGCCGGCACCCACAGTGACGGTAGTCGACAGGTATTGCGCCGGCAGCATCTGGCAAGCGAGGAACTGGCGCCAGATGAGCTCGTAGAGGCGCTCAGCGTCACGCTCCATGCCCGACAGCTTGCTTGGCTCGGTATTGGCGTCGGACGGACGAATCGCTTCGTGAGCCTCTTGTGCGCCTTCCTTGCTGCTGTAGACGTTCGGGGTTTCCGGCAGGTACTTCTTGCCGAACTCGCCTTCAATATAGGTACGCGCCATCGCCACGGCATCAACCGAGAGGTTGGTGGAGTCGGTACGCATGTAGGTGATGTAGCCGGCTTCGTACAAACGCTGGGCCATCATCATGGTTTTCTTCACACCGAAGCCCAGGCGGTTACTCGCGGCCTGTTGCAGGGTGGAGGTGATGAACGGCGCCGACGGCTTGCTGCTGGTCGGTTTGTCTTCGCGCTTGACGATGCTGTAGCTGGAAGACTTGAGCTTCTCCAGCGCAGCCATCGCCTGGGTTTCGTTGAGCGGCTTGAAGGCTTCGCCCTTTTCGCGAGCCACGTCGAAACGCACGGTCGCGCCTTTGGCGGTACCGAGGTCGGCATGAACTTCCCAGTATTCTTCAGGGATGAACGCGCGGATTTCACGTTCGCGCTCGACCACCAGCTTCACCGCAACCGATTGCACGCGACCGGCGGACAGACCGCGAGCGATCTTGGCCCACAGCAGCGGCGAAACCATATAGCCCACGACGCGGTCGAGGAAGCGACGCGCCTGCTGGGCGTTGACGCGGTCGATATCCAGCTCGCCCGGTTTCGAGAAGGCTTCCTGAATCGCCTTCTTGGTGATTTCGTTGAACACCACGCGCTTGTAGCGGGTGTCGTCACCACCGATGGCTTCGCGCAGGTGCCAGGCAATGGCTTCCCCCTCGCGGTCCAAGTCGGTTGCGAGATAGATGGTGTCAGCATCCTTGGCGAGCCGGCGCAGCTCTTCGATGACTTTTTCCTTGCCCGGGAGGATCTCGTACTTGGCTTTCCAGCCATGGTCCGGATCGACACCCATGCGTGCGACCAGCTGCTTGCGCGCTTTTTCTTTCGGCGACAGTGCCGGCACTTCACCCGCAGCAGCCTTGCCGCGCTTGGCGGCTGGCTCTTTGCTGGCGCTAGCCGAACCGCTGGTGGGCAGGTCTCGGATATGGCCGATACTCGACTTCACCACGTATTCGTTGCCCAAATACTTGTTGATGGTCTTGGCCTTAGCCGGGGATTCCACAATGACCAGCGATTTGCCCATGGATCAGAAAATTCCTGAATTCGAGAAGTGAAAGGCGGTTGGCGCCTGACGCGGCACCGCTATATATAGTGGCAACAAGGTGAGGTCAAGCGCAGGGTTTTGCGCGCACTCAGCTTATGCCTTGTTGAAAAGGCTTTCTTCGGCCTGCACCAAAGCAAAGCGTGGCACCTGTTCGCCGTCAACTTCGACGGACTCCAGGAACATGCTCAAGGGACGCACCCAAAAGCCGTAATCGCCATACAGGGCTTGATAGAAGACCACTTCTTCTTCGGTTTCCGAATGCCGCGCAACACTGAATACGCGGTACTGCGGACCTTTGTAATGCTGGTAGAGCCCAGGTTGTATCGGCATGCTTTGGCCCTCACTGAAATGTTTTCAAAATAAAAACAAAAATAAATCCGGAAAAACAAAAACCGGGGCACTTGGCCCCGGCTTCCATCAACGAGACGCTTAAACGCGTTCGAAGACGGTGGAGATGCCTTGGCCGAGACCAATGCACATGGTGGCTACCCCGAAGGTACCGCCATTCTGCTTCATCACATTGAGCAAAGTGCCGGAGATACGCGCACCAGAGCAACCGAACGGGTGGCCCAGGGCGATCGCGCCGCCGTGCAGGTTAACCTTCTCGTTCATCTTGTCGAGCACTTTCAGATCTTTCAGCACTGGCAGGGCCTGTGCGGCGAAAGCTTCGTTGAGCTCGAAGAAGTCGATGTCGGAGATGCCCAGACCCGCGCGCTTCAGTGCTTTTTGTGTGGCCGGTACTGGACCATAGCCCATGATTGCCGGATCCACACCTGCCACCGCCATCGAGCGAATCACCGCCAGAGGCTGAATGCCCAGGTCCTGTGCACGCTGCGCCGACATCACGATCATGCACGAGGCACCATCGGTGATCTGCGACGAGGTACCGGCTGTCACGGTGCCGCCCTTTGGATTGAACGCTGGCTTGAGAGCCGCCAGGCTTTCCAGGGTGGTTTCCGGACGAATGGTTTCGTCGTAGTCGAAGGTTTTCAGGAAACCGTTCTCGTCGTAGCCCTGCATCGGGATGATTTCGTCTTTGAACTTGCCTTCCACGGTCGCCTTGTGGGCGAGTTGGTGGGAGCGCACGCCGAAAGCGTCCTGTTGCTCGCGAGTGATGCCGTGCATCTTGCCCAGCATTTCCGCGGTCAGGCCCATCATGCCCGAGGCTTTCGCCGCGTACAGCGACATGTGCGGGTTCGGATCGACACCGTGCATCATGCTCACATGGCCCATATGCTCGACGCCACCAACCACGAAAACGTCACCGTTGCCGGTCATGATCGCTTGCGCAGCAGTGTGCAGAGCGCTCATGGACGAGCCACACAGGCGGCTGACGGTCTGGCCGGCCGAAGTGTGCGGGATCTGGGTCATCAGCGACGCCATGCGCGCGATGTTCCAGCCCTGCTCCAGGGTCTGGTTCACACAACCCCAGATCACGTCTTCGACTTCGTTCGGGTCGACCTTGACGTTACGTTCCAGCAGTTTGCTGATCAGGTGCGCCGACATGTCTTCGGCGCGGGTGTTGCGGTGCATGCCGCCCTTGGAGCGGCCCATCGGAGTACGACCGAAGTCGACAATCACGACGTCTCTAGGATTCAAGCTCATAAGTTCACTCTCACTCTAGTTGGGGGCGCTTAACCGAAGAAGCTCTGGCCGTTCTTGGCCATTTCGCGCAGCTTCGCGGTCGGGTGGTACAGCGCGCCCAAATCAGCGTACTGGTCAGCCAGGGCAACGAACTCTGCCACACCGAGCGAGTCGATGTAACGCAGTGCACCGCCACGGAATGGAGGGAAACCAATACCGTAGACCAGACCCATGTCGGCTTCGGCAGCGGTTTCGACGATGCTGTCTTCCAGGCAACGCACGGTTTCCAGGCACAGCGGGATCATCATCCAGTTGATGATGTCTTCGTCGGTGACTTCGCGCTGCTCGTAAACGATCGGCTTGAGCACTTCCAGTACCGAAGGATCGACCACTTTTTTCTGCTTGCCGCGCTTGTCGGTCTCGTAGGCGTAGAAGCCCTTGCCGTTCTTCTGGCCCAGGCGCTTGGCTTCATAGAGCACGTCGACGGCCGAGCGACGGTCGTCCTTCATGCGGTCCGGGAAGCCTTCAGCCATCACGTCACGACCGTGGTGACCGGTGTCGATGCCGACCACGTCCATCAGGTAGGCCGGGCCCATCGGCCAGCCGAATTTTTCCATGATCTTGTCGATACGGACGAAGTCCACACCGGCGCTGACCAGCTTGGCGAAACCGCCGAAGTACGGGAACAGGACGCGGTTGACCAGGAAGCCCGGGCAGTCGTTGACGACGATCGGGTTCTTGCCCATTTTCTTGGCGTAGGCAACGGTAGTCGCTACGGCCAGTTCGCTGGACTTCTCGCCACGGATCACTTCAACCAGCGGCATCATGTGCACCGGGTTGAAGAAGTGCATGCCGACGAAGTTTTCCGGACGCTTGAGGGCTTTGGCCAGCAAGGTGATGGAAATGGTCGAGGTGTTGGACGCCAGGATGGTGTCCTCCTTGACCTGGTCTTCAACTTCAGCCAGTACCGCTTGCTTGACCTTCGGGTTCTCGACGACCGCTTCCACCACCAGGTCCACGTGACCGAAATCACCGTAGGACAGGGTTGGACGAATGCCGTTGAGCACTTCAGCCATTTTCGCGGCGGTCATGCGACCTTTATCAACGCGGCCAACCAGCAGTTTGGCGGCTTCGGCCAGACCCTGCTCGATACCGTGCTCGTTGATGTCCTTCATCAGGATCGGCGTGCCTTTGGAAGCCGACTGATAGGCGATACCGCCACCCATGATGCCGGCGCCCAGTACGGCGGCCTGCTTCACGTCCTTGGCGATTTCGTCGTAGGCCTTGGCCTTTTTCTTCAGTTCCTGATCGTTCAGGAACAAGCCGATCAAGCTCTGCGCAGCAGAGGTCTTGGCCAGCTTGACGAAACCGGCAGCTTCAATTTCCAGCGCCTTGTCGCGACCGAAGTTCGCAGCTTTCTGGATGGTCTTGATCGCTTCAACCGGCGCCGGGTAGTTCGGGCCAGCCTGGCCGGCCACGAAACCCTTGGCGGTTTCGAAAGCCATCATTTGTTCGATGGCGTTCAGCTTGAGCTTTTCCAGCTTCGGCTGGCGCTTGGCCTTGAAGTCGAACTCGCCAGAGATGGCGCGCTTGATCAGTTCCAGCGCGGCATCCTGCAGCTGCTCAGGAGCAACCACTGCGTCGACGGCGCCGACTTTCAGCGCATCTTCAGGACGGTTTTCCTTGCCGGCGGCAATCCACTCGATGGCGTTGTCGGCACCGATCAGGCGCGGCAGGCGCACAGTACCGCCGAAGCCCGGGTAGATGCCCAGCTTGACTTCCGGCAGACCGATCTTGGCATTGGTGGACATGACGCGGTAGTCCGCCGCCAGGCACATTTCCAGACCGCCACCCAACGCGATGCCGTTGATCGCGGCTACGGTCGGGACGTTGAGGTCTTCGAAATCGCTGAAAATCTTGTTGGCTTCGAGGTTGCCAGCAACAAGTTCTGCATCCGGCAGCTTGAAGTTGTCGACAAATTCGGTGATGTCGGCGCCGACGATGAATACGTCCTTGCCACTGCTGACGATCACGCCCTTGATCGAAGCATCTGCCTTGATGGTGTCTACAGCCTGACGCAGTTCGTTCAGGGTTAGACGGTTGAACTTGTTGACGGACTCACCCTTGAGGTCGAACTTGAGTTCGACGATGCCACTTTCAAGAGCCTTAACCGTGATGGCTTTACCTTCGTAAATCATCAACTGATCTCCACGATATGGAAGCTGAACAGTACACGTCGGACGCAGGCGAATGGCTTGGCAGGGACGTTGATCGTCAATGCTACGCCCATTCCCCCGGCACACCCGCCAACGCGATAGTCGGGATTCTGTAGGAGCGGTCTGAAATACAAACGCTCAATTCATACGCCCGTTTGATTTGGGTACGTCACCTTCACGGAATTTCCGACAATTGTCAATCGCCTGAAAAACGGGTTGAAACGCGACTTTCCGGTCATTTCCGTACTGCGAAGACCTTAAACACGCCGAAGCATGCAAGGTCATTCATAGAATCAATTGTTAGAAAAGTCGCCCTAATTCGCTGCAGCCCGTGTTTAACAAGCTACGCTGGCGGAACCGAGGGAAAAAGTTGAACGCTTTGGCGAATGCCCAGCGTAAGATCAGCCCACACCATTTTACCGGCCTGCCTGGCCAACCCCGCCCGATGATTTTGTCGGGCTTTTTATTGCCTGATGATTCCTGTAGGAGCGAGCTTGCTCGCGATGAACGTCAACGATGACGCTGTTAGCCTGACACCCCGCGGAGCCCTCAGGTTTATCGCGAGCAATCGAGCGTCGACCGGCTGCTCCTACAGAGGGTGGGGTGTCAGGCGAGTGCCTTGAGGGTGGCATCGATCTGTTGCAACACCTCGGCCTCGCCCTTCTCGCCCCAATACAAGGCGATTATTTGCTTGTCAGCCTCGACCTTGAAGACATTGCCCGGCAATTTTTCGAAATGATCGAGCAGCGCCCGATCTTCACAGATTTCCTGCCATTGATTGACCCAGACACCCGGTGATTTTTGCCAGTAACTCCAGCACGCCGGCTGACTGCCACGCCGCGGGCGATGGTACTGGGCGCAGGGGCTCGGCGGCTCCTGGCTGAGCCAGTGCGGCCATTCCTGAGGTGCCAATTGCATGGCCAGGCCAATGCGCCGGGCCTCCATCCGCAAGGCTATGCGCCCGCTCTGAACTCGCGACGGTCGCAACCATGCCAGCGGACTCAGCACCACCAGCAGGATTGACACCACTATCCAGACCGTCATATCTGTACTCCCGAATTTGAATGAGCCCATTGTGTCACTTTGGAACCAATGCGCTTGAAACCAGCCATACTTACCAATATTGCATCCCTCAGGAGGAGCACCTCATGCCCTACAACCATATTCTGGTCGCTGTAGATCTGACCGAAGAGTGCGACCCTGTGATTCACCGCGCTCGCGAACTGTCGGTGAGCAACGGCGCGAAATTGTCGCTGGTGCACATTGTCGAGCCGATGGCCATGGCCTTCGGCGGCGACGTGCCAATGGACCTGTCACAACTGCAACAACAGCAGTTCGATCAGGCCAAGGAGCGCCTTGAACGCCTGAAGCACAAATACTCAGAGCTTGAGAGCTCCAATTGCCACCTCACCTACGGCCAGCCACGCCAGGAAATCCATCACTTCGCCAAGGAACAGCAATGCGATCTGATCGTGGTGGGCAGCCATGGCCGGCACGGCCTGGCACTGCTGCTGGGCTCCACCGCCAATGACGTGCTGCATGGCGCGCCTTGCGATGTGCTTGCGGTGCGCCTGCAAACCAAAAGCTGACAACACAAATCATTGTGGGAGCGGGCTTGCTCGCGAAAGCGGTGTGACAGTCGACCCATTCGTTGAACGTTAAACCGCCTTCGCGAGCAAGCCCGCTCCCACATTGGATCTACAGCAATCCGCAGATTGTGTTGCATATGAAAAGCCCGGCGCTCATCACTGAACGCCGGGCTTTTTTTGTTACCGGATCAATCAGGCATCCAGCTCGGCCCAACGCTCGACCATG
This sequence comes from Pseudomonas sp. GL-B-12, assembly GCF_019955895.1. Taxonomy (NCBI): domain Bacteria; kingdom Pseudomonadati; phylum Pseudomonadota; class Gammaproteobacteria; order Pseudomonadales; family Pseudomonadaceae; genus Pseudomonas; species Pseudomonas sp. GL-B-12. The sequence goes on from NZ_JAHBCX010000002.1 coordinate 22,214, forward strand.
ATGTCGAGTTCAGCCTGCAACTGCTCCAGCTGAGCAATCACCGCAGCGGTTTCCGCAGCTGGACGCTGATAGAAGCCGGCATCGGCCATCTGTGCCTCAACGGCGGCAATCTGCTGTTCCATGGCTTCGATCTGCCCCGGCAACGCTTCCAGCTCGCGCTGCAACTTGTAGCTGAGCTTTTTCTTCGCCACTGGCGCTTCGACGACTGCCGCAACCGGCGCAGGTTCAGCCTTGACAACCGCGGAGTTCAGGTCGGCCTTGCCGGACTTGCTCTCGGTCACGCCCAGCAGGCGCGGCGAGCCGCCCTGACGCAGCCAATCCTGATAGCCACCGACGTACTCGCGAACCTTGCCTTCACCTTCGAAGACCAGGGTGCTGGTGACCACGTTGTCGAGGAATGCCCGGTCGTGGCTGACCATCAATACGGTGCCGTTGAAGGTCAGCAAAACCTCTTCGAGCAATTCGAGGGTTTCGACGTCGAGGTCGTTGGTCGGTTCGTCGAGTACCAGCAGGTTCGCCGGCTTGCTGAACAGCTTGGCCAGCAACAGACGGGCACGCTCACCACCGGATAGCGCCTTGACCGGCGTGCGGGCACGCTGCGGGCTGAACAGGAAGTCGCCGAGGTAGCTCAGCACGTGGCGGCTCTGGCCGTCGATATCGATGAAGTCGCGACCTTCGGCCACGTTGTCGATCACGGTTTTTTCCAGGTCCAGCTGATGGCGCAACTGGTCGAAGTAGGCGACATCGATCCTGGTGCCCTCTTCCACTTTGCCGCTGGTCGGTTGCAGGCCGCTGAGCATCAGCTTCAGCAACGTGGTCTTGCCGGTACCGTTGGCGCCGAGCAGACCGATACGGTCGCCGCGCTGCAGCACCATGGAGAAATCCTTGATCAGGAACGGGCCGCCCGGGTGAGCGAAGCTCACATTCTCGAGCACCATGACCTGCTTGCCGGACTTGTCAGCGGTATCCAGCTGAATGTTGGCCTTGCCGGTACGCTCACGACGCTCGCTGCGCTCGACGCGCAAGGCTTTCAGTGCACGGACACGACCTTCGTTACGGGTACGACGGGCCTTGATGCCCTGGCGAATCCATACTTCTTCCTGGGCCAGGCGTTTGTCGAACAGCGCGTTAGCAGTGGCTTCGGCAGCGAGTTCAGCTTCCTTGTGCACCAGGAAACTGGCGTAGTCGCCATTCCAGTCGATCAGGCCGCCGCGATCCAGTTCGAGGATGCGGGTTGCCAGGTTCTGCAGGAAAGAACGGTCGTGCGTGATGAACAGCACGGCACCCTGGAAATCCTTCAGCGCTTCTTCAAGCCAGGCGATGGCACCGATGTCCAGGTGGTTGGTCGGTTCGTCGAGCAGCAGCAGGTCCGGCTCGGACACCAGGGCCTGGGCCAGCAAGACGCGACGACGCCAGCCGCCGGACAACTCGGCGAGGGTCTTGTCGGCCGGCAGTTGCAGGCGGCTCAAGGTGCTGTCGACGAGGGTCTGCAAGCGCCAGCCATCGCGGGCTTCGAGGTCGTGCTGGACGTGCATCAGCTTGTCCAGATCGGCGTCGGTGACGATGTTCTGGCTCAGGTGGTGATATTCGGCGAGCAAGGCGCCAACGCCGTCCAGGCCTTCGGCCACCACGTCGAATACTGTCCGCTCGTCGGCCACCGGCAATTCTTGCGGCAATTCGCCAATCTTGAGCCCTGGTGCGCGCCAAACGGAGCCGTCATCGGGCTTCTGGTCGCCCTTGACGAGCTTCATCATGCTGGACTTGCCAGTGCCATTGCGGCCGATGATGCACACCCGCTCACCACGGGCGATCTGCCAGGACACCTTGTCCAACAACGGCATAGCGCCGAAAGCAAGGGACACATCGCTGAATTTGAGCAGGGTCATGAGCTTCTCCAAAAACCGGGCGCGCATTCTACCTGACTTGAGCCTTCAGAAGGCCGGCAATTTCACTCTCGTAGCACTCTGCATGACAAATGTTGCGAACTGACGCGGGAAGACCCGCAAAGCTTTCACCGGCTGCTGGCAAAAGGCTAAGCTACAGACAATTCAGCGCGGGCCTGGCCCGCGCTTGTCATGATTTTTCTCTGCCCGGACGTCTCATGCGCAGTCGCCTTTTCAATCTTTTATCTGCTTTTTTACTGTCTGCCGCTGCCGTCCAATCCGCCCAGGCGGTGGACCTGTCCACCCAACGCCAGTATTACGATGAAGCCAAACGCGCCTTGGCCAAGGGCGATAGCGGCCCGTATTTCCGTTACAGCCAGGCCCTCGCCGATTATCCGCTGGAACCCTACCTGGCTTACGACGAGTTGACCGCGCGGCTTAAATCCGCGAGCAACGCCGAAATCGAGAAGTTCCTCGCCGAACACGGCGACCTGCCCCAAGCCAACTGGATGAAACTACGCTGGTTACGCTGGCTGGCGGACCGGGGCGACTGGGCGACCTTCGTCAAGTACTACGACCCGAAAATGAACTTTACCGAACTGGACTGCCTGAACGCGCAGTACCAGATCAGCCACAACCTCAAAGCCGAAGGTTATGCCAACGCTGAAAAGCTCTGGTTGACCGGGAAATCCCAGCCCGACGCCTGCGATGCCTTGTTCGGCATGTGGGCCGCCGATGGCCAGTTGACCGAGCAAAAACGCTGGGAACGCGCCAAACTCGCCGCCCAGGCGCGCAACTATCCGCTGGCCAACAGCCTGGTCAACGGCATGACCACCCTCGCCCCTCGCGGTCGCTTGCTGGTGGACGTGGCACAGAAACCGGAACTGCTCAACCAGCCATCACGCTTCACCCCGGCCGATGAAGCCATGTCCGACGTGGTCAGCCTCGGCCTGCGCCGCCTGGCTCGCCAGGACCCGGACAAGGCCATGGACCTGCTCGACGGCTACGCCAGCAGCATGCATTTCTCCCGGGATGAAAAAGTGGCGATCGCCCGGGAAATCGGGCTGACCCTCGCCAAACGTTTCGACGGCCGCGCACTGGACGTCATGACCAAATACGACCCGGAACTGCGTGACAACACAGTTTCCGAATGGCGCTTGCGCCTACTCCTGCGCCTGGCGCGCTGGGAGGATGCCTACCAGTTGACCCGCCGCCTGCCCCAGGACCTGGCCACCACCAACCGCTGGCGTTACTGGCAGGCTCGTAGCCTGGAACTGGCGCAACCGCAGAATCCGGAAGCGCAGACGCTCTATAAAAGCCTGGCCCGCGAACGCGACTTCTATGGTTTCCTCGCCGCCGATCGCTCACAGTCGCCCTACTCGCTGCTCAACAAACCGCTGGTACTCAGCCAGGCCACCATCAACAAGGTGCGCAACACGCCCGGCGTGCGCCGTGCCCTGGAGCTGCACGCCCGCGGGCAGATCGTCGATGGTCGGCGCGAGTGGTACTACGTCAGCCGTCACTTCAGCCGCGACGAAATGGTCGCCCAGGCCAAACTGGCCTACGACCTGAAATGGTACTTCCCGGCGATCCGCACCATCAGTCAGGCGCAGTATTGGGATGACCTGGATATCCGCTTCCCGATGGCTCACCGCAACACCCTGGTGCGTGAAGCGAAGAATCGCGGCCTGCATCCGAGCTGGGCGTTCGCCATCACCCGCCAGGAAAGTGCGTTCATGGACGACGCCCGCTCCGGGGTCGGCGCCTCGGGCCTGATGCAACTGATGCCCGCCACCGCCAAGGAAACCGCACGCAAGTTCAGCATTCCCTATAGCTCGCCACAGCAACTGTTCGACCCGGACAAGAACATCCAGCTCGGCGCTGCGTACCTGAGCCAGGTGCACAGCCAGTTCAACGGCAACCGCGTCCTAGCCTCCGCCGCCTACAACGCCGGCCCGGGCCGCGTGCGCCAATGGCTGCGCGGTGCGGATCACTTGAGTTTTGACGTGTGGGTAGAAAGCATTCCGTTCGACGAAACCCGCCAGTACGTGCAAAACGTGCTGTCGTATTCGGTGATCTATGGCGCGAAGCTCAACTCACCGCAGCCGATCGTGGATTGGCATGAGCGGTATTTTGATGATCAATAATGTAGTGATTTAACTCGCCGACAAAAATGCCCGCATCGATTGATGCGGGCATTTTTATTGACGGGTCAAATCAGGGGCAGCCTATAGGTTTCGGGAGCGCCGACACTGCTCCGTTTTTTTGCAGATTGCTTGCCATATTCGGTCAATCGATATCGTTGGGCCGGGCTATTGGGCGAGTCGGGATGAGTCATTTCAATCAATCCTTTACCCAATGCCGGTTTCAGATAGTTAGCCCGGAAAGTCGCCTTGTGAGCCAATCCCACTTCTGCCATCAACTCGCTTACTTTGCGCGGCTCAGTCCCTTCAAGCACCAAAAGCAGCCTCGCTACTTGGTCGGTTACTTGATCGGTTACTTGGTCGGTTACTTGGTCGGTTACTGACTCGCTCCGTGACGCTTCCTTGAGCGCCACGCTCAAGGCCTGAAGCATAAACTCGACAAAAGGCGTCGACTCGGCCTTCTGGTCCGCCTCGGACAACGCTGCATAGTAGGCATCCTGTTGATCCCGGATAACAGCTTCGACGGGCAGATAAGCCAATATCGGACGCCACCGGCTAAGCATCAGCGTCTGCCAAAGACGTCCCATGCGGCCGTTGCCATCTGCGAACGGGTGAATGAACTCGAACTCGTAATGGAATACACAACTGATAATCAACGGATGCCAATCCGAGGCGTCCACCCATGCCAGCAAATCATCAATCAAATGCGCAACGCGACTTGGAGGCGGAGCCATATGAACCAATCGTTCGCCACGACAAATTCCCACGCCGTCGCGCCGGAACCGTCCGAAATCGTCGATCAGCCCATGCATTAACAGCTCATGCGCCCGAAGCAGGTCGACTCGACTGCCCGGCTGCCAGCCCGGCATCGATTCGTAGGCAGCAAAGGCATTACGCACTTCCTGGATTTCCCGAGGTAAACCCAGGACGCGCTGCCCCGACAGAACGGCGGTCACTTGTTCAATGCTGAGCGTATTGTTTTCGATTGCCAATGAAGCCTGAATCGTTCGAATTCGATTGCCGCGCCGTAACTGAGGTGTCTGACGAGAATCATCCACAGCCGAAAGCTGACCAATCTGCTCACTGATCTCTGCGATCAACGCGAGTATTTTTGTGGTCAACGTCAACGGCGGTTGATATCGGTTCATTTCCTCATCCTGGCTCGTCACTGAGACCGCCATATTGCCCGAACCTTTCGGCATTTATTCAACCTCATGACCCTTCCCGATTTTTTTGGAAAGGTGAGCTTCGTGATCATCGTCGACACCAAACTGCAACGCCGCCAACCGCGCATACAAGGCATTGCTGGCAATCAGCTCCTGATGCGTGCCCACAGCTACCAGCTTCCCCTGATCCATCACCGCGATTCGGTCGGCGTTTTTTACCGTGGCCAGGCGATGGGCGATCACCAGGGTGGTACGGTTTTTCATCAGGCTCGGCAGCGCCTGCTGGATCAGGTACTCGCTTTGGGCATCGAGGGCACTGGTGGCTTCGTCAAGGAGCAGGATCGGGGCGTCCACCAGCAACGCGCGGGCGATGGCCAGGCGTTGGCGCTGGCCGCCGGACAAGCCGAGACCACCGTCCCCCAGATGGGTCTGGTAACCATTGGGCATGGCTTCGATAAAGTCATGGGCGTAAGCGATTTTTGCCGCCTCCTGCACCTCGGCCAACGTCGCCTGCGGATTGCCATAGCGAATGTTTTCTTCAATGCTGCCGAAAAACAGCGCCGGGGTTTGCGAGACCAGGGCGAAGCAACGGCGCAGGTCCAGCGGATCGAGTTGAGTCAATGGCACGCCATCGAGCAGGATGCGTCCCTCGGCCGGGTCGTAAAAACGCAACAGCAAGTCATACACCGTGGATTTGCCGGCCCCTGATGGCCCGACCAGCGCCAGCGTCTCACCGGCATTGACGGTCAGGCTCAACCCGTCGACGGCATAACTTTCCGGCCGCGACGGGTAGGAAAAACGCACATTGTGCAGTTGCAGTTGGCCATCGACCCGCTCCGGCAGTGTCACCGCGCCTGCCACCGGCGGCAGGATGATGTTTTCCGAACGCAGCAACTCGGCAATCCGCTCGGCCGCGCCGGCTGCCCTCTGCAATTCGCCAATCACTTCGCTCAACGTGCCAAACGCGCTGCCGACGATCAGGCTGTAGAACACGAACGCTGCCAACTCGCCGGCGGAAATTCTTCCGGCGATGACGTCCATGCCGCCGACCCAGAGCATCACCCCGACCGCGCCCAATACCAGCACGATCACCAGGGTAATCAGCCAGGCCCGCTGGAAGATACGCTTGCGTGCGGTGTTGAACGCCTCTTCCACAGTCACGGCAAACCGGCGCTCGTCCTGGGCCTGATGGTTGTAGGCCTGCACGGTCTTGATCTGCCCCAGGGTTTCCGACACATAACTGCCGATATCGGCAATCCGGTCCTGACTCAGGCGTGAGAGGTTACGCACCCGGCGACCGAAGATCAGGATCGGCGCGATCACCAGGGGCAAGGCAACCACCACGATGCTGGTGAGCTTGGGGTTAGTGACAAACAACAGGACGATCCCGCCGATCACCATCAACAGATTGCGCAAGAACAACGACAACGAAGAGCCGATGACCGATTGCAGCAGCGTGGTATCGGCGGTCAGGCGGGACTGGATTTCCGAGCTGCGATTGTCTTCGTAAAACCCCGGGTGCAGGTAAATCAGATGATTGAACACGTTGCGCCGGATATCGGCGACGCAGCGTTCGCCAATCCACGACACCAGGTAAAACCGTGCAAACGTACCGATCGCCAGCCCCATCACCAGCAACATGAACAGTGTGATGGACTGATTGAGCAGATGCGGTGACTGGGTCATGAACCCCTTGTCCACCAGCAGGCGGATGCCCTGCCCCATGGACAAGGTGATGCCCGCGGTGGCGATCAACGCCAGCAAGGCGCCAAAGGCCTGCCAGCGATACGGCGCGATGAAACGACTGGCCAGGCGAACAGCACGGCGGTGACGGGCAGAGAGCATCGCAATCATCCAGGACAAAGCAGTCATTAGGGTCAGCCTACACCGCTCAATGGGGTGGCTCGCTGCAAATCACAATGAGTCAGGTTAATTATGTCCACCAACACTAGAGGCTAGACGCTATTGGTCTAAAGTTCGGGTAGCCACGTGAAGGCATTTCTGGTGGACTGGTACTGTCCCCCGGAAAGATCGCAGGGAGTTGTCATAGCCCGGTCACCTGGCGGTTCTACAGTAAGCACACAACCTGATGAGGAGACAGGCCATGTCCTTGCAACACAGCAGCGATGACAAGATTCAAGTGATCCGCACGCAACCAGACCAGTCTCTGGGTTGCTCGATTATTGACGAGCAGGGCCGCGAAGTACCGATCACTGAAAAGATGATCCAGAAAGCTTGCAGCGAACTGGAAAAGCGATTGGTCAAACCTGCCGAACAAAAGTGATATAGCCACCGTCTTCTTGACCCGGCCCTTTGTTGGCCGGGTTTTTTATGCCTGCTAATCCAATCCGGGACTGTGTCGCGCCCTTCGCGGGCAAGTCGAAGGGGCCGCCACGGTCTATCAGATTGCCGTCGCCCCCAACGCCGCGACAATCCTCTGCAACTCAGCCGAGTCACCCTCGATCCGCACCTGCAACCCGTCGATCTCACGGCGCAACGGGTATTGCTTGCGCAGCACATCGAATGCCGCACGTTGCTCGCTGACGCTGCCGACAAGGCTGCGACGGAAATCCGCATCGTCACGACGCGGGTCATACACGCCACGGCACAGCATCGCTAACGCCCAGGCCGGGTCGCTTTGCGCATTGAGGGTCACGTGCGACAGCCACGGTGCCGGCAGCAAATCGCTCAGGCTGACGCGGGCCGGTTGCCCGAGGAAATCGCAATACGCCTGATAAATCTGCGCGGTGCCCCTCTGCTTGCCATCGAGGCTGTAACCGGCAATGTGTGGCGTTGCCAGCACGCAGAGTTCGGCCAGTGCCACGTCGACTTCAGGCTCGCCTTCCCAGACATCGAGCACCGCTTGCAGGTCTTCGCGCTCCAGCAGCACATCGCGCAGGGCCGCGTTATTGACCACTGGCCCGCGACTGGCGTTGATCAGCCAGGTACCGGATCGGAGCTGGTTCAGACGTTTTTGATCGAACAAATGCCAGGTCGATTGCTGCCCCTGCTTGGTCAATGGCGTGTGCAGGCTGATGACGTCGCACTCGTCGATGATCTGCTCGAGGCTGACGTAGTCTCCACCTTCCGCAGCTTGCCGTGGCGGATCGCACACCAGCACCTTCCAGCCCAGGCCTTGCAGGACCTTGACCAGCCGTCCACCCACTTCGCCGGCACCGACCACGCCGTAGGTACGCCGGGTCAGGTCGACACCTTCGATTTCGGCCAGGGTCAGCAGACTGCCGAGCACATAGTCGACCACGCCGCGGGCATTGCAGCCCGGTGCACTGGACCAGGTGATACCGGCCTGCTGCAAGTAATCCAGGTCCAGATGATCGGTGCCGATGGTGCACGTACCGACAAAACGCACCTTGCTGCCCTCGAGCAGCGCACGATTGACGTTGGTCACCGAACGCACCAACAGCACATCGGCCTGCTCGACCGTGGCACGGTCGATGGCGCGACCCGGTACCCGGCGGATTTCACCGAAACCTTCGAAGAAGGCATCGAGCAGGGGGATATTTTCGTCGGCAACAATCAGCATGGCAGGCTCCTTTGGCGGATCGGCAGTGTAGGCGTAGATGCGGGTGGTGGGCCAGCGGGCATTGTTCACCCGGACCTGAAGTACACCAGTTACCGTGTGGGAGCGAGCCCGCTCGCGAAGAGGGGGTGTCAGGCAACATCAATGGCGGCTGACAGGCCGCTATCGCGAGCAAGCCCGCTCCCACAGGTTTTTGATTACAAATCGGTAACATGGGTCTTTTCCTGACTGGCGCGTCAACGCGTAGAATGCGCGCCTGTGCATCAATACCTTTTTGGACGTTTCGCCATTGAATCCTGTAATTGAGAATACCGCCGCCATTGCTCCGGCGCGGACGACGCCCGTTCGCCTGGAACTCAAAGGCCTGCTCGGCCTGGCCCTGCCGATCATGATCGCGCAACTGGCCACCACGGCCATGGGCTTCGTCGATGCGGTGATGGCCGGCCGTGTAAGCCCGCGAGACCTGGCCTCGGTGGCCCTGGGCAATTCGATCTGGATTCCGGTCTACCTGTTGATGTCCGGCGTCCTTTTGGCCACCACACCCAAGGTCGCGCAACGCTTTGGCGCCGGGCAGTTTGACGAAATCGGCCCACTGGTGCGCCAGGCGCTGTGGCTGGCACTGTGTGTCGGGTTGATCGGCAGCGGCCTGCTGCTCGGCGCCGAGCCGATCCTGCACTGGATGAAAGTCGATCCGCAATTGATCGAGCCGAGCATGGGTTACCTGCACGGGATCGCCTTCGGCTTGCCGGGCATGGCGTTTTATTACGTGTTGCGCTGCTACAGCGATGGCATGGGTCGTACCCGTCCGAGCATGGTCATTGGCTTGTGCGGGCTACTGCTGAACATCCCCCTGAACTACACGTTGATCTATGGCCATTTCGGCGCGCCGGCTCTGGGCGGCGTCGGGTGCGGCTGGGCCAGCGGCATTGTGATGTGGTTCATGGCGTTGAGCATGGCCGGCTGGACCTTCTGGGCGCCGTTCTATGCCCGCACCCGTGTGCTGGTGCGCTTCGATCGCCCGAAATGGGCCGTGATCAAGCGCCTGGTCAGCATCGGCCTGCCGATCGGTATCGCCGTGTTCGCCGAGTCCAGCATCTTCGCGGTCATCGCCCTGTTGATCGGCAGTCTCGGCTCCACCGTGGTGGCCGGGCATCAAATCGCCCTGAATATCAGCTCGCTGTTGTTCATGATCCCGTATTCCCTGGGCATGGCGGTGACCGTGCGCGTCGGTCAGGCACTGGGGGGCGGCAATCCTTGGCAGGCGCGCTTCGCGGCGAAGGTCGGGCTCGGTGCGGCACTGGTGTTCGCGGCGTTCTCGGCGAGCCTGATCCTGCTCCTGCGCGAACCTATCGCCTCGATCTACACGCCTGACAAGGCCGTGATCCAGATTGCGTCGATGTTGATTGTCTATGCCGCGCTGTACCAGTTTTCCGATGCCATCCAGGTGATCTGCGCGGGCGCGCTGCGTGGATACCAGGACACCCGGGTAACGATGATCCTGACTTTGTTCGCCTATTGGGGCATCGGCCTGCCGGTCGGCTACGTGCTGGGACTGACCGATTGGTTCGGTCCGGCCAGCGGCCCGAGCGGGCTATGGGAAGGGTTGATTGCCGGCTTGAGCTGCGCGGCGCTGATGCTGTCGATCCGCCTGACGCTCAGTGCGCGCAGGCGAATTCGTAACAGCCGCTCGGCGGGTTGACTGCACAAACAAAAAGACCTGCTTCTGCAGGTCTTTTTTTGGCTACCGTTAAACGGACTTCTTGCGAATCCAGTAGAGGTAGGTGCCCTCATCTTCGTGCTGCGCCACCAGTTCATGGTCGAGAAACACGCAGAACTTGGGAATGTCGCGACGGGTCGACGGGTCAGTGGCGATCACCTTGAGCAGGCCGCCGGGCACCAGGTCACGGATGTGCTGGTGCAGCATCATCACCGGCTCGGGGCAGTTGAGGCCGGTGGCGTCGAGGGTGCCGTCTACCGGCGTATCAAGCATTTCACTCATGATTCACTCCTGAAACTGGCCGGCATTGTCGCGCATTGCCGGGTGTTCAGTCACCTGTGGCATTACGCCGCCCTTGTGGGATTACCACTGACCTGTGGGAGCGGGCTTGCTCGCGAAAGCGGTGTGTCAGCAGCGTTGACGTCGACTGACACGACGCCTTCGCGAGCAAGTCGGATCGCCGCACCGCCGCTCCCACATTGGTCCGTCGGTATCAGCGGGATTTCGGCTTCTTCACATCCATCCGACGCAAATGGCAAGTCACTTCCTCGCGGTCGTGGTACAGCTGCTTGCAGCCAATCTCGACCTTGATGCCCCGTGCCTTGAAGCCATCGGCAACGCGCTCGAGCAAACGCTTCACTTCGGCATAGCGTTGTTTCATCGGCAGCTTGAGGTTGACCACCGCTTCGCGGCAATGCCCCTCGCCAATCCACTCTTCCAGCATCGCGGCGTTGCGCGCCGGTTTCTCGACGATGTCGCAGACCATCCAGTCCACCGGTTGCTTGGGTTTGAAGGTGAAACCGTCGGCCATCAAGTGCTGCACCAGGCCAGTATCCATCAGGCTTTCGGCCATCGGGCCGTTGTCGATGGCGGTCACCAGCATGCCACGGTTGACCAATTGCCAGGTCCAACCGCCGGGGGCGGCCCCCAGGTCAACGCCGGTCATGTCACTGTGCAGGCGCTCGTCCCACTGGTCACGCGGGATGAAGTGGTACCAGGCCTCTTCCAGCTTGAGGGTCGAGCGGCTCGGCGCCTCGCGGGGGAATTTCAAACGGGGAATGCCCATCGGCCACATCGCCGAGTTGTTCGACTCCGCCAGGCCCATGAACACTTCGCGGCCGCTCTTGAAGGTCAGCAACAGGCGCGGCTTGTGGGCATCTTCCACCAATTTGCCGGCCGCCATCAGCGCCTTGCGCAGATGCACTTCGAATTTCTTGCAGAAGTTCGACAGTTCCTTGCCGTCATTGGTGTCGACCATTTCCAGCCACAGGCTGCCGCACAGCGGAAAGTCCGCCATATGCGCGAGGATCACGCTGATGCGGTCGGTTTCCGGCAGATCGATGAAAATTCCCCGGGCCCACTGGCGCGGGAAGATCAGCTCGGCGAAACGCTGCCCGCGCATCAGGCGCTCGGCGCCGTCTTCTTCGGTGCAGACAAACTCGGCGCAGGCGGTTGCCGCCTTGGCCTTGGCATAACCGGCAACGTTCAAGCGCGCGGCGAGGTCGGAGATCTCGGAACAGACTTCGCCTTCGAAGCCCGGCCGGCAATGCATAAAGAGGGTGTTCATTCTTACTCCTGGGCAATGGCGAGGAATTTCGGCCACTGCACGATGCCCAGGCTTGCGTTGAAGCAAAGCCTGTCACGAAAACCCGCGCATGATAGCCGACTTCGGAACCCAGGGTCTGTTAACGCTTGCTGTCGACCGCGACGCAGCCCCATTTTCCGCTGGGCAAGGCGCGAGGAACGCAGTTTGGTTGTTCCAAATAAGTTCCGAGCAACGCCGCCCAGCGGAAAATGGGGCGCGTCCCTTCGGGTTGCGCGCCAAAGTGTGCGAGGCCGCGTTGCGGGATTTGCCAAGGGAACAACCATTGGCGGCATCCCGCGCCTTGCCTCGCACACTTTGGCATCGCAACGCGGTTCGACAGCAAGCGTTAACAGACCCTGGACTTGCCCATAGAGTCCAGTTATTAGCCTTAAGCACCAAAGAGGGCTAGGTTTAGTCCTCTATCCGTTCCCTCTGTCCGTAGCCGTGCGGACTCAAAGGAGTGATCGCAATGCCGTCCCTCGATAGCCTGAAAACGCTCAAGACCCTGCAAGTCGGCAACAAGACCTACCACTACTTCAGCCTGCCCGATGCCGCCAAAAGCCTGGGCGATCTGGACAAGCTGCCGATGTCGTTGAAAGTCCTGCTGGAAAACCTGCTGCGCTGGGAGGACGAAAAAACCGTCACCGGTGCCGACCTCAAGGCACTGGCCGCGTGGCTCAAGGAGCGTCGCTCCGACCGCGAAATCCAGTACCGCCCGGCGCGGGTGCTGATGCAGGACTTCACCGGCGTACCGGCGGTCGTCGACCTGGCCGCCATGCGCGCGGCGATGGCCAAGGCCGGCGGCAATCCGCAGCGGATCAACCCGCTGTCGCCGGTGGACCTGGTGATCGACCACTCGGTGATGGTCGACAAGTTCGCCACCAGCAGCGCCTTCGAGCAGAACGTCGACATTGAAATGCAGCGCAATGGCGAGCGCTATGCGTTCCTGCGCTGGGGCCAGAGTGCCTTCGACAACTTCAGCGTGGTGCCGCCGGGCACCGGGATCTGCCACCAGGTGAATCTGGAATACCTCGGCCGCACGGTCTGGACCAAGGACGAGGACGGCCGGACCTACGCCTTCCCCGACACTTTGGTGGGCACCGATTCCCACACCACCATGATCAACGGCCTCGGCGTGCTCGGCTGGGGCGTCGGCGGTATCGAGGCGGAAGCGGCAATGCTCGGGCAACCGGTGTCGATGCTGATTCCGGAAGTCATCGGTTTCAAACTCACCGGCAAGCTCAAGGAAGGCATCACTGCCACCGACCTGGTGCTGACCGTGACCCAGATGCTGCGCAAGAAAGGCGTGGTGGGCAAATTCGTCGAATTCTACGGCGACGGTCTGGCCGACCTGCCGCTGGCCGACCGCGCGACCATCGCCAACATGGCCCCGGAATACGGCGCCACCTGCGGTTTCTTCCCGGTGGACGACATCACGCTGGAATACCTGCGCCTGTCCGGCCGGCCCCTGGAAACGGTGCAACTGGTCGAGGCCTACAGCAAGGCCCAGGGCCTGTGGCGCCTGCCCGGCCAGGAACCGGTGTTCACCGACAGCCTGGCGCTGGACATGGGCAGCGTCGAAGCCAGCCTCGCCGGACCAAAACGCCCACAGGACCGGGTGTCGCTGCCCAACGTCGCGCAAGCGTTCAGCGACTTCGCCGACCTGCAATTCAAGCCCACCAGCAAGGAAGAAGGCCGCCTGGAAAGCGAAGGCGGTGGCGGTGTTGCCGTCGGCAATGCCGATATGGCCGGCGAAGTGGATTACGATTACGAAGGCCAGACCTATCGCCTGAAAAACGGCGCCGTGGTCATCGCCGCGATTACCTCCTGCACCAACACCTCCAACCCCAGCGTGATGATGGCGGCCGGGCTGGTGGCGAAGAAGGCTGTGGAAAAAGGCCTGAAACGCAAACCCTGGGTGAAGAGTTCGCTGGCCCCCGGCTCGAAAGTGGTCACCGATTACTACAAGGCGGCCGGGCTGACCCATTACCTCGACGAATTGGGCTTTGCCCTGGTCGGCTATGGCTGCACCACCTGCATCGGCAACTCGGGACCGCTGTCGGAACCCATCGAGAAAGCCATCCAGCAAGCCGACCTCACCGTGGCCTCCGTGCTCTCGGGCAATCGCAACTTCGAAGGCCGGGTGCATCCGCTGGTAAAAACCAACTGGCTGGCCTCCCCGCCGCTGGTGGTGGCCTACGCGCTGGCGGGTACCGTGCGCACCGACCTCAGCCGCGAGCCGTTGGGCGATGACAAGGACGGCAAACCGGTTTACCTGCGGGACATTTGGCCAAGCAGCAAAGAAATTGCCGACGCCGTGAATCAGGTCAGCACCGCCATGTTCCACAAGGAATACGCCGAAGTGTTTGCCGGTGACGCGCAATGGCAGGCGATCAAGGTTCCGCAGGCGGCGACCTACGTCTGGCAGGACGACTCGACTTACATCCAGCACCCGCCGTTCTTCGACGACATCGGCGGCCCGCCGCCCGTGGTCAAGGATGTCAACGGCGCCAGGATCCTCGCTCTGCTCGGCGACTCGGTGACCACCGACCACATCTCCCCGGCCGGCAACATCAAGGCCGACAGCCCGGCAGGGCAATACCTGCGCGACAAAGGCGTGGAGCCCCGGGACTTCAACTCCTACGGCTCGCGGCGTGGCAACCATGAAGTGATGATGCGCGGCACCTTCGCCAACATCCGCATACGCAACGAAATGCTCGGCGGCGAAGAAGGCGGCAACACCCGCTACATTCCCACCGGCGAGAAAATGCCGATCTACGACGCCGCCATGCGTTATCAGGCTTCAGGCACGCCGCTGGTGGTGTTCGCCGGCCAGGAATACGGCACCGGTTCGAGTCGCGACTGGGCGGCCAAAGGCACCAATCTGCTGGGGGTGAAAGCGGTCATCGCCGAAAGCTTCGAACGGATTCACCGCTCCAACCTGGTGGGCATGGGCGTGCTGCCGCTGCAGTTCAAGCTGGATCAGAACCGCAAGAGCCTGAAGCTCAACGGCAGTGAAACCCTGGACATCCTCGGCTTGACCGGCGTCGAGTTGACGCCACGGATGAACCTGACGCTGGTCATCACTCGCGAAGACGGCAGCAGCGAAAAAGTCGAGGTGTTGTGCCGCATCGATACGCTCAATGAGGTTGAGTACTTCAAGTCGGGGGGGATTCTGCATTACGTGTTGCGGCAGTTGATCGCTTCGTAACGGACGACTGACACAAACACCGCCTTCGGGCGGTGTTTTTGTTTGAGCTCTGCTTATAATCGCAGCCCTCGCCACAAAAGCTCTACATCTCTAAGGACTTCAAATGATTGCCCTGCCATGGATGCTTCTGGCCCTGCTTTCCTTCGGCTACGGTCTGGCGCTGACCTACGGCCATCTCGGCTGGCTCTCGGCAATCTCGGTGTTCTTGTTGCTGGTCGCTGGCGCAGCGGTTCGCCAGCGCGAGATCCCTTTTGTCCGCTACCTCGGCCACGGACTGTTCATCGTCCTGGCTCTGGCCCTGGCGACGCATTGGCTACCCGGTTTCTACAACGGTCGCGGTATCGATCCCCAACGTTTTACCGATAATGCCGTGTCATTCGCCATGCACCTGAATCTGGACAAACCGCTGATCGGCTTCTGGCTGTTACTGGTTTGTCCGTGGATTGTCGGCCGCCGTTCGCTTCGGCTATCGCTGTATGCCACCGCACTGGCATTGACCTTGAGCGCCGTGCTGGCGTTGGGTGGCGCGTTGTTGCTGGGCGTAATCGCCTGGGCGCCGAAATGGCCGGATCAAGCCTGGCTGTGGTTACTGAACAATCTGCTGCTGGTGACGCTGGTCGAAGAAGCGCTGTTCCGTGGCTACATCCAGGGCGGCCTGAGCCGGTACCTGAAAGACCGGCCTTACGGTGAACACCTCGCCCTGCTGCTGGCATCATTGATCTTCGGCCTGGCCCATGTTGGCGCGGGATGGCAGTGGGTATTGCTGGCAACGCTGGCCGGGGTCGGTTATGGCCTGGCCTACCGATTCGGCGGGCTGGGCGCCGCCATTGCAAGCCACTTTGGCTTGAACCTGCTGCACTTCGGCCTGTTCACCTATCCGATGCTCGCCGGCTGACGCAAGGGTCATTTTGCGACGCATCGCTGACTATCGAAAAATAATCTCAACAATCCGCCGGCCTTGCCGATACAGCACTTGAAAGCCTTGCGGATTAAAAAAGCCATGCGTAACAACCAGCCTATTACACAACGCGAGCGGACCTTCCCGGCTCAGCAACGGTTGATTTCCACCACCGATGCCAAGGGCATGATCACCTACTGTAACGACGCTTTCGTCGAGATCAGCGGGTTTTCCCGAGAGGAGCTGATCCGTGCACCGCACAACCTGGTCCGTCACCCCGACGTCCCGGTCGCGGTGTTCGCCCACATGTGGGACACGCTGAAACAAGGCTTGCCATGGATGGGCATTGTCAAGAATCGCTGCAAGACCGGTGATCATTACTGGGTGAACGCCTATGTGACACCGATCTTCGAAGGCAATCAGGTGATCGGTTACGAGTCGGTGCGGGTCAAGCCCAGCGCCGAACAGATCCGCCGCGCCGAAGCGCTCTACCAACGCATCAACCAAGGCAAGTCGGCCATTCCCTCCTCGGATAAATGGTTGCCGATCCTGCAGGACTGGCTGCCGTTCATCCTGGTCAGCCAATTGAGCTTCATGATCGGTGCCTCCCTGAACTCCCATTGGGGGTTTGCCCTGGCTGCGGGTCTTTCGGTGCCGCTGGGCCTGATGGGCCTCCAGTGGCAACAGCGTGGCCTCAAGCGTTTGCTGCGCCTGGCCGAGCAGACCACCTCCGATCCGTTGATCGCCCAGATGTACACCGACAGTCGCGGCGCCCAGGCGCGTCTGGAAATGTCCATCCTCAGTCAGGAAGCACGCCTGAAAACCTGCCTGACGCGCCTGCAGGACACGGCCGAACACCTGACCGATCAGGCCAGGCAATCCGATGCCCTGGCGCACAACAGCTCCAGCGGCCTGGAACGTCAACGGGTCGAGACCGAACAAGTGGCCACCGCGGTCAACCAGATGGCCGCTACCACCCAGGAAGTCGCCAGCCACGTGCAACGCACCGCCGACGCCACCCAGGAAGCCAATCGCCTGACCGGTCGTGGTCGTGACATCGCCGGGGAAACCCGCGAAGCCATCCAGCGCCTGTCGGTAGTCGTCGGTGAAACCGGCGTGACCGTGACCCAACTGGCCAAGGACAGCAACGAAATCGGTGGCGTGGTCGACGTGATCAAAGGCATCGCCGACCAGACCAACCTGCTGGCCCTGAACGCTGCCATCGAAGCGGCCCGTGCTGGCGAGATGGGTCGTGGTTTTGCGGTGGTGGCCGACGAAGTCCGTCAACTGGCGCAACGCACCAGCGAGTCCACCGGGCAGATTCACGCGCTGATCGCCAAACTGCAACAAACCGCCGGCACCGCGGTGCAAACCATGGAAGCCGGGCATCGCCAGGCGGAAGAAGGCGTGGCGCGGGTACTGGAAGCGGACCAGGCACTGGTGGGGATCAGCGAAGCGGTGGCCAACATCACCGACATGACCACCCAGATCGCCGCCGCAACCGAAGAGCAAAGCGCCGTGGCCGAAGAAATCAGCCGCAACATCAGCAACATTTCTGAGTTGGCGGACCAGACCGCGGAACAGGCGCAGAACTCGGCGTTGCTGAGTGAAGAGCTGACCAAGACTGCCAATACCCAGTATTCGTTGGTGGAGCGGTTTAACCGCTGATAGAGGCGGGAATGACAAAAACCCGGACAGTGAGAGCTTCCGGGTTTTTTATTGAGCCTGTGAAAGTGATGTTGCCCAGGAGTGCCTCATCGCAAGCAGGCTCACTCCTACAGTTGATCGTTGTCGACACAAAAATCTGTGCCCACCGTAGATCCAATGTAGGAGCGAGCCTGCTCGCGATGAGGCCATGAAAGGCAATGAAGAATTCACTGAAGAAATGAAGCCACCTTCTGCGCCGCTGCCGCCACATGCTGCTCATGACTAAACCCTGAAGCCTTCAACGGCTTCAAGTCATGATCCCCCGCCACCAGCCAGAACACCTCGATACCCGGCGATAGCGCATAACCCTCGACCGCCTCGCGATTGCCCAACGCATCGCGCTCACCTTGCACGATCAAGGTTCGCGTCTTCAGCCCGGCCAAATGCTCAACCCTTGGCTTCTCCGGTTTGCCTACCGCATAAAACGGATACCCCAGGCACACCAGCGCATGCGCACCCAATTCATCCGCGAGCAAACTGGCCATCCGCCCGCCCATGGACTTGCCACCAATGGCCAGCGGCCCAGTGACATGGCGTCGCACCTGGGCATACACCTCACGCCAGCATTCCAGCAGTTTCGGTGCCGGGTTCGGCGGGCGTTTGCCGCCATCGAGGCGCCGCTGTGCCATATAGGGAAACTCGAAGCGCAACACGTTGACGCCTTGCGCGGCGAGGCGTGCAGCCATGTCGTTCATCCAGTCACTGTCCATCGGTGCGCCGGCGCCATGGGCGAGGATCAGCGTCGCCGCAGCCTTGCCAGTCGCGGCATTCCACAACCAACCATGATCCCGCACGCACTGCGCCCATTGATCCCCGTCAATACCGGCCTTGTGCCCTTTGTCCATGCTTGCCTCGCTTTTAGTCTGCCTATAACTCCGGCCGAAGGGTGCGCTGCCTTGCGCGAGTGCGCTCACTTCGGCTGAACCGTGGATGGGGAACCATGAACACTTCTATCAGTACCGCCTACAACTACAAGGTGGTCCGCCAATTCGCCATTATGACGGTGGTGTGGGGCATCGTCGGCATGGGGCTCGGGGTTTTTCTCGCTGCCCAGTTGGTCTGGCCCGAACTCAACTTCAATTTGCCGTGGACCAGCTTCGGCCGCTTGCGCCCGCTGCACACCAACGCGGTGATCTTCGCCTTTGGCGGCTGCGCCTTGTTCGCCAGTTCGTTCTATTCGGTGCAACGCACCTGCCAGACCCAATTGTTCGCGCCGAAAATCGCCGCGTTCTGTTTCTGGGGCTGGCAGCTTGTGATCCTGCTGGCAGCCATCAGCCTGCCGCTGGGCTACACCAGTTCCAAGGAATACGCCGAGCTGGAATGGCCGATCGACATCCTGATCACCATCGTCTGGGTCGCCTACGCCATCGTGTTCTTCGGCACGATCATGCAGCGCAAGACCAAGCACATTTATGTCGGCAACTGGTTCTTCGGTGCGTTCATCATCACCGTGGCGATCCTGCACATCGTCAACAACATGGAATTGCCGGTCAGCTTCACCAAGTCCTACTCTCTGTACTCCGGCGCCACCGATGCGATGGTGCAATGGTGGTACGGACACAACGCCGTCGGCTTTTTCCTCACCGCCGGTTTCCTCGGCATGATGTATTACTTCGTGCCGAAACAGGCCGAGCGCCCGGTTTACTCCTATCGCCTGTCGATCGTGCACTTCTGGGCGCTGATCACCCTGTACATCTGGGCCGGTCCGCACCACTTGCACTACACCGCGCTGCCGGACTGGGCGCAGTCGTTGGGCATGGTGATGTCGCTGATCCTGCTGGCGCCGAGCTGGGGCGGGATGATCAACGGCATGATGACCCTGTCGGGGGCCTGGCATAAGTTGCGCAGCGACCCGGTCCTGCGCTTTCTCGTGGTGTCGCTGGCGTTCTACGGCATGTCGACCTTCGAAGGGCCGATGATGGCGATCAAGACGGTCAACGCCCTGTCCCACTACACCGACTGGACCATCGGCCACGTACACGCAGGTGCGTTGGGCTGGGTGGCGATGATTTCCATCGGCGCGCTGTACCACATGATCCCGAAAGTCTTCGGCCGCGAGCAGATGCACAGCATCGGCCTGATCAACGCGCACTTCTGGCTCGCCACCATCGGCACCGTTCTGTACATCGCCTCGATGTGGGTCAACGGCATCGCCCAGGGCCTGATGTGGCGTGCAGTGAACGAGGACGGCACGCTGACTTACTCCTTCGTCGAAACCCTGGTGGCCAGCCACCCTGGCTTCGTCGTGCGGCTGGTGGGTGGTGCGATCTTCCTCAGTGGCATGTTCCTGATGGCCTACAACACCTGGCGCACCGTGCGGGCCTCGCAGCCTGCCGAAGTCGCCGCTGCCGCGCAGATGGCCTGAGGAGTCCGCCATGAAACACGAAACTATCGAGAAAAACGTCGGCCTGTTGCTGCTGCTGATGATCCTGGCCGTGAGCATCGGCGGCCTGACCCAGATCGTCCCGCTGTTCTTCCAGGACGTGACCAACAAACCGGTGGAAGGCATGAAGCCCTACACCGCGCTGCAACTGGAAGGTCGCGACATCTATATCCGCGAAGGCTGCGTCGGCTGTCATTCGCAGATGATCCGCCCGTTCCGCGCCGAGACCGAACGCTACGGGCACTACTCGGTGGCAGGCGAAAGCGTCTGGGACCACCCGTTCCTGTGGGGTTCGAAACGCACCGGGCCGGACCTGGCGCGGGTTGGCGCGCGTTACTCGGATGACTGGCACCGCGCGCACTTGTACAACCCGCGCAACGTCGTGCCGGAGTCGAAAATGCCCGCCTACCCGTGGCTGGTGGCCAACCAGCTCGACAGCAGTCATACCGAAACCAAGATCAAGGCCATGCGCACCCTGGGCGTGCCGTACACCGACGAGGACATCACCGGCGCCGTCGCTTCCCTCAAGGGCAAGAGCGAGATGGATGCACTGGTCGCCTACCTGCAAGTGCTCGGCACTGCCATCAAGAGCAAGAGGTGAGCCATGCCCATGTCTTTTATAGAGAGCGAAATGAGCACTGGAATGATCCGCGGCCTTGGCACCGTCGTCGTATTCGTCGCCTTTGTCGGCCTGACCCTGTGGGTTTTCAACAGCAAGCGCGGCCCGGAATTCGCCGAAGCGCGCCTGCTGCCGTTCGCTGACGAGCCACAACCCGACATCACAGAAGAATCAGCAACAAGGAGTACCCGGCCATGACCACCTTCTGGAGTACGTGGATCTGCGTACTGACCATCGGCAGCCTGATTGGCCTGACCTGGCTGCTGATCGGCACCCGCAAGGGTGAAACCAAGGGCAGCGTCGACCAGACCATGGGCCACAGCTTCGACGGCATCGAGGAGTACGACAACCCGTTGCCGCAATGGTGGTTCATGCTGTTCGCCGGCACCCTGGTATTCGCCGTCGGCTACCTGATCCTCTATCCGGGCCTCGGTAACTGGAAAGGCATCCTCCCCGGCTACGAAAACGGCTGGACCGGCGTGCACGAATGGGAAAAGGAGATGGCCAAGGCTGACACGAAGTTCGGGCCGATCTTCGCCAAGTTCGCGGCGATGCCCGTGGAAGAAGTGGCCAAGGACCCGCAGGCACTGAAAATGGGCGGCCGCCTGTTTGCCTCCAACTGCTCGGTGTGCCACGGCTCGGATGCCAAGGGTGCATATGGCTTCCCCAATCTGACCGACAGCGACTGGCGCTGGGGCGGCAACGCAGAAACCATCAAGACCACCATCATGGGTGGCCGGATGGCAGCGATGCCGGCCTGGGGTGAAGTCCTGGGGGAAGACGGTGTGAAGAACGTCGCCGCGTATGTGCGCCATGGTCTGGCCAAGCTGCCATTGCCTGCCGACAGCAAAGCCGACCTGCAGGCCGGACAGCAAGCGTTCAGCACCACCTGCGTCGCCTGTCATGGGGCAAACGGCCAGGGCACTGAAGCCATGGGCGCGCCGAACCTGACGCACCCGGCCGGCTTCATCTACGGGACGAGCCTGACACAACTTGAACAGACGATTCGGCATGGCCGTCAGGGCCATATGCCGGCGCAGAACGAACTGCTCGGCAACGATAAGGTGCAGCTGCTCGCGGCATACGTGTACAGCCTTTCCAGAGGTGATGAGCAGTTGAGCGGCAAGCTTCAAGCTACAAGCGGCAAGTAAAGTCAAAAGCCAGAGCTGCAAGCAACGGGATTTCTCTTGAAGCTTGCAGCTTGAAGCTTGCCGCTGCCTCTTTGCGACGCATTGTCGCACCCTCTTTGACTCTTCCTTTCGGATCACCGGATTCGGGTCTAAGCTTCCCCCGATGCGGACTGGCCGGTGCCGGTTCCAGGTCGACCCTGAACGATGTGTTCGACGAATCTGCCCGATGACAGGCCGCAAAGGCTGGTAGATACCGGCTGTCGCACCAATTGCCTTCGGTCAGCCAAACGTTGCGTTTGAACACACCCCGTTACATCCGACCTGACCCCCTCGCCTGATCAGTCCGCCGGGATGTTTTGCCCGCGGGCAAATTTGTCCTTACGCGGCGCATGGAAAGGCCGCAGAATCAGCTTTTGAAAGCATTGACCCAGGTCATGGCGCGTTGCAATGACCCCTTGCTTTCTCCATACTTGCGGCCGATTTTTAATCCTAATAAAACACCCAAACCGTGGAACCTTAGAATGAGCACAGCAATCAGTCCGACTGCTTATAACTATAAGGTAGTCCGCCAGTTCGCCATCATGACGGTGGTCTGGGGGATCCTTGGCATGGGGCTCGGTGTCTTCATTGCCTCGCAACTGGTCTGGCCGGAGTTGAACTTCGGTCTGCCATGGACGAGCTTTGGACGCCTGCGCCCGTTGCACACCAACCTGGTGATTTTCGCCTTCGGTGGATGTGCACTGTTTGCCACTTCTTATTACGTCGTGCAGCGAACCTGCCAAACGCGACTGATTTCCGACAGCCTCGCCGCCTTCACCTTCTGGGGATGGCAAGCGGTGATCGTCGGCGCGATCATTACCTTGCCAATGGGTTTCACCACCACCAAGGAATACGCGGAACTGGAATGGCCCCTGGCTATTCTGCTGGCCATTGTCTGGGTCACCTACGGCCTGGTGTTCTTCGGCACCATCGTCAAGCGCAAGACCAAGCACATCTATGTGGGTAACTGGTTCTACGGCGCGTTCATCGTCGTGACCGCGATGCTGCACATCGTCAACCACATGTCGCTGCCGGTCAGCCTGTTCAAGTCCTACTCGGCCTACGCCGGTGCGACTGACGCGATGATCCAGTGGTGGTACGGCCACAACGCCGTGGGCTTCTTCCTGACCACCGGCTTCCTGGGGATGATGTACTACTTCGTGCCGAAACAGGCCGAGCGTCCGATCTACTCCTATCGCCTGTCGATCGTGCACTTCTGGGCGCTGATCACCCTGTACATCTGGGCAGGTCCGCACCACCTGCACTACACCGCACTGCCGGACTGGGCTCAGTCCCTGGGCATGGCGATGTCGATCATCCTGCTGGCGCCAAGCTGGGGCGGCATGATCAACGGCATGATGACCCTGTCGGGCGCCTGGCATAAGCTGCGCACCGACCCGATCCTGCGCTTCCTGGTCGTCTCCCTGGCGTTCTACGGCATGTCGACCTTCGAAGGCCCGATGATGGCCATCAAGACCGTCAACTCGCTGTCGCACTACACCGACTGGACCATCGGCCACGTACACGCCGGCGCCCTGGGCTGGGTTGCGATGATCTCGATCGGCGCCATCTACCACATGATCCCGAAACTGTTCGGTCGTGCGCAGATGCACAGCACCGGCCTGATCAACACCCACTTCTGGCTCGCGACCATCGGTACCGTGCTCTACATCGCCTCGATGTGGGTCAACGGCATCACCCAGGGCCTGATGTGGCGTGCAATCAACGACGACGGCACCCTCACCTACTCGTTCGTCGAAGCGCTGCAAGCCAGCCACCCTGGTTTCATCGTTCGCGCCCTGGGCGGTGCGTTCTTCGCCACCGGCATGTTGTTCATGGCCTACAACGTATTCCGTACCGTACGCGCCTCGAACCCGGCTGAAGCCGAAGCCGCCGCCAAGATTGCCGTAGTTGGAGCTCACTGATGAAGCATGAAGCAGTCGAGAAGAATATTGGCCTGCTGGCCTTCTTCATGGTCATCGCCGTCAGCATCGGCGGCCTGACCCAGATCGTTCCGCTGTTTTTCCAGGATGTCACCAACAAGCCGGTCGAGGGCATGAAGCCCCGCACCGCCCTTGAACTGGAAGGCCGGGACGTTTATATCGCCAACGGTTGTGTCGGCTGCCACTCACAGATGATCCGTCCGTTCCGTGCCGAAACCGAACGCTACGGCCACTACTCGGTTGCCGGTGAAAGCGTCTGGGACCACCCGTTCCTGTGGGGTTCCAAGCGTACCGGTCCGGACCTGGCCCGTGTCGGCGGTCGTTACTCCGATGACTGGCAGCGTGCGCACTTGTACAACCCGCGCAACGTAGTGCCCGAGTCGAAAATGCCGGCCTACCCGTTCCTCGTGGAAAACAAGCTCGACGGCAAAGACACCGCCAAGAAAATGGAAGTCTTGCGCACGCTCGGCGTCCCTTACACCGACGAAGACATCGCCGGCGCCAAGGATGCTGTGAAGGGCAAAACCGAAATGGACGCGCTGGTGGCCTATCTGCAAGGCCTGGGCACCATCATCAAAAGCAAACGGTGAATTAGATGGATATCGGGATGATTCGTGGCCTGGGCACCGTTGTCGTGATGGTGGCCTTCATCGGACTGGCACTGTGGGTGTTCAGTCCCAAGCGCAAGTCGGAGTTTGAAGACGCGACCTTGCTGCCTTTCGCGGATGATCCCGAAGCCATCAAGCACGTCGAGCAAGCTTCTAGGAGTAACAAAGAATGACTACATTCTGGAGTCTGTACGTCACAGTCCTCAGTCTCGGTACGATCTTCGCCCTGACCTGGCTGCTGCTGTCGACCCGCAAGGGCCAGCGCAGCGAACAGACAGACGAGACCGTCGGACACTCCTTCGATGGCATCGAAGAGTACGACAACCCGCTGCCGAAATGGTGGTTCATGCTGTTCGTGGGCACCATCATCTTCGCACTGGGCTACCTGGCGCTGTATCCGGGCCTGGGTAACTGGAAAGGCCTGCTGCCGGGTTACGGCTACCTCGACAACGAGAAGCAGACCCCGTTCGCCAACGGCCAGACCGGCTGGACCGGCGTTCACGAGTGGGAAAAGGAAATGGCCAAGTCGGACGCCAAGTTCGGTCCGATCTTCGCCAAATTCGCGGCCATGCCAATTGAAGAAGTGGCCAAGGACCCGCAAGCCCTGAAGATGGGTGGCCGCCTGTTCGCCTCCAACTGCTCGGTTTGCCATGGTTCCGACGCCAAGGGCGCCTACGGCTTCCCTAACCTGACCGACGCCGACTGGCGCTGGGGCGGCGAGCCGGCAACCATCAAGACCACCATCATGGGCGGCCGTCATGCAGTGATGCCTGCGTGGGCTGAAGTGATTGGCGAGCAAGGCGTGGCCGACGTGGCCGCGTTTGTCCTGACCAACCTCGATGGCCGCAAGCTGCCGGAAGGCACCAAGGCCGACCCGGTTGCCGGGCAGAAACTGTTCGCCACCAACTGCGTGGCGTGCCACGGTCCGGAAGGCAAAGGCACCCCAGCGATGGGCGCGCCTGACCTGACTCACCCGGCAGCGTTCATCTACGGTTCGAGCTTCGCTCAACTGCAGCAGACCATCCGTTATGGCCGTCAGGGCCAGATGCCTGCGCAAGAACAGCTGCAAGGCAACGACAAGGTTCACCTGCTGGCCGCTTACGTCTACAGCCTGTCTCACGGTGAGAAGGCAGCGGGCGCCGAGTAAGGCAAACGCTTGAAGCAACAAAAAACGGCCCCGCCAATGTGAATTGGCGGGGCCGTTTTGTTTAAGGCCAGGCGTCGATCTTCAGGCGCTCCATCGCAAAGAGCGATCATGAAAGAAAACAGGATTGAACGCCTCACACCGAAAAGTCGTCCATAATTTCCAAGTCAATTGATTCAAGTCATTACACCATCAAATGATTTTGCCAAACGTGACCAAAGGTCGCACCCTTGGACTAGAGCGACAGGCGTATCATTGCGCCACTGCAACACCCCTTTTTGACCGCGGTCGGCACGTACTGACCGAGGCACTTTTCCACTGCCGTGGGATGCAATGATGAGCAACCAGATTCCGGTACACGACGTCACTCCACCCGCCAAGAACGCAAACAACAGCGTCGACCTCTACGCCTCCAGGGAAAAAATCTACACCCGCGCCTTCACCGGCCTGTTTCGCAATCTGCGGATGACCGGCGGAGCCCTGTTGTTCCTGCTGTATTTCGGCACGGTGTGGCTGAACTGGGGCGGTCATCAGGCCGTGTGGTGGAACGTGCCGGAGCGCAAGTTCTTCATTTTCGGCGCCACCTTCTGGCCCCAGGATTTCATTCTGCTGTCCGGCATGTTGATCATCGCCGCGTTCGGCCTGTTCTTCATCACGGTGTACGCCGGACGGGTCTGGTGCGGCTATACCTGCCCGCAAAGCGTCTGGACCTGGATCTTCATGTGGTGCGAAAAAGTCACCGAAGGTGACCGCAACCAACGCATCAAGCTCGACAAGGCGCCAATGAGCGCCAACAAGTTCCTGCGCAAACTCAGCAAGCACACCATGTGGCTGTTGATCGGCTTCGTCACCGGCATGACTTTCGTCGGCTACTTCTCGCCGATCCGCGAACTGGTGTTCGACTTCTTCACCGGCCAGGCGGATGGCTGGTCGTACTTCTGGGTCGGCTTCTTCACCCTCGCCACTTACGGCAATGCCGGCTGGCTGCGTGAACAGGTGTGCATCTACATGTGCCCGTACGCGCGCTTCCAGAGCGTGATGTTCGACAAGGACACCCTGATCGTTTCCTACGACCCGCGCCGTGGCGAAGGCCGTGGCCCGCGTAAAAAAGGCATCGACTACAAGGCTCAGGGCCTGGGCGACTGCATCGACTGCACCATGTGCGTCCAGGTCTGTCCGACCGGTATCGACATCCGCGACGGCCTGCAAATCGAATGCATCGGTTGCGCCGCCTGCATCGATGCCTGCGACGCCATCATGGACAAGATGGAATACCCGCGCGGGCTGATCAGCTACACCACCGAGCACAACCTGTCCGGGCAGAAAACCCATAAACTGCGCCCGCGCCTGATTGGCTATGCCATTGTGCTGCTGGCGATGATCAGCTTGCTGGTGACTGCATTCTTCATGCGTGCGCTGGTGGGCTTCGATGTCAGCAAGGACCGCGTGCTGTACCGCGAGAACGCCGAAGGCCGGATCGAAAACGTCTACAGCCTGAAAATCATGAACAAGGACCAGCGCGACCATACCTACTTGCTCGACGCCTCCGGCCTGCCGGATCTCAAATTGCAGGGCCGACGCGAGATCAAGGTCGCGGCCGGCGAGATCGTCAGCCAGCCTGCCGAGCTGTCCGTCGCGCCGGAAAAACTGCCGTCGAGCACCAACGAGGTGAAATTCATCCTCAAGGACGCCGATGACGACAGCGTCCATATTGAAGCCAAGAGCCGGTTCATCGGCCCACAGAATCGTTGAGAGAACTGAACATGCCCGCAGCAACTGCCGCAAGTCCCTGGTACAAGCACCTCTGGCCGTGGATCATCATCGGGATCCTGGCCTGCTCGGTGACCCTGACCTTGTCCATGGTGACCATCGCGGTGAAGAACCCGGACAACCTGGTCAACGACAACTATTACGAGGCCGGCAAAGGCATCAACCGCTCCCTCGACCGTGAGCTTCTGGCCCAGACCCTGAAAATGCGCGCCAGCGTTCATCTCGATGGCATGACTGGCGAGGTTGACCTGCGCCTGAGCGGCGACAGCCAGCCCGGGACCCTGGAGCTGAACCTGATCTCGCCGACCCAGCCGGAAAAGGATCGCAAGATCACCCTGACCCGCAGCGAAACCGAACAGGGCCGCTACATCGGCCAGTTGAGCGACAAGATCGAAGGCCGGCGCTTTGTCGAGTTGCTTGGCACTCAGGACGAGCACATCTGGCGCATGTTCGAAGAAGAAATGGTCAGCCATGACAAGGACCTGCTGCTGGGTGACGAACCACTGCAAGGTGCCGAAGACCTGAAGAAGTAAAAATGCCATCGAATGTGGCGAGGGAGCTTGCTCCCGCTGGGGTGCGCAGCACCCCTGAAATCTGCAACTCAGTTCTTTCAGGTACAGCGAGTCCGCAGCACTACGACTGCTTCGCAGCCGAGCGGGACGATGCGGCGATCCGACAAGCTCCCTCGCCACAAAGGCTTTCATGGCTACAGAAATGACCAC
Source organism: Pseudomonas sp. GL-B-12 (assembly GCF_019955895.1). NCBI lineage: Bacteria > Pseudomonadati > Pseudomonadota > Gammaproteobacteria > Pseudomonadales > Pseudomonadaceae > Pseudomonas > Pseudomonas sp. GL-B-12. The sequence continues at coordinate 50,424 of NZ_JAHBCX010000002.1, forward strand.
CCCACTCCCCTGCTACCACTGCGCCCTGCCCGTCCCGGCCGGCAGCCGCTTCACCGCTGCGGTCCTCGGGCAACCCCGCGAATTCTGCTGCCCGGGTTGCCAGGCCGTGGCTGAGGCCATTGTCGCCGGCGGTCTGGAAAGCTATTACCAGCACCGCAGCGAAGCCTCGGCCAACCCCGAAGCGCTGCCGGTGCAATTGGTGGATGAACTGGCGCTGTACGACCGCGCCGATGTGCAGCAACCCTTCGTTCGCCACGAAGGCGAACTCGCCGAAACCACACTGTTGATGGAAGGCATCAGCTGCGCGGCTTGCGGCTGGCTGATCGAAAAACACCTGCGCACTTTGCCTGCCGTAGTCGAAGCGCGCCTGAACCTGTCCAACCATCGCCTGCACGTACGCTGGGCCGATGGGCAATTGCCGCTGAGCCAGGTCCTCAGCGAGCTGCGCCACATCGGTTACGCCGCACACCCGTACCAGGCCGACCGCGCCAGCGAACAACTGGCCAGCGAAAACCGCCTGGCCCTGCGCCAGCTCGGCGTGGCCGGGTTGCTGTGGTTCCAGGCGATGATGGCAACCATGGCCACCTGGCCTGAATTCAACATCGACCTCAGCCCTGAACTGCACACCATCCTGCGCTGGGTCGCGCTGTTCCTCACCACCCCGATTGTGTTCTACAGCTGCGCGCCGTTCTTCAAAGGCGCCATGCGCGATCTGCGCACCCGCCACCTGACCATGGACGTTTCCGTGTCACTGGCCATTGGCAGTGCCTACGTCGCCGGGATCTGGACGTCGATCACCGGGGTCGGCGAACTGTATTTCGATGCCGTCGGCATGTTTGCCCTGTTCCTGCTGGCAGGGCGTTATCTGGAACGCCGCGCCCGCGAGCGCACTGCCGCCGCTACCGCGCAGCTGGTGAATCTGTTGCCCGCCTCGTGCCTGCGATTGACTGCCGATGGCCAGAGCGAACGCATTCTGCTCAGTGAACTGCGTGTCGGCGATCAGGTTCTGGTTCATCCGGGCGCCATTCTCCCGGCTGACGGCAAGATCCTCGACGGCCAGTCGAGTGTCGACGAGTCGCTGCTGACCGGCGAATACCTGCCGCAACCCCGCACCCTTGGCGACGCGGTCACCGCCGGCACAATGAACGTCGAAGGCGCACTGACCGTCGAGGTCCAGGCCTTGGGCCAGGACACTCGCCTCTCGGCCATCGTTCGCCTGCTCGATCGTGCCCAGGCCGAAAAACCGCGCCTGGCGGAAATCGCCGACCGCGCCGCGCAATGGTTCCTGCTGTTGTCGTTGATTGCTGCTGCGGCCATTGGCCTGCTGTGGTGGGAAGTGGACTCATCGCGGGCATTCTGGATCGTGCTGGCGATGCTGGTGGCGACCTGCCCGTGCGCCTTGTCGCTGGCGACGCCGACCGCCCTCACTGCGGCCACCGGCACACTGCACAAACTCGGTCTGTTGCTGACCCGTGGTCACGTGCTGGAAGGCCTGAACCAGATCGACACAGTTATTTTCGACAAGACCGGCACCCTCACCGAAGGTCGCCTGGCGCTGCGCTCAATCCGCCCCCTCGGCGCGCTCGACAGCGATCAATGCCTGGGCCTCGCCGCCGCCCTGGAAAACCGCTCCGAACACCCGATCGCCCGCGCTTTCGGTCGTGCGCCAATGGCTGCTGAAGAAGTTCACAGCACACCGGGCCTTGGCCTGGAGGGGCTGGTTGAAGGACGACGCCTGCGCATCGGCCAACCGCGTTTCGTCTGCGAGCTCAGCGGCGCCGTGATGCCGTCGATGCCCGAAGAAGCCGGCCAATGGCTGCTGCTTGGCGACAACCAGGGACCGCTGGCCTGGTTCGTCCTCGATGATCGCTTGCGAACCGATGCGCCCGCGCTGTTGGCCGCGTGCAAGGCGCGGGGCTGGCGCACGCTGTTGTTGTCCGGCGATAGCTCGCCGATGGTCGCCAGCGTGGCGGCGGAACTGGGCATCGATGAAGCCCGTGGCGGCTTGCGTCCGGACGATAAACTGCTGGTCCTGCAACAGCTGCACAAAGAAGGTCGCAAGGTGTTGATGCTGGGGGACGGGGTCAATGACGTGCCGGTACTGGCGGCTGCGGATATCAGCGTCGCCATGGGCTCGGCCACCGATCTGGCGAAAACCAGTGCCGATGCCGTGCTGCTGTCCAACCGCCTCGACGCGCTGGTGCAAGCCTTCAGCCTGGCGCGGCGCACCCGACGGGTCATTATCGAGAACCTTCTGTGGGCCGGGTTGTACAATGGCCTCATGTTGCCCTTCGCCGCCCTCGGCTGGATCACTCCGGTCTGGGCGGCGGTGGGCATGTCGATCAGTTCGTTGACCGTGGTGTTGAACGCGCTGCGCCTGACTCGCATGCCGAGCGCGCCCGCCCTCTGCGCCACGCCAGAAACCCGCCCGCTGCCGGCCTGAGCCGTGCGGGCATGGAGTCCAGATGCCAGCTCTTTACGTGATGATTCCCGCTGCGCTGCTGATCGTGGCCATCGCCGTCTATATCTTCTTCTGGGCGGTGGACAGCGGTCAGTACGACGACCTCGACGGCCCGGCCCACAGCATCCTGTTCGACGACCAGGACCCGAACCACACCGCTGCCGTCGATGAGGCCAGCGGCCAACCGGCCAAGCCGCAAGACAAGGCCCCGCCCCATGCTTGAATTGGCGCCACTGCTGGTGTCTGCGGTGATCCTCGGCTTGCTCGGCGGCGGCCATTGCCTGGGCATGTGCGGCGGCTTGATGGGCGCGCTGACCCTGGCGATTCCCAAGGAACAACGCAGCCGCCGCTTTCGCCTGCTGCTGGCCTACAACCTGGGCCGGATTCTGAGCTATGCCTGCGCCGGACTGCTGATCGGCCTGGCCGGATGGGCCGTGGCCAGCAGCCCGGCGGCGATGTTCCTGCGCATCCTCGCCGGATTGCTGCTGATTGCCATGGGCCTGTACCTGGCCGGCTGGTGGAGCGGCCTGACCCGTATCGAAAGCCTCGGTCGCGGCCTGTGGCGGCATATCCAGCCAGTCGCAAACCGATTGCTGCCGGTGTCGAGCGTGCCGCGCGCGCTGCTGTTGGGCGCACTCTGGGGCTGGCTGCCGTGCGGCCTGGTCTACAGCACCTTGCTATGGTCGGCCAGCCAGGGCAACGCGCTGGACAGCGCATTGTTGATGCTCGCGTTCGGGCTCGGCACCTGGCCGGTGCTGCTGGCGACAGGCCTTGCCGCCGAGCGCATCACCGCACTGTTGCGCAAACGCAGCGTGCGCATGGCGGGCGGATTGCTGGTGATGCTGTTCGGCATCTGGACCTTGCCGGGGCCGCATCAGCATTGGCTCATGGGGCACTGACATTGTGGCGAGGGAGCTTGCTCCCGTTGGGGCGCGAGGCGCCCCAAAAGAGATGGGCCTGCTGCGCAGCCCAGCGGGAGCAAGCTCCCTCGCCACAAAAACCCATCAATGCCAACAACCACCCTTGATGCAAATCAAGATGCCCCACCCCGCCCTCGCATAAAGTGGCTGACATTGCCAGCCTATCCGGGGAATGCCCGCATGATGCTCGACGCCATTCGTTGGGACACCGATCTGATCCGCCGCTATGACCTGGCGGGACCACGCTACACCTCGTACCCGACCGCCGTGCAATTCAACAGCCAGGTCGGCACCTTCGACCTGTTTCATGCCCTGCGCGACAGCCGCAAGGCCCAACGCCCGTTGTCGTTGTACGTGCACGTGCCGTTCTGCGCGAACATTTGCTATTACTGCGCCTGCAACAAGGTCATCACCAAGGATCGCGGGCGGGCGCAGCCGTATTTGCAGCGCCTGGAACAGGAGATCCAGTTGATCGCCTGCCACCTCGACCCCACGCAAAAAGTCGAACAACTGCACTTCGGTGGCGGCACACCGACCTTTCTCAGCCACGACGAACTGCGCCAACTGATGGCGCATTTGCGCAAATGCTTCAATTTGCTGGACGACGACTCTGGCGACTACAGCATCGAGATCGACCCGCGCGAGGCCGATTGGTCGACCATGGGCCTGCTGCGCGAACTGGGCTTCAATCGGGTCAGCATCGGCCTGCAAGACCTCGACCCGGCGGTTCAGCGTGCAGTCAATCGCCTGCAAAGCCTGGAAGAAACCCGCGCGGTGATCGACGCCGCCCGCACCTTGCAGTTTCGCTCGATCAACATCGACCTGATCTACGGCCTGCCGAGACAGACGCCGGAGAACTTCGCCCGCACCGTCGAAGAGGTCATCAACCTGCAACCGGACAGGTTATCGGTGTTCAACTACGCCCACTTGCCGGAACGCTTCATGCCGCAGCGGCGCATCAACAGCAATGAACTGCCGACGCCCGCGCAGAAGCTGGAAATGCTCCAGCGCACCATCGAGCAACTGATGAGCGCCGGCTACCGCTACATCGGCATGGACCACTTCGCCCTGCCCGACGATGAGCTGGCGATTGCCCAGGAAGAATCGACCCTGCAACGCAATTTCCAGGGCTACACCACCCACGGTCATTGCGATCTGATCGGCCTCGGCGTGTCGGCAATCAGCCAGATCGGCGACCTGTACTGCCAGAACAGCAGCGACCTGACCGAGTATCAGAACGTCCTTGCCACGTCACAACTGGCCACCAGCCGCGGCCTGCTGTGCAACGCGGACGACCGTTTGCGGCGCGCAGTCATCCAGCAATTGATCTGCAGCTTCAGCCTGGAATTTTCCGACATCGAACAGGCCTTCAACATCGATTTCCAAGGCTATTTCGGCGATCTCTGGCCCCAACTGCAAGACATGGCCAAAGACGGGCTGATCGAACTCGATCGCGACAGAATCACCATCCTGCCCGCCGGGCGGCTGCTGGTGCGCTCGGTGTGCATGGTGTTCGACGCATACCTGGAACAACACAACCGGCAACGGTTTTCACGGGTGATCTAGTGCGCTGCGACAAAAGCGCCACAAGCTGGCCTCAATGTCCTCGGGTGAGTTACCCTTACGTCTTATGTGTGAATTCCCACAAGGATTGAAGAAATGTCCGAGCCAGTAAAACTGCGCGCTCATAATCAAGCCCATTGCAAGGATTGCAGCCTGGCCCCTCTTTGCCTGCCACTTTCGTTGAATCTGGAAGACATGGATGCGCTGGACGAAATCGTCAAACGCGGCCGGCCGCTGAAAAAAGGCGAATTTCTGTTTCGCCAGGGCGATACCTTCGATTCTGTCTACGCAGTCCGTTCTGGCGCCCTCAAGACCTTCAGCCTGAGCGACACCGGTGAAGAACAGCTCACCGGTTTCCACCTGCCCAGCGAGCTGGTCGGCCTGTCGGGCATGGACACCGAAAAGCACCCGGTGTCGGCACAAGCCCTGGAAACCACCTCGGTGTGTGAAATTCCTTTCGAACGCCTCGACGAACTGGCCCTGCAATTGCCGCAGTTGCGCCGTCAGCTGATGCGGGTGATGAGTCGCGAAATCCGTGACGACCAGCAGATGATGCTGCTGTTGTCGAAAAAGACCGCCGACGAACGCATCGCCACCTTCCTGGTCAACCTCTCGGCACGTTTCCGCGCCCGGGGTTTTTCCGCCAATCAGTTCCGCCTGAGCATGTCGCGCAACGAAATCGGCAACTACCTTGGCCTGGCGGTGGAAACCGTGTCCCGCGTCTTTACCCGCTTCCAGCAAAACGAACTGATTGCGGCAGAAGGCAAGGAAATCCGGATTATCGACCCGATCCAGCTGTGCGCCCTGGCCGGTGGCTCGCTGGAAGGCTGAAACAAAACGTTGCGGCTGAGCGAAACGGTTCAGCCGCCGTTATACTTCGTTGATTGCAGCCCTGCCAGGACACCACGACGATGGTCTTCGACTCCTTCGACATCAAATCCCTCATCCGCCCTGTCATCGACTTCCCGAAACCGGGTGTGATCTTTCGCGACATCACCCCGCTGTTCCAGTCGCCCACGGCCCTGCACCTGGTGATGGACAGCTTCGCCCACCGTTACGTCGAGGCTGACTTCACCCACATCGGCGCGATGGACGCCCGTGGTTTCCTGATCGGTTCGGTACTGGCCTATCAGCTGAACAAGCCGCTGGTGCTGTTCCGCAAGCAAGGCAAACTGCCGGCTGAAGTGTTGGCCGAGGGCTATGCGACCGAATACGGCGAAGCCTTCCTGGAAGTGCACGCCGACAGCCTGTGCGAAGGGGATTCGGTGGTGATGTTCGATGACCTGATCGCTACCGGCGGCACCCTGATTGCCGCCGCAAACCTGATCCGTCGCATGGGCGCGCGGGTGCATGAAGCGGCGGCGATCATCGATCTGCCGGAGCTGGGTGGATCGCAGCGCCTGGAAGACATGGGCATTCCTACGTTTTGCCTGACGCAGTTTGCGTTGAGCGACAAGTAATCTGGCGCCTGTACTGACGCCATTCGCGAGCAAGCCCGCTCCCACATTTGACTGCGTTCTGTCAGGAAGAATGCAATTCACTGTGGGAGCGGGCTTGCTCGCGAAGGCGTCAGCCGCTACACCGCCAAACTCAAAGCCCCATCTGCTTGCTGATGATCTCGTTCATCACTTCCCGCGTCCCGCCGCCAATCGACAGGATCCGGTTGTCGCGGTACAGCCGCTCCACCAGACTCTCGCGCATATAACCCAGCCCACCGAGTATCTGCACCGCATCGGTCACGATCCGGTCTGCGGTATCCGTCGCAAAATTCTTGGCCATGGAAATTTCCTTGATCACGCTCTGCCCCGCCGCCATCTTCGCCGCCTGGCGGTAAGTGAATTCCCGGGACACTTCCAGCGCGGTCGCCATCTCGGCGAGGCGGTGCTTGATCACCTGAAACTTGCCGATCGGTTTGCCAAAGGCTTCGCGCTGGCGCGCCCATTTCAGGCTCTCTTCCAGCGCAAGCTGTGCGGTCATGTTGGCCATCAACGCCAGGGCCAGGCGTTCGCTCTGGAAATTGCCCATGATGCAGGCAAAGCCCATGTTCTCGGCACCGATCAGATTGCCTGCGGGCACTCGGCAATCATCGAAGAACAGTTCAGCGGTATCTGACGCCCACCAGCCCATTTTCTTCAGCTGCCGTCCTACGGTGAAACCGGGCGTGCCCTTCTCGATCAGTAACAGGCTGATGCCGGCGAAACCCGGTTCGCCCGTTCGCACCGCGACGGTATGGAAATCCGCGCGCACGCCGCTGGTAATAAAGGTCTTGCTGCCACTGACCCGGTAGAAATCGCCGTCGCGCACGGCACGGGTTTGCAGGTTGGCGACGTCGGAGCCGCCGCCAGGCTCGGTGATGGCCAGGGCGCTGATCTTCTCGCCCGACAGCACCTGGGGCAGTACACGATCGCGCACTTCGGGGCGGGCCCACTTGAGAATGGGCGGCAGGCCGATATCCAGCGACCCCAGGCCGGCAACCAACCCGCCTGAGCCGCAGCGCATCAACTCTTCACTGGCGGCAACCTTGGCGAACAGATCCCCTTCATGGCTGCCTCCGTAAGCTTCCGGATAACCGATGCCGAGAATCCCCGCCGCGCCGGCCTTGAGATAGAGCTCGCGAGGAAAGCTTTCGGCTTCTTCCCACTGCTCGATATCAGGAAGAATCTCGCGTTCGACGAAACGTCTGACGCTGTCGCGGACCAATTGGTGGCTGGGGTCGAAGTATTCCTGAAAGGCAGACATCGGCGAGCTCCACTGAAGGGGTCAGTGAAGTTAACCGAGCGCTTGCTTGGTTTTCAACAGGATTGTGTGAACTCGATAGATCGAGGTGCGCCTTTCGCGAGCAAGCCCGCTCCCACAGTTGATCTGCGAATACAGGTCACATTGTGGGAGCGGGCTTGCTCGCGAAGGCGTCAGTCAAGACACCACAAGACTCAGAGCGAAATCGGCTTACGCCCGGCAAACGAATGCGCCAGCGTCCCGCCATCCACCAGTTCCAGCTCACCACCCAGTGGTACGCCGTGGGCGATGCGCGAGGCGATCAGGCCTTTGTTGCTGAGCAATTGGGCGATGTAGTGCGCTGTGGCTTCACCTTCCACGGTCGGGTTGGTGGCCAGGATGACTTCGGCGAATGTGCCGGCCTCTTCGATCCGCGCCATCAACTGGGGAATGCCGATGGCTTCCGGCCCCAAGCCGTCGAGCGGCGACAGATGCCCCTTGAGCACGAAATAGCGCCCGCGAAAACCGGTCTGCTCCACCGCATAGACGTCCATCGGGCCTTCCACCACGCAGAGCAAGGTGTCGTCGCGACGGGTATCGGCGCATTGCGGGCAAAGATCATCTTCCGTCAGCGTACGGCACAAGCGGCAGTGACCGACCCCTTCCATGGCCTGGCTCAGGGCCAGCGCCAGTCGCGAGCCGCCGCTGCGGTCGCGTTCGAGCAACTGCAACGCCATGCGCTGGGCGGTTTTCTGACCCACGCCGGGCAGAATTCGCAGGGCGTCGATCAGTTGGCGAATCAAAGGGCTGAAGCTCATGGTGGAAAAGTCCGACAAAACAACGAGACGCGGTTTATACCCGCGCCTCGGTTGAGCGTCAAATTGCAGCGTCAATTACTCAGTCCCGGGAAACCCGAACCACCAGCTTGCCGAAGTTGCGCCCTTCCAGCATGCCGATGAACGCATCAGGCGCCTGTTCCAGGCCATCGACCACGTCTTCGCGGAACTTCACCTTGCCATCGCGTACCCAGGGCGCCATGGCACTGAGGAATTCCGGCTGGCGATCGCCATAGTCATCGAACACGATGAAGCCCTGGATGCGCACCCGCTTGGTCAACAGGGTGCGCTGCAACAGCGGCAGGCGATCCGGGCCGCTCGGCGCTTCATAGGCGTTATAAGAGGCAATCAGGCCGCAGAGTGGAATCCGCGCCTTGGAATTGAGCAATGGCACCACGGCGTCGAATACCTTGCCGCCGACGTTTTCGTAGTAGATGTCGACCCCCTTGCCACAGGCCTTGGCCAGTTCATCGGCAAAATCCGGGCTCCTGTGGTCGATGCAGGCATCGAAGCCCAGTTCTTCGACGACATAGCGGCACTTGTTCGCACCACCCGCCACACCGACCACGTGCAGGCCCTTGATCTTCGCCACCTGGCCGACCACCGAGCCCACCGCCCCGGACGCCGCTGCAACCACCAGGGTTTCGCCGGCCTTGGGCTGGCCGATGTCCATCAGGCCCATGTACGCAGTCATGCCCGGCATCCCCAGCACCCCGAGGGCCATCGACGCACTTGGCAACCCCGACGGCACCGGGATGATGCTGCGACCGTCATTGATGCTGTGGCTTTGCCAACCGGTGGCACCGACCACCAGATCACCTTCCTGAAACTTCGGATTGAGCGACCGCTCGACCCGGCTGACAGCGCCCCCGGTCATGACTTCGCCGATTTCCACTGGCGCGGCGTAGGAAGGTGCGTCACTCATGCGTCCGCGCATGTAGGGGTCCAGCGACAGGAAAACGGTCTTGAGCAGCACCTGACCGTCGGCCAGGTCCGGCAGCGCCACCCGCTCCATGCGGAAGTTTTCCGGCGTTGGCGCGCCCACCGGGCGAGAAGCCAGGACAATGCGTTGATTGAGGGTCATGGTGTCGGACATGGCAGCGTCTCCTGTGATCGATGGGGTTCAGTGATATAGGGAGCAGACCTTTGTGGCGGTATGGCGTTCGATGTGTTTTCAGTTACACCGGGGTGAATTCTTCGCGACTTCACAGGCACCGCATCCCTGTCAGCCAGAAACAAAAATGCCAGGCGCTATGCCTGGCATTTTTGTAACTCATCTGCCGCCTGAAGGCGAATCAGAATGGCAGTTTCATGCCCGGCGGCAGTTGCATGCCGGCAGTCATGCTGCCCATTTTGTCCTGGCTGTTGGCTTCGATCTTGCGCACGGCATCGTTGACCGCGGATGCGATGACCGCTTCCAGCATTTCCTTGTCGTCTTCGCTCATACCTTCAACCAGGCTCGGGTCGATGGTCACGCTCTTGACGTCATGACGACCGGTCATCACCACGGTGACCATATCGCCACCGGCCTTACCGGTGACTTCGGCGTTGGCCAGTTCTTCCTGCATCTTGGCCATTTTTTCCTGCATCTGCTGCGCCTGCTTCATCAGGCCGGCCATGCCACCTTTCATCATGGTAATCACCTCAAAAGTACTTGGATTAAAACAGCACCCGGCCCATGTGGCCGAGCGCCTTGCGTTATTAGCCCTGAGCGACCAGGGCGTCGACAGGTTCAATAGTATCGTTACGGACTACCGCACCGAACTGCTGCATCATTTGCTGGATGAACGGATCACCGTGGATCGATTCCTCCGCCTCGCGCTGACGGTTGGCGCGGCGGCGCGAAGCCGCTTGTGCCGGGGTTTCCTGCTCGGGCTTGATCAACTCGATGCTCAGGGTCAGCGTGCGCTGGTGATACTGGTTCAGCGCATCGTTGAGGCGACGCTGTTGAGTGGCGTTGAACAAGGCACTGTGGGCCGGGTCCAGGTGCATCAGCCAATTGTCGCCATCCACCGCGATCAGCGTGCAGTTGGCGGCGATGCTGCCGGTCATGCCGGAGATCGGCAATTTCGGGAACAGCTCCAGCCATTGCAGGGCCAGACCGGTGGCCGGCATCGCTGCGGGCTCAGGCTCGGGCTCCGGAGCCGGGTCGGCGGCATGCTCGCTGGCCAGCTCGTCGAGGTAACTGTAGGCCGAATCCATGTCCGGCTCGATGTAATCCTCGTCCAGCGGCGGCTCGTCATCCAGGTCCATGCCCGGCGTCGCGGCATCGACGTCGGCCACCGATGGTTCCGGGATCGGCGCGGCGGCCCACTCCGGGGCGTCCGGCACCACGCTGTCCGGCGTCGGCAACGGCATCGGTGGTAATTCGGGTTGTTCGCTGGCGGTTTCCAGCAGCGGCTCCACTGCCGGTTGCTGAACGGGCGCTGGCTCGACCGGGTCATTCCACGGCAGGTCGACAACCTCTTCGACTACGACCGCTTCAACCACAGGCACAGGCGCAGGTTCTGGCACAACGACCGGCGCAACCGGTTCCGGTGCAGGCGCTGGAGCCGCCACTGGCGCGGCTGCTACCGGAGCAACGGCCGCAGCGACTACCGGCACAACCACCGGCGCGGCAGCCACTGAGTTTGCGGAATCAACTGTGGCCTGGCTGATCCCCACTGGCTTTAGCGGTTGCCTCGGGGCGTCCGCGGTGTCTGCGGGCCGGAACGCCAGCATCCGCAGCAACACCATTTCAAATCCGCCCCGGGGATCCGGCGCCAGCGGCAGGTCGCGGCGGCCGATCAGGCCCATCTGGTAGTAGAACTGCACGTCTTCGGCCGGCAAGGCCTGGGCCAGTGCCAGCACGCGATCACGGTCGCCGTGACCGTTATCGACACCTTCCGGCAAGGCCTGGGCGATGGCGACGCGGTGCAGCACATTGAGAATTTCCGAAAGCACGCCGTTCCAATCCGGGCCTTGTTCGGCCAGGTGGCGGACGGCTTCGAGCAACGCCTTGGCATCGCCTTCGATCAGCGCATGCAGGACGTCGTAGACCTGCCCGTGATCGAGGGTCCCGAGCATCGCCCGCACGTCGGCGGCCATGACCTTGCCCTCTCCGAAGGCAATCGCCTGGTCGGTCAGGCTCATGGCGTCACGCATCGACCCGTCGGCGGCACGCCCCAGCAACCACAGTGCATCGTCTTCGAACGGCACGTTCTCGACACCCAACACGTGGGTCAAGTGCTCGACTACCCTTTCTGGCGTCATGTTCTTCAGGGAGAACTGCAGGCACCGCGACAGAATTGTTGCCGGAAGTTTCTGCGGATCAGTGGTCGCCAGGATGAACTTGACGTAGGGTGGCGGCTCTTCGAGGGTTTTGAGCAGTGCGTTGAAGGAATGGCTGGAGAGCATGTGCACTTCGTCGATCAGGTAGACCTTGAAGCGCCCGCGGCTCGGGGCGTACTGCACGTTGTCGAGCAATTCGCGGGTATCTTCGACCTTGGTGCGGCTCGCGGCGTCGATCTCGATCAGGTCGACAAAGCGGCCTTCATCGATTTCGCGGCACACCGAACACTCGCCACAGGGGGTCGAAGTGATACCTGTCTCGCAGTTAAGGCATTTGGCAATGATCCGCGCGATGGTGGTCTTGCCGACCCCACGGGTACCGGTAAAGAGGTAGGCGTGGTGCAGCCGCTGGCTGTCCAAGGCATTGATCAGAGCCTTGAGCACATGGGTCTGGCCGACCATTTCGCGGAACGAGCGCGGACGCCATTTACGTGCAAGAACCTGATAACTCATCGAAAACCGTCGCAGCGAAGGAAGCAGAAGCGGCTAATGCTAGCGGAGCAAGGGACAAATTGCATCCGGTGCGCTCGTGTATTCTGGCTAAGCTGCACATCGGGGGCTTTTAACGGAGTGTTTATGCGGCTGGCCTTGGGGGCATTGCTGTTGATCAGCCTGGACAGCGTGGCTGCGCAAGCACCGCTGCGCTTCGTGATAACCGACAGCTGGAGCATGCCCATGGTGCAGCTTGAACAGGGTAAACCGACCCAGGGCATCCTGTATGACGTGATGCTCAGTCTCGCGACCCAGGTCGGCGTGCCGGCCGAATTCCATGTATTGCCCCGCGCACGAGTGCAAAACGCCATGGAGCAAGGCGAGGTCGATGTCCGCTGTTATGCCGCGCAATCGTGGCTGCCCAATCAGTCTGGCGATTATCTCTGGAGCATCCCGCTCTTCACCCAACCTGACGTGTTGATCACCCGGCAAGCACCGTCCACCGCAGTCAAACCCGCCGACTTGCCGCAACAGTCCATTGGCACCGTGCTGGGTTACAGCTACCCGACCCTGCAGCCGCTGTTCGACGCCGGCCAACTGTATCGCGACGACGCACGCAATCAGGAACAAGTGCTGGAAAAACTCCTGGCCGGCCGCAATCGCTATGCCGTCAGTAATCAATGGAGCCTGAACTGGTTCAATCAGCGCCTGCTGCCAGAGCAACAACTGCACAGCGTGTCGGTGCTGCAGGAGCAGAATGTCGGCTGCTACGTGCGCAACGACCCGCAAGTGCCGGTGCAGCGCATTCTGCGCACCCTGGTTCGGATGAAGATGTCCGGGGAGATCGATCAGATTGTCCGGCTGTATATCGGTGGCGAGCCTGCGGCTGTGGATAAATCGGAAACGACAAAAAACCACCCCGGACAAGATCCTGGCAGCTAGCGAAAGTCTGATTTCAGAAAGATAACGCGAGAGAACACTCGCGTGGCGTTAAGGTGGTAACCCCACCAGCCACACCCCGGCACACAATGTCACCGCTGCGGCTGCTCCCTTCCAGGCCTGACCGGGTTCACGGTTGATCGTTGCGGGGGGACCGATGGGGTCACCATAACGACGCTCACCTGTCGGCGAGCCGCGCCATTGTACCTATCTGAGGCGAAGTTACAACCGTTGGTTTCGGATTAAAAATATGAGGGGGTTCAAGCACTTGCTATTGCGCCTCAAGCACCTCATGCGCCCTGCCGCCCTCCTGCTGAATCACCAGATGGATAAAGTGCAGCTTGGCAATGACGGCTGGCGGCAGGACGAACGGATAGAAATCCGGCTGCCCCATGCTGCGTGATAGCTCATTGAGCATGCCAGCCAGTTCGATCCAGGCGTTGACGAACGACAGGAACGCCGCGCCGCCGGGGCGCTGTGGATCGTAGAGGGTATCCAACGGAAACGGCTGATAGTCGAAGTCCATTTCCCGGGCACTCATGCCAAAGCCCAGTGCGGTATCCACCGCATCCATCATGTGCAGGTAATGCGCCCAGGTTTCAGCCCAGTCTTCCCACGGGTGCATGGTGGCGTAGGCGCTGACGTAGTGCTGCTGCCAGTCGAGCGGCGCGCCTTGTTGATAATGCTGTTCGAGGGAGTCGGCATAACTGATGCGTTCATCGCCAAACAATCCGCGAAAAGGCTCAAGCCATTGGCTATTGGCGATCAATTGGTCCCAGTAGTAGTGCCCGACTTCGTGACGAAAATGCCCGAGCAACGTGCGATAGGGTTCGTGCATTTGCACCCGTACCTGTTCGCGGTGGGCATCGTCCGCCTCCTTGATATCGAGGGTGATCAAGCCGTTCGCATGGCCGGTGGTCGGTGTTTTTCCGTCAAGGTCCACGCCGATGAAATCGAAGGCAAGGCCTATCTCTTCATCGACGGTCTTGGGAATTACCTGCAACCCCAGGCTGAGCAATTGCGCGACCAGACGCCGTTTGGCGGTTTCCACCTTGCGCCAGCGCTCGTGGTTGTCGTCTAACGACAGGTCAGGAATGGTGCGATTGAGGCTGCAGGCAATGCACAAGACGTCATGGTCATTGGCAGGCAGCAACCAATTACAGGCCGCCGGGGAGTCGAGGTTGGCGCAGCGTCGAAACAGGCCAGCCCCCGGATCGACATCAAGCTGCCAGGTGCCCGCTTGCACACCCGGTTGCAGCGCAGACAGGCGACTCTGCTCCGGCTGATAACCCAACGCCGCCGAACAGGCCAGGCACTGGCTGTTGCGAAAGAACAGGGACTGCCCGCAACGACAGTGCCAGACCTTGCTGTTGCGCGAGCTTTCGCCCATGAACGGCGCGGCGATGCGCGAGCTGAGCTGCTCGAAGAACGGGTACATGGCGATCTCTCCCTGAGGCTTGCAGAGACTAGATCATTCTTGCTCGCACATCGTTCCGCTTTTTTGTGGTGAGGGAGCTTGCTCCCGTTCGCCTGCGTAGCAGGCGCCAGAACTATAGGGACCGCTTCGCGCTCCAGCGGGAGCAAGCTCCCTCGCCACAGGTTCTCCGGCTAGATCGGGATGTTGTGATCCTTCAGGAACACCACAAACGCCTCTTCATCCAGCACCTTCAGCCCCAGCTCATTGGCCTTGGTCAACTTCGAACCGGCACCGGGCCCTGCGACCACGCAATGGGTCTTGGCCGACACAGAGCCCGCTACCTTGGCCCCAAGGCTTTCGAGTTTGTCCTTGGCGATATCGCGGCTCATCAGCTCCAGCGAGCCGGTCAGCACCCAGGTCTGCCCGGCCAGCGGCAAGCCTTCGACGACCTTCTTCTCGCTCTGCCAATGCATGCCGAAATCAGCCAGTTGCTTCTCCGCCGCTTCGGCCAATTGGCGATTGTCCTCGACCGCAAAAAACTCGCGCACCGAATTGGCCTGTTTTTCCGGCAGTGCCTGGCGCATATCCAGCCAGTCAGCACCGATAACCGCCTGCAGCGAGCCGAATTTATCCGCCAGTTTCTGCGCCCCGCCCGGACCAACCGACGGAATATGCAACTTGTCGAGGAAACCACCCAGTGTGGTGCTCGCCGAAAACTCGGCACCCAACTCGCCCTGATCCTGAATCTGCATGCCGTGTTTGAGCAAATCAGCGATCACCTGCTGGTTATGCGCGTCCTTGAAGAAGCTGTGGATTTCGTACGCGACTTCCAGCCCGACGTCCGGCAAGTACGTCAGCACCTGCGGCAGAGCCTGCTGCACCCGCTCCAGCGAACCCAGGGAGCGAGCCAGGACCTTGGCCGTCTCCTCGCCGACATCGGGAATCCCGAGGGCGTAGATGAACCGTGCCAGGCCCGGCTTCTTGCTGTCTTCGATGGCGCCGAGCAGGTTCTTGCTCGACAGTTCGGCAAAGCCTTCCAGATCGACGATCTGCTCGAAGGTCAGGGCGTACAGATCGGCCGGCGAGCTCACCAGGCCTTCGTCGACCAGTTGCTCAACGCTCTTCTCACCCAGGCCTTCGATGTCCATGGCGCGACGGGAAACGAAGTGAATGATCGCCTGCTTGAGCTGCGCACCGCAGGCCAGACGACCGACGCAGCGATACACCGCACCTTCGCTGACCGTCTCGCGGCCCTTGCTGCGTTTGATCAGCTGCGTGCGCTCGACATGGGAACCGCACACCGGGCACTGCTCGGGAATCTGCACCGGCCGGGCGTTTTCCGGGCGACGCTCCATGACCACTTGCACCACTTGCGGAATCACGTCACCGGCGCGACGGATGATCACCGTGTCGCCGATCATCAGGCCCAGGCGTGCCACTTCATCCATGTTATGCAATGTGGCGTTGGCCACCGTGACACCGGCGACCTTGACCGGTTTCAGTCGCGCCACCGGCGTCACCGCCCCGGTGCGACCGACCTGGAACTCCACATCGAGCAGCTCGGTGAGTTCTTCCATCGCCGGGAATTTGTGGGCGATGGCCCAACGCGGCTCACGGGCGCGAAAACCCAGTTCGCGCTGGGAGGCAATGCTGTTGACCTTGAACACCACGCCGTCGATTTCATACGGCAGCGCGCTGCGACGCTCACCGATGTCGCGGTAGTAATCCAGGCACTCAGCGATGCCGTGCGCCAGTTTCAGCTCATGGCTGATCGGCATGCCCCAGGCCTGGAGTTGCTGCAAATTGCCGATGTGCGTATCGGCAATGTCCGCCGACACCTGGCCGATGCCGTAGCAGCAGAACTCCAGCGGACGATTGGCGGTGATCTTCGAATCCAGCTGACGCAAACTGCCCGCCGCTGCGTTGCGCGGGTTGGCGAAGGTCTTGCCGCCGACTTCCAGTTGCGTGGCGTTGAGCCGCTCGAAACCGGCCTTGGACATGAACACTTCGCCGCGCACTTCCAGAGTCGCCGGCCAGCCAGTACCGTGCAGCTTGAGCGGGATGTTGCGCACGGTGCGCACATTGACGCTGATGTCTTCGCCAGTGGTGCCATCGCCGCGGGTCGCGCCGCGCACCAGGACGCCATCCTGATACAGCAGGCTGACGGCCAAACCATCGAGCTTGGGTTCACAGCTGTACTCGACTGTCGCGCCGCCACCGAACAGGTCGCCGGCCGGCAGGTCCAGGCCTTCGGTCACCCGGCGGTCGAACTCACGCATGTCGGTTTCTTCGAAGGCGTTGCCGAGGCTGAGCATCGGCACTTCGTGACGCACCTGAGTAAACGCCGACAGCGCCGCGCTGCCCACTCGCTGGGTTGGCGAGTCGCTGGTGATCAGTTCGGGATTGGCCGCTTCCAGAGCCTTGAGCTCGTTGAACAAGCGGTCGTATTCGGCGTCCGGAATGCTCGGCTCGTCGAGCACGTGGTAACGATAGTTGTGCTGATCCAGCTCAGCGCGCAGCTCTAAAATACGGTTCTTGGCGGCGGTCATGGGTGTTCTCTCATAAAGCAAAAGAGCAGCCGAGGCTGCTCAATTTTTTAAATACAGTAGCTCAAGGCTATGGCCATTGTGGCGAGGGAGCTTGCTCCCGCTCGGTGGCGAAGCCGCCGTAAATCCTGCAATCGCGTTGAACCTGACACAACGAGGGGGATGGTTTTGGGGCTGCTTCGCAGCCCAGCGGGAGCAAGCTCCCTCGCCACAAGAGCTCGCTCCAACCTTTTCAATCAGCGCTTCTGGGTCAAGGCGCGACGTTCGAATTCCACGATGCGCTGACGGTAGTGCTCGATCGTCTGGGCGGTCAGTACGCTGCGCTGGTCGTCCTTCAGTTCGCCGTTGAGCTCCTGGGACAATTTACGCGCCGCTGCCACCATCACGTCGAAGGCTTGCTTCGGATGGCGAGGGCCTGGCAGACCCAGGAAGAAGCTCACCGCCGGAGTGCTGAAGTGGTCGATGTCATCCAGGTCGAATACGCCAGGCTTGACGGCGTTGGCCATGGAGAACAGCACTTCACCGTTGCCGGCCATGCTTTCGTGGCGATGGAAAATGTCCATTTCGCCGAAACGCAAACCGCTCTCCAGAATGTTCTGCAACAGCGCCGGGCCCTTGAAGCCGGCAGCGTCGCGGCAGATCACGCTGATCACCAGCACTTCTTCAGCTTGCGGTTGCTCTTTGTCGTTGACCGCTGGCGAAGCCTTGGTGTCATCCGGGAAATCGTCGTCGCGGCTGCTGAAGCTCGGGCCGCCGTCCAGATCCAGGCTGAGGTTCATGTCGCCCTGGGAAGGCTCGCCGTGGCCACGCTTGCCGCGCTTGGAGCCCGACTCGCGAGGCTCGCGGGCCGGCATGCTCACCGACGGCAGATCGTGCTCGTCCAGTTGCGGCTCTTTATGCGTGTCCAGCACGCGCGGCGGGCCCAGCAGTTCGGCGCTGGTGCTGCTGTCCTCGTCCGGCAGATTGGACAGACTTCGATCAAGACGGAACTTCAGTTTTCCCTTGCCGCCGCGCATACGGCGCCAGCCATCGAAAAGAATACCGGCAATGACAATAATGCCGATGACGATCAGCCACTCGCGCAGACCGATTTCCATGTAATCCCGTGCCTCTATAAAAAATGCTGAAAAATAAGGGGTTTACAACCTGCAAACCGCTTTAAAACGTGGCGCCAACTCTATGTTCTGACAGGCGTTTTGCCCACGTATACGAAAAATTGACATTAAACTAGCACGACCAAAGGCAACTTTACACCGTCTACCAAAATCGCTGCGCAAATTATGTCGATTTGCCATCTTCATTCCACCGATAGAGCGTCGTATGGCCCACACAGCTCAAGCTTCAAGCTTCAAGCTTCAAGCTTGCAGCTTGATGCTCGCCGCTAGGCGTCCACCATCGCCATCGCCTCCTCGACATCCACGGCCACCAGACGTGAACAACCGGGTTCGTGCATCGTCACACCCATCAGTTGTTCGGCCATTTCCATGGCGATCTTGTTGTGGGTGATATAGATGAACTGCACTGTCTGTGACATCTCTTTTACCAATCGCGCGTAGCGTCCAACGTTAGCGTCATCCAGTGGCGCGTCAACCTCATCGAGCATGCAGAACGGCGCCGGGTTCAATTTGAAGATCGCAAAAACCAGGGCCAATGCGGTCAGGGCTTTTTCGCCGCCGGAGAGCAAATGGATGGTGCTGTTCTTCTTTCCTGGCGGCTGCGCCATGATTGTTACCCCTGTATCGAGTAGATCTTCGCCCGTCAGTTCCAAATACGCGCGGCCTCCACCGAAAACTTTTGGGAAAAGCGCCTGTAAACCGCCATTGATCTGATCAAAGGTATCCTTGAAACGGTTACGGGTTTCCTTGTCGATCTTGCGAATCACGTTCTCAAGGGTATCGAGCGCTTCCACCAGATCGTCGTTCTGCGCATCCAGATAACGTTTACGTTCCGATTGTTGCTGGTACTCATCGATGGCCGCCAGGTTGATCGCGCCCAGGCGCTGGATCCTCGCAGCGATGCGCTCGAGTTCTTCCTCGGCATCCTTCTCGCTGGCCTCGGCGGTCAATGTTGCGAGTACGCCGTGGAGATCGTAGCCGTCTTCCAGCAATTGGTCCTGCAAGGTCTTGCGGCGCACGGTCAGGGCTTGCCATTCCATACGCTGGGTTTCGAGCTGACTGCGAATCAACTGGGATTGTTGTTCGGCCTGGCTGCGGCGCTTCTCGGCGTCGCGCAGTTCGCGGTCGGCGTCTTCGAGGGCGATCTGCGCGGTCTTGAGTTCTTCGTCGACGGTCATGCGCTTGTCGAGCAACTCCTCGAGCTTCAAACGCAGTTCTTCCAGCGGTGCTTCGCCCTCCTCCAGATTGAGGCTCAGTTGCTCGCGCTTTTCGGTCAGGCGCTCGGACTGCATCTCCAGTCGCTCCAGCGCCTGGCGCGTCGAATCGTGCTGGGCCTTGAGCGAGCCCAGACGCACCGCCAGCTGGTGGGCGTGATCCTTGTGCTGCCGTGCTTCCTGACGCACCCGGTCCAGACGCTCCCGCAGACTGTCGCGCTGGGCCAGCAGCAACTCACGCTGCTCGGTGTCCAGCGCCATGCTGTCGAGGGCTTCCTGCAATTGCAGGCGCGCTTCGCCGATGTTTTCGTGCTCCAGGGCCCGCTGTTCGTCCAGCTCGGTGAGCTCTTCGTCGAGGCGGGTGCGGCGCAGGGTCAATTGTTCGGCCTTGGCTTTGCCGGCGGACAATTGAGCCTTTAATTCACCTTGCTGACGCGCTTCGTCCTGCAGTAAACGGCGCAAATGTTCGCGGCCGTTCTCCTGCTGACGCTGCTGCGCCCTGAGATTCTGCAGTTGGGTTTCCAGGGTTTCGACGGCGGCTTCGCGCTCTTCGCGCTCAAGGCCCAGTTGCTGGATTTCCTGACCGCGAGCGAGCACGCCGCTTTCCGCTTCACTGGCCCGACGCACCCGCAGAAAATGCCGTCCGACCCAGTAACCGCAACGGCTGATCAGGCTCTGCCCGACAGCCAATTGATCCCGCAAGGCCAAGGCCTGTTCGAGACTGTCCACCGGCTTGACCTGCCCCAGCCATGGCGACAGATCGAGCTGCGCCTCGACCTTGTCCAGCAAGCTGCCCGGCACTCGTACGCCATCGCTGGCCGGGCTGAGCAAACGCAAGTCGCCCTGGGCAAACCCGGACAGATCGAAATCGTTGAAATCGTCCACCAGCACCGCTTGCAGGTCGGCGCCGAGCACGGTTTCCACCGCCAGTTCCCAACCGGCCTCAACCTTCAGGCCTTCGGCCAGGCGCGGGCGATTCGCAAGATTCTGTTCGCGCAGCCATTCAGCAGTGCCGGTGCCCGGATCGAGCGCAGCTTGCTGCAAGGCTTCGAGCGAAGCCAGTCGACCGTTGAGGCGCTGCAAATCACCCTGGGCCTGCTGTTGCGCCGACAGCGCCTGCTGCAGTTCCTGACGCAATTGCTCAAGCTTTTCGACCTGCGCTTCTTCGCTGGTCTGCAAATCCTCAAGGGTCGCTTCGGATTCCGCGAGCTGCTCGCTGAGCGCCATGATCGCTGCGTCTTCCGGGTCCGCCGAGAGCAAGGCACGTTCTTCGCCAAGACGCTTCTGGCGATCGGCCAGGCGCTCCAGGCTGGTTTCCAGCTGCTGGATCCGCGACTGCTGCACTTCGGCCTGACGGCGCGGCTCGGCGGCGGTGAGGTTGAACGTATCCCACTGTTCTTGCCAGCCGTGCATGGTGGTTTCGGATTCTTCCAGCGCGGCAGCGGCCTCTTCGGCGGCGGCGCTGGTGACTTCCTGCTCAGGGGTGAGCATGTCCAGCTCTTCGCCGAGGGTCAGCAACAGCGTGCGGTCGTGGCCCAGGTGCGATTCGGTTTCCAGGCGTGCGCGCTCGGCCTCTTTCAGGTCATCCTGCAACTGGCGCAAACGCTGCTGACCGTGCTGGATGCTCTGCTCGACCCGAGCAATGTCGCCACCGACCGAGTAGAAGCGCCCCTGCACCAGGTTGAAGCGTTCCGAGAGGTCGTGGTGTCCGTCACGCAGGCGCTCGATGCTTGCGTCGGCATTGCGCTGTTCGGCCACCAGGGCTTCGAAAGAAACTTCCTGGTTGCCGATGATCGCTTCACGCTGGCCGACCTGATCGTTCAGCGCCTGCCAGCGCAGGGCCGACAGCTGGGCCTTGAGCTGACGCTCCTCGCCCTTGAGTTCCTGATACTTCTTGGCGGCCTCGGCCTGGCGGTGCAAGCGTTCGAGCTGACGCTCAAGCTCTTCGCGCAGGTCAGTCAGGCGCTCAAGGTTTTCGTGGGTGCGGCGGATGCGGTTTTCCGTCTCGCGCCGGCGCTCCTTGTACTTGGAGATGCCTGCGGCTTCTTCGATGAAGTTACGCAGGTCTTCGGGCTTGGACTCGATCAGCTTGGAGATCATCCCCTGCTCGATGATCGAGTAGCTGCGCGGGCCAAGACCGGTGCCGAGGAAGATGTCGGTGATGTCACGGCGCCGGCATTTGGTGCCGTTGAGGTAGTAGGTGGTCTGGCTGTCGCGGGTCACTTTGCGGCGAATGGAGATTTCCGCATAAGCGGCGTACTCCCCGAGCAAGGTGCCGTCGGAGTTGTCGAACACCAGTTCGATGCTCGCCTGGCTCACCGGCTTGCGGCTGGTGGAGCCGTTGAAGATGACGTCGGTCATCGATTCGCCGCGCAGGTTCTTCGCCGAACTCTCGCCCATCACCCAGCGCACGGCGTCGATGATGTTCGACTTGCCGCAACCATTGGGCCCGACCACCGCCGCCATGTTACTGGGGAAGTTCACCGTGGTCGGGTCGACGAAGGACTTGAACCCCGCCAGTTTGATGCACTTGAGCCGCACCCTCAGGCGTCCGTCAGGGCAGAGATCACCAGATCGCAACTGCGCTGGGCGTAAGCCGTCAGCACCACGCGAATCTGCGCAAAGTCACGGGCCAGCACGGCAGCGAGCAAGCGTTCGAACAGTTCGAGGAATTCGCTCATCGACGCTTTGCGCTGGTCCAGCGCGAGGAAATACGCACGGCTCATGGCCGGCTGCAGATTCTCGACGGTTTCCTGCAAGTACGGGTTGTTGGCGAACGGGTACGCGGCGCGCATCACATTGAAGCTGTCATCGACGAAAGAGCGGATGTCCTGACGCTCGTAGCTGGCAGTCAGGCGTTGCTGGATCTGCACGAACGGCGCCATGTCGGCCTGGGTTTTCCAGCCGCTGGCCACCGAGTTACCGAGCAGAATATAGAGCTCGCTCATCAGCTTGCACAGGCTCTGCACCTTGTGCGGCGTGAGCTCGGTAACGTGGGCGCCACGTCGCGGCAGGATCGCGATCAGGTGCCGACGCTCAAGGATCAGCAAGGCCTCGCGGACCGAACCACGGCTGACGTTGAGGGCCAGCGTGACCTTCTGTTCCTGGATGCGCTCCCCGGGCTTCATTTCGCCGCGAATGATGCGTTCGGCGAGGTGGTGAGCGATTTGCTCGGCGAGGCTGTCCGGCGCCTTGAACGTCATGGTTGTCCTTCAAACTCTTTGATCTGTACAAGCGGCGCAGTGTAGCGCAATTGCTGCGTCAGGGCGGAGTGCCCGCCCGGAGGTTTTTTGGCACGATTCAAGCAAATTCAAGCAAAAAGGCAGGCTATCGAACCAACGACAATAATTAAGGAACAGGTGGTTAATCGACAAATTGCAGTTTCCTGACCTTTAAGTCAGAAAATCATTGACCGAAAAGTCAGACCTGCTAAATTCAGTTCCTATCGGTTAACAACAATAATGAGTCTGCGAGGCCTTCCGTGATCCAGTTTTTACTAAACCAGGAACTCCGTAGCGAGCACGCCCTGGACCCGAACCTGACCGTGCTCAATTATCTGCGCGACCATGTGGGCAAACCCGGCACCAAAGAAGGCTGCGCCAGCGGTGACTGCGGCGCCTGCACCGTGGTGGTCGGCGAATTGCAGACCGATGACGACGGTCGCGAACACATTCGCTATCGCAGCCTCAACTCGTGCCTGACCTTCGTGTCGTCCCTGCACGGCAAACAACTGATCAGCGTTGAAGACCTCAAGCACAAGGGTCAGCTGCACAGTGTGCAGAAAGCCATGGTCGAGTGCCACGGCTCGCAATGCGGCTTCTGTACCCCAGGCTTCGTGATGTCGCTGTTTGCCCTGCAAAAGAACAGCGATGCACCGGATCATGCCAAGGCCCACGAAGCACTGGCCGGCAATCTCTGCCGTTGCACCGGCTACCGGCCGATCCTGGAAGCTGCCGAGCAGTCCTGCTGCGCCAAGCAACCGGACCAGTTCGACGCCCGCGAGGCCGACACCATCGCGCGCCTCAAAGCGATTGCCCCGACCGATATCGGCGAACTCAACAGCGGTGACAAACGCTGCCTGGTGCCGCTGACCGTGGCCGACCTGGCCGATCTCTACGACGCTTATCCACAGGCCCGCCTGCTGGCTGGCGGTACCGACCTGGCGCTGGAAGTCACGCAGTTCCACCGCACCCTGCCGGTGATGATCTATGTCGGCAACGTCGCCGAGATGAAGCGCATCGAGCGTTTTGACGATCGCTTGGAAATCGGCGCCGCCACGGCCCTTTCCGATTGCTACGAGGCCTTGAACGCCGAGTACCCGGACTTCGGTGAATTGCTGCACCGCTTCGCCTCCTTGCAGATCCGCAACCAGGGCACCCTGGGCGGTAACATCGGCAACGCCTCGCCGATTGGTGACTCGCCGCCCCTGCTGATCGCCCTCGGCGCGCAAATCGTGCTGTGCAAAGGCGAAACCCGCCGTACCCTGGCACTGGAAGATTACTTCATCGATTACCGCGTCACTGCGCGCCAGGAAAGCGAGTTCATCGAGAAAATCATCGTGCCGCGCGCCAGCGTCGAAAAACTGTTCCGCGCCTACAAGATCTCCAAGCGCCTGGACGATGACATTTCTGCCGTGTGCGCCGCCTTCAACATTCGCCTGGAAAACGGCGTAGTCGCTGAAGCCCGCGTCGCTTTCGGCGGCATGGCGGCCATCCCGAAACGCGCCGCTGCCTGCGAAGCCGCGTTGCTCGGCTCGCCATTCAACAACGCTACCGTTGAACGCGCCTGCGCTGCCCTGGCCGAAGACTTCACGCCGCTCTCGGACTTCCGCGCCAGCAAGGAATATCGCCTGCTCAGCGCGCAGAACCTGCTGCGCAAATACTTCATCGAACTGCAAACACCGCACATCGAGACTCGGGTGACCGCTTATGTCTAATCATCACGCCGTAGAGAAGACCCAAGCCGAATTGGCTGAACTGTTCGCCAAGGACCTGACCACCGGTGTCGGCCGCAGCGTCAAGCACGACAGCGCCGCCAAACATGTGGCCGGTGAAGCGCAGTACATCGACGATCGCCTGGAGTTTCCGAACCAGTTGCACGTTTATGCGCGCATGTCGGACCGTGCCCACGCCCGGATCATCAGCATCGACACCGCGCCCTGCTACGCCTTCGAAGGCGTGCGCATCGCCATCACCCACGAAGACGTACCGGGCCTCAAAGACATCGGTCCGTTGCTGCCGGGCGATCCGCTGCTGGCCATCGATACCGTGCAATTCGTCGGTCAACCGGTGGTCGCCGTGGCGGCGAAAGACCTGGAAACCGCGCGCAAGGCGGCCATGGCCGCGATCATCGAATACGAAGACCTTGAGCCAGTGCTGGATGTCGTCGAAGCCCTGCGCAAGCGCCACTTCGTACTCGACAGCCACACCCACAAACGCGGCGATTCGGCCACGGCGCTTGCCACCGCCGAACATCGCATCCAGGGCACGCTGCACATCGGCGGCCAGGAACACTTCTACCTGGAAACCCAGATCTCTTCGGTGATGCCGACCGAAGACGGCGGCATGATCGTCTACTGCTCCACGCAAAACCCCACCGAAGTGCAGAAACTGGTGGCCGAAGTACTCGACGTGTCGATGAACAAGATCGTCGTCGACATGCGTCGCATGGGCGGTGGTTTCGGCGGCAAGGAAACCCAGGCGGCCAGCCCGGCGTGCCTGTGCGCGGTGATCGCACACCTCACCGGCCAACCGACCAAGATGCGTCTGCCACGGGTCGAAGACATGCTGATGACCGGCAAGCGTCACCCGTTCTACGTCGAGTACGACGTGGGCTTCGACAGCACTGGTCGCCTGCACGGCATCAACCTGGAGCTGGCCGGCAACTGCGGTTGCTCGCCTGACCTGTCGGCGTCGATCGTCGACCGCGCGATGTTCCATTCGGACAACTCGTACTACCTGGGCGATGCGACCATCAACGGTCACCGCTGCAAGACCAATACCGCGTCGAACACCGCCTACCGTGGTTTCGGCGGCCCGCAAGGCATGGTCGCCATCGAAGAAGTGATGGACGCCATCTCCCGCCATCTGGCCCTGGATCCTTTGGCCGTGCGCAAGGCCAACTACTACGGCAAGACCGAGCGCAACGTCACCCACTACTACCAGACCGTCGAGCACAACATGCTCGAAGAGATGACCGCCGAACTGGAAGAAAGCAGCCAGTACGCCGAGCGTCGCGAAGCGATCCGTCGCTACAACGCCAATAGCCCGATCCTGAAAAAAGGCCTGGCGCTGACCCCGGTGAAATTCGGCATTTCCTTCACCGCCAGCTTCCTCAACCAGGCCGGCGCGCTAGTGCACGTCTACACCGACGGCAGCATCCACCTCAACCACGGTGGCACCGAAATGGGCCAGGGCCTGAACACCAAGGTCGCGCAGGTGGTGGCCGAAGTGTTCCAGGTGGAAATGGACCGCGTGCAGATCACCGCGACCAACACCGACAAAGTACCGAACACCTCGCCAACCGCCGCTTCCAGCGGTGCCGACCTGAACGGCAAGGCCGCGCAGAACGCCGCCGAAACCATCAAGCAACGCCTGGTGGAATTTGCGGCTCGCCAGTACAAGGTCAGCGAAGAAGACGTGGAATTCCACAACGGCCACGTGCGGGTTCGCGATCACATCCTGACCTTCGAAGCACTGATCCAGCAGGCGTACTTCGCCCAGGTGTCGCTATCGAGCACCGGCTTCTACAAGACCCCGAAAATCTACTACGACCGCAGCCAGGCTCGCGGCCGTCCGTTCTACTACTTCGCCTTTGGCGCGGCGTGCTGCGAAGTGCTGGTCGACACCCTGACCGGCGAATACAAGATGCTGCGCACTGACATCCTCCACGACGTCGGCGCCTCGCTGAACCCGGCCATCGACATCGGTCAGGTCGAGGGCGGTTTCATCCAGGGCATGGGCTGGCTGACCATGGAAGAGCTGGTGTGGAACAACAAGGGCAAGCTGATGACCAACGGCCCGGCCAGCTACAAGATCCCGGCCGTGGCGGACATGCCGCTGGACCTGCGGGTGAAGCTGGTGGAAAACCGCAAGAACCCGGAAGACACGGTGTTCCACTCCAAGGCCGTGGGCGAGCCGCCGTTCATGCTCGGCATCGCCTCGTGGTGTGCGATCAAGGACGCCGTGGCGAGCCTGGGCGATTACAGGCATCAACCGAAAATCGACGCACCGGCGACCCCGGAGCGGGTGTTGTGGGGCTGTGAGCAGATGCGCCAGCTGAAGGCGGCGAAGGCTGTCGAGGCTGAGACCGAGTTGGCTTCGCTCTAAGACCGAAGTGCGGCCTTCGCGGGCAAGCCTCGCTCCTACAGGTTTTGCACAATCCTTGTAGGAGCGAGGCTTGCCCGCGAAGAGGCCGGTACAGACAACAGAGATGTTGAGGTGAAACATGTACAACTGGATCGACGCCCTCGCCGACCTGCAAAACCGGGGTGAGCCCTGCGTGCTGGTCACCATCATCGAAGAGCTCGGCTCGACGCCGCGCAACGCTGGCTCGAAGATGGTCATCAGCGCGAACCAGAGCTTCGACACCATCGGTGGCGGGCACCTGGAATACAAGGCCATGAAGATCGCCCGCGAGATGCTCGCCAGTGGCAAGCAGGACACCCATCTGGAGCGCTTCAGCCTCGGTGCCAGCCTCGGCCAGTGCTGCGGTGGTGCAACCGTTTTGCTGTTCGAACCGATGGGCCAGGTTCAGGCGCAGATCGCCGTGTTCGGTGCAGGCCACGTCGGCCGCGCCCTGGTGCCGCTGCTGGCCAGCCTGCCTTGCCGGGTGCGCTGGATCGATTCGCGGGAAGATGAATTCCCCGAGCAGATCCCCCATGGCGTACGCAAGATCGTCAGCGAAGAACCGGTGGATGAAATCGATGATCTGCCGGCCGGCAGCTATTGCATCGTGATGACCCACAACCATCAACTCGACCTCGAGCTGACCGCAGCGATCCTCAAGCGCAACGACTTCGCCTACTTCGGCCTGATCGGTTCGAAGACCAAACGGGTGAAGTTCGAACATCGCCTGCGCGACCGCGGTTTCGACAACAGCGTCGTGCAACGCATGCGCTGCCCGATGGGCATCGGCGAAGTCAAAGGCAAGTTGCCCGTGGAAATCGCCATCTCCATCGCCGGCGAGATCATCGCCACCTATAACGCGAACTTCGGCCAGCACACCGTCAGCGCCGGATCGATTGCCAAACTGCTGCCTGCGTCACGCCGCAGCCACGCTTCGAACTAAAGAGCCACAACTTGAGAACGCCCATGACTCTGACTCGCAAAGCTTACCGCGCCGCCATCCTGCACAGCATCGCCGACCCAGCCATCGTGGGCATCGAAGCCTCCTACGAGTATTTCGAAGACGGCCTGCTGGTTGTGGATAACGGCCAGATCAGCGCCCTGGGCCACGCCAGCGAACTGCTGCCGACCCTGCCGGCTGACGTCGAAATCACCCACTATCAGGACGCACTGATCACCCCCGGCTTCATCGACACCCACATCCACCTGCCGCAAACCGGCATGGTCGGCGCCTATGGCGAGCAATTGCTGGACTGGCTCAACACCTACACCTTCCCGTGCGAAAGCCAATTCGCCGACAAGGCCCACGCCGACCAGGTCGCGGACATTTTCATCAAGGAACTGTTGCGCAACGGCACCACCACTGCGCTGGTATTCGGCAGCGTGCACCCGCAATCGGTGAACTCGTTCTTCGAAGCCGCCGAGCAGCTCGACCTGCGGATGATCGCCGGCAAGGTGATGATGGACCGCAACGCCCCGGACTACCTGACCGACACCGCCGAATCCAGCTACATCGAAAGCAAGGCGCTGATCGAGCGCTGGCACGGCAAGGGTCGCCTGCACTACGCGGTCACCCCTCGCTTCGCACCGACCAGCACCCCGGAACAACTGACCCTCGCCGGCCAATTGCTGACCGAATACCCGGATCTGTACATGCAGACCCACATCAGCGAAAACCTCAAGGAAATCGAGTGGGTCAAGGAACTGTTCCCGGAGCGCAAGGGTTACCTGGACGTCTACGATCACTACCAGTTGCTCGGCGAGCGCTCAGTGTTCGCCCACGGCGTGCATCTGTGCGATGACGAGTGCGCGCGCCTGGCGGAAACCGGTTCGGCCATCTCATTCTGCCCGACCTCGAACTTCTTCCTCGGCAGCGGCCTGTTCAACCTGCCGATGGCCGAGAAGCACAAGCTCAATGTCGGCATCGGCACCGATGTGGGCGGTGGCACCAGTTTCTCGCTGCTGCAAACCCTCAACGAAGCCTACAAGGTCATGCAGCTGCAAGGTGCACGCCTGAGCCCGTTCAAGTCGCTGTACCTGGCCACCCTCGGCGGCGCCCGCGCACTGCGCCTGGAAAACAAGATCGGCAACCTGCAACCGGGCACCGACGCCGACTTCCTGGTGCTGGACTACAACGCTACGCCGCTGCTGGGCTATCGCCTGAAGCAGGCCAATAACATTGCCGAGACGTTGTTTGTGTTGATGACCCTGGGGGATGACCGGACTGTTCAGCAGACTTATGCGGCGGGGAATCTGGTGCATCAGCGCTAGTTTTCTCAAGACATAAAAAATCCCCCGCAATCATCAGATTCCGGGGGATTTTTTTGATCCTCTGTAGGAGCGAGCTTGCTCGCGAAGAACCCGAGAGCGCCGCAGCAATTCAAGCGCCCCGCGTTATCGTTCACGACCATCGTCGGAACGCCGCCCGGAGCAAGCTCGCTCCTACAGATCAGAGTTTCGCAGTCGACCGCCCAGGCTTCTTGGTCTGCAGTAAATGCGAGAACACCGCATGCAGATCATCCGACGCACTTTCCTCGTCGAGGTTGAGCTTGCTGTCGATGTGATCCATGTGGTGCATCATCAGGTCGACCGCCAGTTCAGCGTCGCGTTTTTCGATGGCGTCGATCAACTGGGTGTGCTCGTCGTAGGAGCAATGGGAACGGTTGCCGCTTTCGTACTGGGCGATGATCAACGACGTCTGGGACACCAGGCTGCGCTGGAAGCTGATCAGCGGCGCGTTTTTCGCCGCTTCGGCCAGTTTCAGGTGGAATTCGCCCGACAGGCGGATGCCGGCACCACGATCGCCACGGGAGAAGCTGTCGCGTTCGTCGTTGACCATCTGGCGCAATTCGGCAATCTGCTCGGCGGTCGCGTGCTGAACGGCCAGCTCGGTGATCGCTCGCTCCACCAGACGGCGGGCCATGAACACCTGGCGGGCTTCTTCGACGCTCGGGCTGGCGACCACGGCGCCGCGATTCGGACGCAGCAACACCACGCCTTCATGGGCCAGGCGCGACAAGGCGCGGCGAATGATGGTGCGGCTGACCCCGAAAATTTCCCCCAGCGCTTCTTCGCTCAACTTGGTGCCGGGCGCCAGACGCTGCTCGAGGATGGCCTCGAAGATATGCGCGTAGACAATATCGTCCTGGGTACCGCTGCGGCCGGCTTTGCCTGCTCGCGGTTGTTTCTTTAGGGGTTGCAACTGTTCGTTCATGGGCACTCGAGTCGGAAGAACTGCGGCGAATTGACCGCGACTGTAATACGGCACAGTGGGTCGCTGGCAAGTATCGCGTAAAAAACACTGCAATTGTACACAATGGAGGGTGGCAACACGACTGTACGGCTGAATGTTGCCTCGGCTGTATTGCAACGCCTGATTACTTTTGAGTTTAGGCTTGTTCGCAGAATCCGCCTTTTGACGTAATCCCTGTGGGAGCGGACATCTTCATCTGTAAAAGGAACACCACCGTCATGAACGACGCCACCCACACGCAAATCCGCCCGCTGGCCGACACCTCGCCCTCGGCCATCGTTGCCGGCTTCATCGCCATGATGACCGGCTACACCAGCTCCCTGGTGCTGATGTTCCAGGCCGGGCAAGCGGCGGGCCTGAGCAGCGGGCAGATTTCGTCGTGGATCTGGGCGATTTCCATCGGCATGGCGGTGTGCTCCATTGGCCTGTCACTGCGCTATCGCACGCCGATCACCATTGCCTGGTCGACCCCCGGCGCCGCGCTGCTGATCACCAGCCTGGGCGGCGTGAGCTACGGCGAAGCCATCGGCGCCTACATCACCTGCGCGGTGCTGGTGACGATTTGCGGGCTGACCGGCAGCTTCGAACGACTGATGAAAAAGATTCCGGCATCCCTGGCCGCCGCCCTGCTGGCGGGGATCCTGTTCAAGATCGGCAGCGAGATTTTCGTCGCGGCGCAACACCGCACCGCCCTGGTACTGGGGATGTTTGTCAGTTATCTGGTGGTCAAGCGCCTGTCGCCGCGCTACGCGGTGTTGGCAGCATTGCTGATCGGCACGGCATTGTCAGACTTCATGGGGCTGCTGGACTTCAGCGGTTTCCACCTGGAAGTGGCCACGCCGGTCTGGACCACGCCGCACTTCTCCCTGGCCGCGACCATCAGCATCGGCATCCCGCTGTTTGTCGTCGCCATGACCTCACAAAACATGCCCGGCATCGCCGTATTGCGCGCCGATGGTTACACGGTGCCAGCCTCGCCGCTGATCACCACCACCGGCATCGCCAGTTTGCTGTTGGCACCGTTCGGCTCCCACGGGATCAACCTGGCGGCGATCAGCGCAGCGATCTGCACCGGACCGCACGCCCATGAGGATCGAAACAAGCGCTACACCGCAGCCGTCTGGTGCGGGATTTTCTACGGGATCGCCGGCGTGTTCGGTGCGACGCTCGCGGCATTGTTCGCCGCGCTGCCCAAGGAACTGGTGCTGTCGATTGCGGCGCTGGCGCTGTTCGGCTCGATCATCAACGGCTTGAGCATCGCCATGAGCGAAGTGAAGGAACGTGAAGCGGCGCTGATCACCTTCATGGTCACGGCATCGGGGCTGACGCTGTTTTCCATCGGTTCGGCGTTCTGGGGGATTGTCGCGGGGGTAGTGACGCTGGTGATTCTGAACTGGCGCAAGGCCTGAAATACACAAAACCCGGGCATAAAAAAACGGCGACCCTTGGGTCGCCGTTTTTTTAGAACATCAAGCTACCGGATTGATCGGCTTTTCCGGGTACCAGACGTCCAGCAGCGGGCTGACTTCAACGCTGGTCAGCTCGGTGCGGCCTTTGAGCCAGGCTTCAACGGCAATGCGCTGTTCAGCGCTGACCGAGCCACGCTTCTGCAGGCAAACCAGACCGTAGTCGTCGCCGCCAACATAGCCCAGACCGTTGGCTTCCATGGCTTCTTTGAGGAACGCATCGAGGAAAGCATCAATGGCTTCATCAGCCAAATCTTCTTTGAAATCCAGGTTCAGTTCGAAACCCAGCTCTTGAAATTCATCGACGCACAGTTTTTTGCGCAGACGCTGGGAACGGTTAGTCGCCATTGGAACAATCCTCTTAAGTAATAACGGGCGGCACTTTAGCAGTTTAAGCCGCCGATTGCCTGACTCTCTGGGCCACCACGCCTACCGTCGGTAAAAAAATAGCCGATCAGAATGCCCGCGCACGGCACAAGCCGTGACACCTTGGGGCATAATGCCGACACTTTCATGACCATTGAGGGAATTTATCTCCATGCCCTCGTCTTTTTTCCCCTCGACTGTAGGGTTTTATTTCAGATGATCAAATCTTTGCGTCCATTGCTGCTGGCCGGTTTTCTTCTCCCCCTGGCCCTCTCCGTTTCCGCCGCTCCAATCAATACCGCGTTGTCGCCCAGCGTTGAAAAAGCCCTGAAAGCCAGCAAGTTGCAGGACAACGCCCTGTCGCTGGTGATGATCCCGCTCACCGGCCCCGGCACCCCGACGGTGTTCAACGCCGACGTGTCGGTCAACCCGGCGTCGACCATGAAACTGGTCACCACCTACGCGGCGCTGGAAATGCTCGGCCCGAACCACCAGTGGAAAACCGAGTTCTACACCGACGGCACCTTGAGTGGCGGCATTCTCAACGGCAACCTCTACCTCAAGGGTGGGGGCGATCCGAAGCTGAACATGGAAAAACTCTGGCTGCTGATGCGCGATCTGCGTGCCAACGGCGTCACCCAGGTCACCGGCGACCTGGTGCTGGACAAAACCTTCTTCATGCAACCGCAACTGCCGGAGTTCAATGACGACGGCAACGACGAGAACAAGCCGTTCCTGGTCAAACCCGACTCGCTGCTGGTCAACCTCAAGGCGCTGCGCTTCGTCGCGCGCAATGACTCGGGCAAGGTGCTGGTCTCGGTGGAGCCGCCGATTGCGACCATCCGCATCGACAACCAGGTCAAGGCCCTCAACTCCAAGCAATGCACCGGTGGCGTGCGCTACAACCCGGTGGCACAGGCCGATGGCAGCGTGACCGTGACGGTCGGCGGCCAACTGGGTGAAGGCTGCAGCTCGCAGACTTACCTGTCGCTGCTCGACCACGCGACCTACACCGCCGGCGCCGTCCGCGCGATCTGGAAGGAGCTGGGTGGCAGCATTCAGGGCAAGGATGTGCTGGCGCCAACTCCGAAAGACGCCAAGGTCCTGGCCCGGGCGTTCTCGCCGGACCTGGCGGAAATCATCCGCGACATCAACAAATACAGTAACAACACCATGGCCCAGCAGTTGTTCCTGAGCCTCGGCCAACGCTTCCGCACCGATGCCGATGGTGACGACGCCAAGGCCGCCCAGCGTGTCGTGCGCCAGTGGCTGGCGAAAAAGGGCATCACCGCGCCGCACCTGGTGATGGAGAACGGCTCCGGCCTGTCCCGTGCCGAGCGCGTCAGCGCCCGGGAAATGGCCTCGATGCTCGAAGCTGCGTGGCACAGCCCGTATGCCGCCGAGTACATCAGTTCGATGCCGATTGCCGGCACCGACGGCACCATGCGCAAACGCCTGAAGACCACTGCCATGCGCGGTGAAGCCCACGTCAAGACCGGCACCCTGAACACCGTGCGGGCGATTGCCGGTTTCAGTCGCGACGTCAACGGCAACACCTGGGCGGTGGTGGCGATCCTCAACGACAAGGCCCCGTTCGGCGCTTCGTCGGTGCTCGATCAGGTGCTGCTGGACCTGTACCGACAACCGAAAATGCCGCAGACGGCTTCGGTGTTGTAACCGGACCTAAAGAACACAGTTGATCCTTTGTGGGAGCGGGCTTGCTCGCGAAGACGGCGGCACATCCAACATCGATGTGACAGGCAAACCGCTTTCGCGAGCAAGCCCGCTCCCACAGGGTTAGCGTACAACCCGGGTTAATTCATCTCCCCTTCTACCCGATCCCTTCCCGCCTGCTTCGCCGCGTAAACTCCCGAATCCGCGCGCAACAGCAAGGCATCGGCACCCTCCCCGACCCGCCAACTGGCAATCCCGAAACTGGCGGTGACCGTACCGACACCTTCAATGGGTGAGCTGCGCAAGCCTTGCCACAATTGATGGGCCAATATATAGGCATTTTCGCCGCTGATATCCGGGCACAGCACCATGAACTCCTCACCGCCCAGGCGGCAGAACACATCGGTGCGACGCAGCCGGCGGCCGATCCGCTGGCACACGGCCTGCAACACCCGATCACCGATGGCATGGCCATGCAGGTCATTGATGCGTTTGAAATGGTCGATATCGAGCATGATCACCGACAGATCCCCACCACCGCGCTCCACCCGGGCCATTTCGGTGGTCAGGCGTTCCTGGAAATAGCGCCGGTTGTGGATACCGGTCAGCGAATCGGTGACCGACAACGCGCGCAGCTTTTCTTCCACCCGCTTCATATCGGAAATGTCCGAGATGTAGCCGTGCCACAGCACGCCGCCACCGGGCAGCGCCTCCGGCGTGGCCTCGCCACGCACCCAACGCAGACCGCGTTGCGGCAATTGCACACGGTATTCTTCGCGCCAGGGGCTGAGGGTGTCGGCCGAGGCGCGGATCGAGGCGCGGACACGGGTGGTGTCCTGGGGGTGAATCCGGGTGAAAATCGCTTCGGCATTGAGCAGCAGCACGTCGGGTTCCAGCTCGTAGATCTCGCGAATACCGTCGCTGGCGTAGATCACGCTAAAACGCCCGTCGAACTCCATCTTGAACTGGTAGATGCCACCGGGCACGTGGGCGCTGAGTTTCTTCAACAGCAGGTCCCGCGCCGCAAGCGCTTCGTGGACCCGTTTGCGTTCGGTGATGTCGATGCACACCGCCAGGTGCCCGACCCACAGGCCTTGCTCGTCGAGCACTGGCGTGGCGAGCATGTTGACCATCAAATGGCTGCCATCGCCGCGCACCAGCGTCCACTCCCGCGCCTCGTGGCCGCCCTCCACGTCGCCTTCGACCAGCATCGCCTGGCAGGTCGGCACCGGTTTGCCATAGCGTGCGCCCAACTCTGCCGAGCGAGCGAGCAGTTCCCGGGGCAGGTGCAGGTTCTCCAGGGTCATATGGCCGACCACTTCGGCACTGGTATAGCCAAGCATCTGCTCGGCACCGGCGTTGAAGGTGCTGATGACGCCACGCAGATCGGTGGCGATGATCGCGACCTGGGTGGCGGCATTCAGCACGCCACGCAACTGGCCATGGGTGCCGTGCAGCTCCTGTTCTCGATCGCGCAGCTCCCGGGTGCGTTGCTCGACCAGTTTCAACGCCCGCTGCCGCTGACTGACCAACACATACAACAAGGCACTGAGCATCACGCTGAGCAATCCACCCAACACCACCAGACTGGTGACGGAGGAATGGTTGGCCTGCACGAACGCGTCGCTGGGCTGGATATCGACTTGATAGTCATGGTCGGCCATGCGCAACAGGCGCGTGGCGGACAGTTCGCTGATGGCCGGCGGGTTGGGCGACTCGAACAGCACTTCGTGCTGGTCGTCGATCGACAAATCGAGGATGCGCACCGAGAGATAGTCACGGCTCGCTTCCGGCAGGCCGTCCGCCAGCAATTGGCGCATGCTGATCACGGCCATGACATAACCGTAGGGCTTCGTGGTTTTGTGGTCCTGACTGTTGCGCTGCATGACCGGCGCGACCAGCAGCACGCCGCGCGCATAAGCCGGCTCGATGCTCACCAGATGCATCGGTTGCGACACCGCCATGCCGCCAAGTTGATCGGCCCGATCGAGCGTGGCACGCCGTAGCGGCTGGGCCAGCAAGTCGTAACCGAGGGGAGCGCCGAGTTTGCTTTGCGTCTGGCTATACAGCACCGCCACGTACTCATCTCGCTCGCCCGCCAGTTGCAATTGGCCGTCGGCGTTGAGCTCTCTCAGGGTGAAGCTGCTCAAGCCTTCGTCACGCACCCGACGCTCGAACGCCGCCCGCTCGTCACGGGTGACCCGCTGGGCGTAGGAATAAGCCTGGGTTCGCAGAAGTAAAGGTTGGGTGTAGCCGTCGAATTCCGCTCGGGAAACCGAATCGGAATTGGCGAAAAACCGGCGCAGGCCATCGAGGCGCTGCTCCTGATCTTCGAAACGCTCTTCGATACGGCTGTAACGTTCACTGGCCAGCAGTTGGAAACGTTGCCGCAATTGATGGTGAAACAGATTAAGTGTCGACCACGCCAGCAACCCGGTGAGCACCCCGCCAACCAGCAATACCAGCAGTGCGACCAGCCAGGCCGAGACATCTTCGCTGATAAATCCCAGGATCTTGGGGCGCACGGCGTGCAACGACATAGAACGCAACTCAAAACGCCAGGTGCGGGGAAGCCCTTTGGCTGTGCGTTGAGTTATAGCTATTAGCCACTAATTTGACCAGCATTGATCGGGTCCTGCAGGAGCGAGCTTGCTCGCTCCTGCAGGGAATCAGCACAGCTATTTAGCGAGCCGTGATTTTCCAGGCGCGATGGATCTTGGCGTTGCGGGAAAAATCCGGATCGATGGTCTGGGCGCTGATCTCCTCGACCGCATAACGCTCGCCAAGATTGGCTTCCAGTTCGAACTTGCGGAAGTTGTTGGAGAAGTACAACACGCCGCCTGGCGCCAGTCGCGCCATGGCCAGGTCGATCAGTTGCACCTGGTCGCGCTGCACGTCGAAGACACCTTCCATGCGCTTGGAGTTGGAGAACGTCGGCGGATCGATGAAGATCAGGTCGTACTCGTCACGACTGGCTTCGAGCCACGCCATCACATCGCCCTGCTCCAGGCGGTTCTTGTCGGAAAAACCGTTCAGCGACAGGTTGCGACGCGCCCAGTCCAGATAGGTTTTCGACAGGTCGACACTGGTGGTGCTGCGCGCGCCGCCCTTGGCCGCATGCACACTGGCCGTCGCGGTGTAGCAGAACAGATTGAGGAAGCGTTTACCCGCCGCCTCTTTCTGGATACGCATGCGCATCGGCCGATGGTCGAGGAACAGACCGGTGTCGAGGTAGTCGGTGAGGTTCACCAGCAGCTTCACGCCGCCTTCATTGACCTCGACGAACTTGCCCTGCGCCGCCTGGCGCTCGTACTGCTTGGTGCCGCTCTGACGCTCGCGGCGTTTTACCACCACGCGGCTCTTGTCGATGTTCAACGCCTGCGGGATGGCTGCCAGGGCATCGAACATGCGCCCCGAGGCCTTTTCCGGATCGATGGATTTCGGTGCGGCGTACTCCTGGACGTGGACCCAATCCTGATACAGGTCGATGGCCATGGAGTATTCCGGCATGTCGGCATCGTACACGCGGTAGCAGTCGATGCCTTCACGCTTGACCCACTTGCCCAGGGTCTTGAGGTTCTTTTGCAGGCGGTTGGCGAACATCTGCCCGCCTTCGCTCAGGCGCGGCTGCTCGACCACCGGAGCCGGTGTCGGCGTCGGTTTGATCGGGTTGCCGTTTTTGTTGAACTTGCGTTCTTGCGGTTCGTTCGGCGCCTGATCGTAAGCGGCTTGCTCACGCTCGACCTGGCGCTGTTCCGGAGTACGGCGCTCGCCAGTGACGAACTGATCCGGCAGCACCTTGATCAGCAGCAGCTTGCACGGCAAGGCGCCGTTCCAGAACGAATACTGCTTGTGGCTGCGGATGCCCATGCGCTTGCCCAGGTCCGGCGCGCCGGTGAACACCGCCGCTTCCCAATTCAGGCAGGCCTGACGCAGGCGCTCGCCGAGGTTCTGGTAGAGGTAGAGCAGGCTCGCCTCATCGCCCAGACGCTCGCCGTACGGAGGGTTGCAGATGACCAGGCCTTTCTGGTTCTGGTCCGGGCGCGGCTCGAAAGTCGCGACTTCGCCCTGGTAGATCTTGATCCACTCGCTCAGGCCGGCTCGCTCGACGTTGTTACGGCCCGGTTGAATCAGCCGTGGATCGGCTTCGTAGCCGCGGATCCACAATGGTGTTTTGGCCAGGCCGGCAGCGGCGCGCTCGGAAGCTTCTTCATGCAGTTTTTTCCACAACGCCGGCACGTGACCGAGCCAGGCGGTGAAGCCCCACTGCTCGCGACGCAGGTTCGGCGCGATGTCGGCGGCGATCATCGCCGCTTCGACCAGGAAGGTGCCGACACCGCACATCGGGTCGGCCAGCGCGCCGCCTTCGGCCGCGATACGTGGCCAGCCGGAACGGATCAGGATGGCGGCCGCGAGGTTTTCCTTGAGCGGCGCCGCACCTTGCTGCAGGCGATAGCCGCGCTGGTGCAGGCTGTGGCCCGACAGGTCCAGGGAAAGAATGGCTTCGCCACGGTCCAGGCGCAGGTGAATGCGCAGGTCCGGGTTGAGCTTGTCGATGGACGGACGGTCGCCTTGCGGGGTGCGCAGTTTGTCGACGATGGCGTCCTTGACCTTCAGCGCGCCGAAGTGGGTGTTGTCGATACCCGAGCCATGGCCGCTGAATTCGACGGCCAGGGTGCCGTCATTGAGCATGTGGTCTTGCCACTCGATGTCCAGCACGCCGTGGTACAGGTCTTCGGCGTCCTTCATCGGGAAACGCTTGAGCACCAGCAGCACGCGGTTGGCCAGGCGCGACCACAGGCACAGGCGATAAGCGGTTTCCATGGTGGCCATGCCGCGTACGGCAGAGGTGTGCTCGCGCGCTTCCTCAAGGCCAAGCCCGACGGCTTCCTCGATGAGCAGGCCTTCAAGGCCTTTTGGGCAAGTGAGGAAGAGTTCGAAATGATCGGACATGGGAATTCCAGAACCTTTAGCTGAGTGACCGGGCAACGCATTGCCGGTCCGGTTTTCAATCAGGCGCTTTTCTCGAAGAGCGCCCGCGTGGCACGAAGGTGTGCCGTTCCACCCCTGCTGCCCGGGTTAAATGAGCTTAGATGCAAGGACAGATAAAAAAGTTGATGCAACAAAATGTCATAAATCGACCCTTCGTCGAATAGTGCATCCCGGCAACGGGAGCCATTCTCACTAAAGGATTAAGCCCATCATCCAGCGCAGAGCCGATCATACCGGGGTTTGGCCAATAAATACGCTAAAAACACGCTGTTACTTATGGCCTTAGCACATCAATAGTTACGTCCTTATGACAAAACGATCATTCCCTCGATGTGACGCATTGGTTAGAACTCAATACAGGTTGGCGCCGCAATGACGCCAACACCTTGGCTCGTGACGCCGGCAACGAGCCGCCAACGGCAGAGTTTTTCTGCCAGACCTCAATAGAGGTCGACGCGATAAATACAGTCAACAAGTGAGGGCAACACCCTATGAGAAGACTTAAGCGTGATCCGTTGGAAAGAGCTTTTTTGCGCGGATATCAATATGGCGTTGGTGGCAAATCCCGTGAGCTTTGCCCATTTACTCTACCGTCGGTACGTCAAGCCTGGATCAACGGCTGGCGAGAAGGACGCGGCGACAACTGGGACGGTATGACCGGCACTGCGGGAATCCACAGACTCAACGAACTTCACGCCGTCGGCTAATTACAGGGCACAACACTCCGACACGACAATCTGATTTTGTACTGAATTAACCACGCACGTC
Source organism: Pseudomonas sp. GL-B-12 (assembly GCF_019955895.1). Taxonomy (NCBI): domain Bacteria; kingdom Pseudomonadati; phylum Pseudomonadota; class Gammaproteobacteria; order Pseudomonadales; family Pseudomonadaceae; genus Pseudomonas; species Pseudomonas sp. GL-B-12. The sequence continues at coordinate 89,777 of NZ_JAHBCX010000002.1, forward strand.
CCATCCGGACGGCGGGCTCCGGCCCAGGGGCTCCTTTATGGAGCCCTTTTTTATGCCTGCAACAAATTTAACGAGGAACCCTGTGTGGCGATCCGACAAGCCCCCTCGCCACAAAAGCCCCCAAGCAACCTTTAGCGTAGCGCTGCGATTGCGTCTACCGACTCACGAATCAGCGCCGGGCCTTTGTAGATGAAACCCGAGTAGATCTGCACCAGGCTCGCGCCTGCAGCGATTTTCTCGGCCGCGTGCTTGCCTTCGGTAATGCCGCCCGCCGCAATGATCGGCAAACGCCCGCCTAGCTCCGACGCCAGCACTTGCACGGTGTGAGTGCTCTTGTCACGAACCGGTGCGCCGGACAGACCACCGGCTTCTTCGCCATGTTCCATGCCTTCGACGCCTACGCGGCTCAGGGTGGTGTTAGTCGCAATGACCGCATCCATTCCGGTTTCGATCAGCGCTTGCGCAACTTGTGCGGTTTCTTCGTCGCTCATGTCCGGCGCGATCTTGATCGCCAGCGGTACATGTTTGCCATGACGCAATGCCAGTTCCGCGCGGCGCTCGGCCAGATCGGCCAGCAACTGCTTGAGCGAGTCGCCAAATTGCAGGCTGCGCAGGCCCGGCGTGTTCGGCGAACTGACGTTGACCGTCACATAGCTGGCGTGGGCGTAGACCTTGTCCAGGCAGATCAGGTAGTCGTCCACGGCACGCTCGACCGGCGTATCGAAGTTCTTGCCGATGTTGATGCCCAATACGCCCTTGTACTTGGCCGCCGCCACGCGGGCCAGCAGGTGATCGACGCCGAGGTTGTTGAAGCCCATGCGGTTGATGATCGCCTCGGCTTCCGGCAAACGGAACAGGCGCGGCTTCGGGTTGCCCGGCTGCGGGCGCGGGGTGATGGTGCCGATTTCGACAAAACCGAAACCCAGCTGGGCGAAACCATCGATGGCCGCGCCGTTCTTGTCCAGGCCGGCGGCCAGCCCCACCGGATTCGGGAAGTCCAGGCCCATGACATTCACCGGCAGCTTCGCCGGGGCCTTACACAGCAAGCCGTTGAGCCCAAGACGCCCGCCCGCTCCGATCAGGTCCAGGGACAGATCGTGGGAGGTTTCCGGGGAGAGTTTGAACAACAGCTGACGGGCCAGGGTGTACATGGGCGGGTTGGACTCAGGGCGGCGAAAAGTGGCGGCGATTATAGCCGGGCTGAAGGGTGATGAGCGAGAGATGCATGAAAGGAGAGCGCCAGACCCATACAGAATCCGCTGCGCTCTCCCCTCTTGCCTTTATCTCGGTAACTCGGGCTTGGCGTCAGGAGGACGTTGCGAGCACGACCAGATGAACGGGAAGTAGATAAGCATCAGCATCGCCATTAAACAGACATTCACGACGTGACCTTGAGCATTCTCTCCCATATCAGAAAAAGCCAACTCGACCGCTGCCGCCGCCACCGCTAGATTGATGGCCTGAAATGCCGAAGTCCGGGACGCGCTGACATTCAGCAGCGCATCAGCCAGCTGTTCCCGTGACGGCAGGCGTGCCCCGGCACGTACTTGCAGCACACTTTGCTGCAGTGACTCCGGGTCGGACAGCACTGAACCCAGTCCAGCCGAAGGAGACAACAAGGGCCAGCTTCTGCACAGGATAAAAATGAAATCGTCAATGACCGCGCCCGTGGCATTCAGTGCACCCTGGATGACATCCGCGCCCAGGCTGTAGCCAAGTTCGGCCGCGTATCGACCCGGACCGCTCAGCGGCATCAAGGCTCCCAACTCCGCCAGCAAAAATTGCACGGTGCCAAAAGCTACCGTGGTGACCCCGGTAGCCCCGATACTGGCTGCGCCTGCGTTGTCCTGCAAAGGGAAGAAGGCGTTGGCCAGATCTCGAGCCACCGTATAGATATTGGTATTGATGATGCCCGAAAGCATGTTGCTCGAAGCACCGTTCAGGTGCGCGGCAAACAGCGCGCCCATCGTAATGCAGGCCATGCACACGCGCCCCAGTCGTGACTGAAGACTGGCCGTTCCCGCGCACTCGTCGCGGATGGCGCCCATCAGACTCATCGCGGGACCAATCATCGTGATGGCGGCCACCTCCCATGCGCGAGATGCCTCGGGTGAATCGCCCTCCCGGATAGCTTTCTCCACGTAGAAACCGACCAACTGACGCAATACTGTGGTCAGCGTGACGACCAGACCTGTGCGTGCCGCAACATTAAGCAGGTTCAGCCCGGGCCCTCGGGCGCTCTCAAGAAACTCCATGCCCGCAGCAACAACGGACTGCATTCGACTTTCGCGGGTTTGCTGGGTATCACGTGCATGGAACCCGTCGATTACAACGGCTAGCGCCCCATGTTGCGCCCCTTTCAGAGGGGGCCCATCGCCAATGAAGCTCCACACCGCTGCCGCCAAATCGCGGCCCGTCTCGCCCTGCGCCTCAAGGAGCAACTCCAACTCGCTATCAATCTTGTTACGCAGGAGCGTCACCCCCGCAGCAATTTGCCTGGGTGATCCCAGCTTTCCCGCATGAAAATCCGGGCTCACGAGATCAAGAGCTTCCATCAAACCGCTGGCAGCTGAACTGACGCGTGAGGTGTCATTGCCTGAAATGGCAAAGATGTTTCCTGTTGAACCACCAATCGAGTTAATCATCCTCGTCTCCCTGATCAGCTAATTGAATTCTTACTGCTCTGCCTCACCACTCACTCTTCTGCCAAGCCTCATCCTCCATCGGTTGAAACACATCACGCATGATCCCCTTGACGAAGACGTCCATGCTGAACGCGAGGCCATTGGCACCTTTGATTTCCTTATAAAGCTGCGACTTTTCCAGCCCGTCGTCCTTCAATCGGAACAGCACCTGCAGCGTGATCGCCATCAACGCCTTCGCAGTGGGGTACGCGGGTGATTCGCCATCTGCACCTCGAAGCGAACGGAGAAACGCATGGATAGCCTTTTCTCCCTGCCCCTCCATGGCTGACAGCCGTTCATACAAACGCTCGAATTCGGGATCCGGGCGCTTGTTTTCAGGCACGTTCTGGTTGGCCGCAAGCACACGTGACTCAAGCGACTCGACCGTTGCGCGCCCCCCGCTCTCAGTCGTGCGCAGACTCAAACCGCTTTCAATCTTCATGGCGGACCTCGGTAGGGGCAGTTTGCGTGGAACCGGCCGAGCGTTCGGCAAAGGTCGAATACAGATCCGTGAGCGCCTGCATGGAAGCCCGGTCCAGAGCGCGAACCGACTCCGGCAGGTTCGCCACGCACGCCAGCAAGCGCGGTTCCAGTCGTTGCCTCGTCGTTTCCAGATCGAATTCCAGCAGTTGATCCGCAAGCCGCGCCACATAGCGCTCTTGCGGGTGATAGTCGAGGACCAGTTCGCCGGACCAGAGCCTGCTCAAGCGCTCGCGCAATTCATTGCCCTGCGGCCGACAATGCATCGGCAACAGCACTTGCAACACCGCGCCCGAGCCGGCCGGTTGTGCCATCAGCCAACGCTCGAACATTTCGTCCAGCCATTCGGGACGCTTCAACGCGTCTGCGAGCAAATCGCGGGCGGCCTGAGCAAGGTCGCTGCGCAATTGCTGCCCCAACGCCTGGGATTCAAGCAAGCCCTTGGCCAGATGCTCGGTCGCAAGCAAGATGCCCGCGGCATAGCCTTCCTGAAAGGCTTGGGCATGCACCGCTTCGGCGTCACGCCGAGCCTGCTCTACACAATCACGGGCCCAGCGCTGAGCCTGTTGCTGCAACGCTCGACACCGACGCGCGGCGGCGATGTCTTCGCGGGACACAAGCGCATCGCTCGCCGCGGGAAGGTCAGTCAGGGTTCGGATAGCGTCGAGCATGTTGCACCGCCAAAAAGAAAAGAGCTGTATCGGGTTGCGTGATGGGCCATTGCCTGTGCAGGCGAACAACCGGTTCGGAAAATTGCAGGGTCAGGCGTTCGAGCAAGGCTGGCGGTACCTGCTCGTACCAACTCCATAACGCATTGAGGCCGGCGGCTTCGACCTGTTCTATCGAAACAGGCGAGTTCCCGATCGGCAGGGCGCATCGAACACCCAGGCTGCAACCGGCGAACCGACGCAGAGGCAATGGCAGGCGAAGCAACGTCGCGCCTCGCGCCAGATCGGGCATCAAGCGATAAGCGCCCATCAGCCTGGCGATATAAGGTAACTGTCGCCAATGGCGAACCCATTGCTGCGCCACGGCCGTCAGCGGCGTCGCAGGCGATGCCCCCCGTTTTTCAAGACCCTCGAGCAGTATTCGGTTGAGCAGACCTCGTGCCTCAGGCCCGGCAAATTCCTCCGGCAAAGGCAGGCGCTGCGGATGCAGATAGCTCAGGGGCTCGGCGAGAATCTCCGATAAGCACTCAGCGTGCGACATTACGCTGCCCTGCGCTTGATTGGCGGTAAGCCCAGGCTGCGCCACTGGCCAACAGCAATGCGGTCACCGCGGTCAACCACCAGACCCAGTGCGAGTGCCCTTGCGTTGCGGCCACGGACGGCGCGACATGCTGGGTCGGGGAACGCCTGGACAGTACCACCGAGATGTTCTCGTACTCGACCGCCGCAAAACTGTTCTTGAGAAAACGCTTGATGTCGGTGATCAGCAATTGCGGGTCGACGTCGAGCTCATGGATCGCCACTGCCGAGAGGTGGACAGGCGGCGTCTTGCGCCCGCCTTCGCCAGCCTCCAGGTCGTAACTGACATGCACTCGCGCCGACACCACGCCTTCGAGCACACCCAGCGACTGTTCGATTCGCTGCTCCAGCGCCGAATAAAGCCGGGCTTTTTCAGCGCGGGGCGAGGCTACCAGCGAGTCGGCAGGAAACATCTCTGCCACTTGCAGGCGCGGCCGCGAAGGCAAGGAATAGAGGTTAAGCAAATCGACCGCCGCGGAAAAATCGACCTGATTGATTTTCACCGCATAGCCGGTTTTGCCGGCATCGACTTTCACCGCAGCAATGTTGTTGCGCTGCAGCACCGAAAGCACTTCATTGGCCTGCTGCTGATCCAGCCCTTCGAGCAGATTGGGTTGGCGACACCCCGACAGCACCAGGCACAACAGTATCAACAAAACGCCTGGCTTCATGAGGCACGCAGCAGGGTTTCGGCAGTGCCTACCGCTTTGCGGACCAGTACGTTAAGCAAGTTGATGTCCACGTTGTATTGTCCGGTCAGCTCCTGCAACTGGGCCAGTACTTCGGGATGGGTGATATCCGGGCGCTGCAGCATCTGATTGATAGCTGAAACGTCCTGCTCGCTATTGACCGCGGAACCGGCAAACGCTTCGATCAATCGGGACTCAAGGGATACGATCGGTCCTTCGTGGGGGCCGCGCAATTCCGTAAAGACTGCCCGGCCGATGCCAGACAGGGAAATGTTTTGAATAGCCATGCAATGCACTCATGAAAATGGCCATTGACACGTACCAATGGCCGGTCAAAAAAGGAAGAGTCAGCGGGCTGCCTGGATGATCGCCATGTCGATATCCTTGAAGCCCTTGATCGTGTTGGTCTGGGCGTTTCGAAACACCGTGTAGGACGAAAACGCGGCCTGATAAGCCGCCAGCAGACCAGGGTCCGATGCATCCTGCTTCAAGTCATCCAGTGCTTTGTCCAGCGCGGTCTTGAGGGAGGCGGCACCGTTTTCGAACGCCTCGGCCTGACGCCCGAGAAAGTCATCGGCAAAGTCGATGGGGATAGCAATGTCGGCCATGAGTCACCTTTTAGTGTTGTGTAGGAAAATGCCAGGATGACGAGGTCATCTTGATGTAGCCCTGCGGGCCGGTCTGGAACGACTTGTCCTTGAGCGAGTCGTCCTTGAGCTCGACGGTGAAGTGCACGTAGCGATCACCCCACTGCCGGTAAAAGCTGTCGATGTACCGGCGGGCGTTCGCCAGTTCGGAATCCTGCAAATTGCCTGCAACGGCAAACGTGACACTGTCCTCGTGCTCAATGCGGCTGAAGGCCAGTGACAGGCGCTGCAAACCCTCTTGCGCCAGATCGACGAGCAGGCTGTCATCCTGCATTTGCACCGTTATGTCCTGGGCATAAGGCGCGGCCGAGAGCAGTGCATCGAGCAGTTTTGCCTGTTGTTGAGGTGTGAGCAGATTGCGTTGTGCACTCAGCAACAGTCGCGGTACCGATGGATCCTTCAGATCAATGGAGTGCCAGGCCAGTTGTGGATCATGGTCAACCAGCAAATGCTCCAGCCGACGACGCTCCTGGTCCATCACCAGCACTTTGCCGCTCAGCGTGTTGTGGCGCACCAGCACTTGCCGACTCCAACCCGCATCGCGTTCGGAAGCCACGAACACATAGATCGCATTGTCACGACCGCTCAACACCTTGGCTTCGTCACTGGCTCCGGTGATCAACGCGCGAACATCGGTTTCAGGTGTGGGTCCAGGCACCGACCAGATGCCGACCGCGGTGACCAGGGCAGCCAGCGCCAGACCGCTGGCGACCCATCCAGACCAAGGGGCACGCCACCACACGACAACGGCGGCATCAGAGGTAGCGTCAGGTTGCAGCCCGAGAAGTTCAGGTGCGCAGGATTGGTCTTCAGGCCGCAAGGCGATTTGCAGGCCGCCGATCTGCACCCTGGTGTGGAAAGCACAGTGGCGTATTTCCGTTGACTCTTCGAGCACCCGCAGCGGCAGGCCATCCGGCGTGACTTGATCGGCCAACACCTCAAAATTGCATCCCCCCGACTCCAGCGGAACGAAGATGGCATCCGCCGGGACGCTGGCAGTCAGTCCCCCCTCTCCCAGCAGATCCACTGCCCCTACCACGAACAGGGTTGTGCTTTCGCCGAGGGGGAATTCGCAACCTTGCAGCGCGCCGTTGAGTATCCGTAGAACGCAAGGTTGCGGGGCGGGGGCCGAAAGAAGTGTCACCGTTCAAGCTCCAGGGCTATGAAATGAACGGGCATGGTAGAAAGGCTGGCTGCAGCCTTCATGATCGAATTCTGCCGATCGCGCCCTGCGCAGGATCAGAATCTTGCGCCTGCTCTCATGGCACCCTCATTGTCGAGCCTGGGAATACTCCTGATAACGCTGCCAGACCTTGCGCGCATAGCGCAGGCGCGCGGCTTGCCGTTGCGCAGAGTTGCCGGCGTTATAGGCACCCACTGCCGTCCAGTTGTAGCCGTAACGCCCGATAAATTCGGCAAGCACCGACGCACCGACTTCAACTGACAGGCAAGGATCATCCAACAGGCGCTGCTCAGTGATGCCCTGAGCGCTCAAACGGGGCAGATGATAGCTGTTGATCTGCATTAACCCGATATCTCGCGAACCGTCCTTGTTGTAGTTAATCGCATTCGGATTCTGTCCTGATTCGACATCGGCAATCGCTCGAAGCAGTTCCGCTTCGATCGCATGTCGCGTCCCCGCCTGGCTCCAGCACCAGGCTTGTGCCTGGCTCGCGCCAAGGCACACCAGCACCGTTAGCCACTTGATTCTGCGCGGCGTCATGCCAGATGCCGCTCGCTGACCAGCGTCGGTCGCTCGCGGGCAGGATGATCCTGCGTCGATGCCTGGTAGCCCACATCAGGTTCTCGTTGCAAAGAGCTCCAGAGCGGCGCGACCACTGGACTACTTGTCAAACCGGACCCACGGGTTGGCGACATGTCATCAACGGATCGCAGCCTGGCCAGAGCCAACCAGTTCGCATACAGGTCGCGGGCATTGAATGGATTGACGCCGAACAGCACATTCCAGGCAGCCAGGCCCTGTTCACCGATTGCGCTTTCGCAGAGCCCGGCCTGCTCGAGTTCACCCCAGGCTGCCGCGTGCTGGTCAAAATAAGCCAATACCACGGCATACAGAATCACCAGCAACGAATTGCCCGAGGCGCCTTGTTGCAGGGCTCGACGCGCCATCTGCAAGGCCAACTCGGGACTTGCGACAAGCGCAATGCGCATACGCAAGACCTGCGCCCTTACGCAATCAGGATCATGGCGCAGAGCATTGTCGATGTTTTGCGCAGCCTGCTCGTTGCGCCGCCAGAACCAGTGATGCCAGGCATGCAAGTAATGAACGTCAGCCTGATCGGCATTCAGCAGACAGCGTCGGAAAAGCACCTGGGCCGCCTGTTCGCTGCCGCGCAGACTGGTGAGCAAAGCCAGGCGAGCCAATGCAGGGATGTTGCCAGGGTCCAATGCCAGGGCATTGGAAATCGCCGATTGTGCCTCATCGATTGCCCGACCCTGATCACAGGATCCGATCATTGCCTGCCCCAGCCAGGCATCCGCCAGGCCATACCAGGACAGTGTGTGCCCGGTATCGAGCTTCAGGCACTGGCGAAACTGTACCAGCGCATCGCGCAGACTCTGCGGAGTGTGCTGCTGCACGCTGCACAAACCACGCAGGTACGCCACCGCGGCCGGGTATGACGCGCAGGCATCACCGACCAGGCTCAAACCGGGAATGCGCTGCGCAACCAGGCACGTCAATGCCCCAAGCGACGCCCCGGGATCACGGGCATCCAGTGTCTGCCCATGCAGCAGAGCGTGATCGCGGCCACGGATCAACTCGACCGACCATTGCTGCTGATCGCTCGGGCCGCTGCAGCGCCCGCTCAAGCAGTAGTTCGCAGACAACTGCCCGATCAGCGACCGCATATCGACCGGTTGTGCATAGGCCGCCATCAATCCCGAGGGAATGACGTGCAACACCTCGCCGAACGCCAACGTCAACTGACGGATCATCACATCCTGCAGATCCAGCGCTGCCGTCTCCCCCAGATTGCGAAACGGCAGGACAGCCAGCGAAGGCGCCACGGCCCTCGCCTGACCCGGTGTGTCGAGTTCGACAACCGCACAGGTAAATCGATAACCCTGGCCGTACACGGTCGCAATGAAATCCTTGTTTTCCCTGAGCAGCTTGCGCAATGCATAAATGCAGCGGGTCAACGATTCTTCGGCTGCATCCATCTCGGGCCATACCTGGTCCAGCAAATAATCCTTGCTGACGACCGACCCCGCCGACTTCAGCAGCAGGCGCAGTACGCTCAACTCTTTGGGTGGGACGTGAACCCCCTCTCCATCCCGCATCAGCGTTCCATCGCCTTGCAATAGCCAATGGTCAAAAACGAATGACTTGACCGGCGATTGATCAGTTGCACTGTCCATATTTTGAAATTTCTCTATAGAAAGTTACTCAAGCGCAATCAAGCCTGTGGGTAATCAGGCTCGAGATGACAAGCCGCGTGACTATAGGAAGTTGAGAGGGAGGATTCCGTAGGACTAGTAATTCTATGACGTAGGAAAATACGACATAAGCAGTAGGCTTTATTTAGAAATTATGCACTTTCTTACCAAACAACAAATGTCACCGACCGTTCGCCACTCCGTCACATCAGCATCTGGCAGATCGATATCAAACGCCTCATTGATTGACATGACAACTTCTACAACACCCACGGAATCAACGCACAAATCTTCCACCAGTCGTGAATCCGAGTTGATCGTCCGTCGATCAACTCGCAAATAGCCTGACAGCAACTTTATAACCTGACGTTCAAGATCATCACTCATGGAACCCGACATTACTCCCTCCAACAAAAAATCGGGCACAACTCCAGACTGGACAAGCCCGGAGCATGCCCGCTTCAAGAACATTCTTTTACTTTTATTGATAGGCGGTAGTTTCGCTTCAAAAATTCAACATGGCCTTCAACATATCTGCGTACTGATTCAGATGTGAAGACAAGGTCTTATTGAAGTTATCGTGGTAAGAGTTGGCATTCGAATACTTCTGGGTGAAGGACTGCAGCATGTTTTTCATGCGTTCTTCCTGGGCATTGAAGCCGGTTTGCCAGGCTTGGAATTTTGCGGTGTCCCAAGTGACCCAGTTGCCTGTTGAAACACTGTCGCGCATTCTCCATAGCGGCCCGGTGTCTATGACGACACAGTAACTGCCGTCGGAATTTTGCTTGAGGCAACTTGCAGGCAGCCCCAGCGCTTCTCGCCATTTTTCTGCTTCCGCCCTGCTCACGCCTCCTTTTCCGGGTTCGGGAAACAGCACGGATGCAGGATTTGGATGGGTGTATTTAGTAATCAGGTTATAAAGTGCGGTTCTCAACTCACCGGCATTCAAATTGACATCCTTGCCCTCATTGGCGCCGTTAATCCAGTCTTTCATCTTCGCGGTAACTTCCGCATTGAAGTCGGAAAAGAAGTTCGAGTAGGCCGCGATGATATGTTCGTAACCAGCCAGGTAACCGTTCTTGATCAGGTCAATCAGATCGAGCAGCTTGTCAAAAAACTCATTTGAAGAATTAATTCTCAGATCGAACTCGTCAGCGATCTCATCCGGCACCGACATTTCTCTCAGCTCATCGAGAATACGATCTTTCTCATCGTAGAGTTGCTGACGTTGCTCCATTGGCAGCGTTTCGAGGCAATGGTTGAACACCGTTCCACTCTGCCGCATCGGGTGTGTCCACATCAGCGATCGAATACGTTTTGCGTGGACCTGCTCGGCAAATTCAGCTGACGAGAAATATTGCGCCAAGATCTCGGCAGGCGACCCTTGAAGCTCCCTTGGAACTCCCGCCGGGCACTTGAGCATATTTTCCAGATTACGATTCAGCGCCTTTACCGAAACTTCGAGCAACTGTGTAAGGGAAAACCCCGCATGGACCTCGACAGGTATTTCGGCAGGCAGCGGTGCATCAACGATGGCATTGGAGTCAGCGGGCAAACTGTTTCCTGGATGTGAGGACTCTGCAATTCTCATATTGTTTTCCTCATTTAGGCCATCTTCATCACATCCGCACGCGATTGGAAAAGCTGCATCACGATGTCCATGATTTTTTGCAGGAGTGCAGCATCAGCCGAGTCTTTCTGGCCGACTTCGTCACTCAAACTCTTCTGGGTATTTTGTGCGCTTTGCTGCAGGACTTCTTTCTCCCGCGCTGTGTGTTCGGCCATACGAACCAGGTTGGACACGACCTGACTCAGGTTCATCGACATTGCGCTGAGCGAGCGGCCGATTTCCAGTTTCTTCTCTATGCCCTTGCCGCCCATTTGGCTCAGCCAGTCGGAGGTTTGCCCAACCTTTTGCGTCTTGAGGATTTCCCCGTCAAACCACGCCTGCTCCTGAGGCGTCAAGGTGGAACCTTTGGGTTTGAAATCGACTGAAGTCGTGCGGCCGAAGTCATCGAAGGTTTTTATCTTGTAGGTGGTTTGCGGGTCCCATTCATTACGAGAACGATGCTGCTCAAGGTCGCTCTTGATATTGCTGGCATCCAGGGCGTTGCGTTTATGCAGGTTGATATCCGTATGTTTAAGCCCCAGCCCCTGGAGCGCCTTGAACATGGCGAAACCGGCGATTGCTCCGGACACTACGGCAGCAGTAACGGCACTGTAGAAGGCCGCATTGCCGGACTCCACAATGGCTGCGCCCTGGGACTTCGCCGCCTCCGCCGCCATGACGCCAAAATGCCCGCGCAATTGTGCGTTGACGACCCTGGCGATGTTCAGCGCAATAATGGCAGCGATCAGTACATTCGCATGTTTTTCCCAAGCACCCGGGTCGAACATCAGATCCTCGCGCACTTCATCGGGGAGCATCATCAAAGCCGCATTGAAATCTTGCCAACTCGCTTCATCGGGCTGGTAGGCGTCGATATCACTCTTGAGTTCCGCAGCGGTAGGGAGTGTGAATTTGGTGTTCGGAAGTACTTGTTTGGTCGCGAGTTGATCGATTGCCGATCCAGAAAGACGCTTGCCTTTAAGATCCTTGGAAAATTGCTCCTGAGCGATCAACTCGCTCAGCCCGGCATCGTTGATCCGATCTTTGTCCAGAACGTGAGTCAATACCGTTGGCGCAGGCCTGATCGTGGTGTGAATGGTGGACATGACAAATTACCTTTAATCAGTGAATTCAAACATGCCGGGCCATTTGCAGGCTGACGGAATGGCTGCGTTGCATGTCGGCAAAGACCTGCTCGATTTGTCGGGTACGGACCTGCATCGCCTGGCCGTAGTCTTCGACCAGGCGGGTGAGGTAGGCGGTGATCTCTTCGCTGATTGCCATACGTACCCGCACGTCAGCCAGGTGCACGGCGGCCTGGGCCTGGTGATCGCCGCTGGCGATCTGCAAACCGCCCTGCACGGCCACATTGCCGAACTCAGTGACGGCCTGGGCAATCTGCAGATTGGCTCCGTAACGGGCCAGGGACACAGCATCGGCGCCATTGGTGATGAAGCCGCGCAACTGGGTCAGCATCTGGGTCAGTGAGTTACTGGCCGATGAGGCCGCCTGCTTGAACACCTGCATCGCGGCAGGCGCGACACCACTGATTGCCGAGGCCAGTTTCGAGGCGATGGCGCCGACCATCGGCCCGATCACCTGTGCCCCGACCACGGCCACCAACGCAACGGCAGCCAGCGTTGCCGCGATCCCCTGGATCATGCCGGCGATTTGCGCGATGTCTTTGGCGGTCTCAGGGTCGACACCAAATGCCACCAGCAATTTTGTATAGAGCTCGGTGAACAGCTTGATCGCTTCCTGCATCACAGTGGTCAGTGGCTTCATGGCTTCGGCCATGAACGACATACCGGTCGCCGCCTCAACCGCGGCGTCGGAAATCATGATCGCCGCACCAATCACACCCACCGCGATCAGCACCGGGTTGGCGGTCAACACGCCGGCGACGATGGTCGCGACGGTCAAGATCGCACCGACGATTTTGCCAATGCAACCCATGGTTTTCTGCAACGCCTCGGCCTTGCGGACTTCTTCCAGATACTTTTCCGACTCGAGCTTCATGTGCTCCTGAAGCTTGGCTTGCAGCTCCAGGAACAGCTCTTGATTGATCTCTTCCTTGTTCTGCGCGGCATCACCCAGCAATTCAATGATCTTCAAGCGGTTCAGCAATGCCAGTGCGCTGCTGCTCAGCGCCTTTTCGTTGGACTCCTTCACCGAGGGTCCGCCGAGCCCGGTTTCCTGCACTTTCACGGCCACCGCGGCCAGCGTTTTGGCGCAGGCGTTGGCGAGCTCGATCAGTTTCAGGTGGGCGTCGGTCGCCTTTTGCAGTGTCTGGGTATGGCCCGCCAGCTCACCTTTGAGTTTGTCACGTAGCGCCAGCTCACTCGCATACTCTGGTGACTCCGGATCCAGCCCCGCCAGCCGTGCTTCACTCTCATCCAGCAATCCCTGGACATGCCGAACCCGTTCCTGCAACTGATCGAGGTGCTCCTGGCTGCTCCCGATCTCGCCCTCGGCAACCTCCAGCGCCTCGACGGCTGCAGCGTAATCAGCCGCCAGTTTTTCATGCCCCTGCTGCCTGGCACCGGCCATGCTTTGCAGCATCGCCAGGCGATTTTTCAGTTTGTTGACGTCGACCTCGCCGAGCATCTCGCTGATCATCGCCATCAACAGGGTGAACAGGTCACCATTGGTTTCCTGTTTGTTGCCGTCCGCGCGTGGTGGTGGCGTATGTAGCACGGGCCTGCCAGCATTGGCGACGGATGGGCCGGATTGGCTTTCGTAGCTCACCGACGTCAGGCGCGCCAATGCCTCTTGGCCGGCCTTCTGAAAGTCAGCCGTCCTGGCGACCTGGCTGGCCGCCTTGCCATATTTCTCAAAGGCCTCGTCTCGACCTGTCGAGCCTGAAAATATCGGGTTGAAGGTGCTTCTGATCTCACTCATGTTCTGTCTCCGAACAATCCTTTTCAATGTGACTCAAGGTGTCGAGATACACCTGAGCCTGCTTGTGCAGATCGTCTTCCGTGGCTTGTTCAAGCACATATTCGAAACACAACCTGGCCTTGCCGATCTTGCCCAGCGCCAGGTGGCACTGGCCGGTGTACAACATGGGCCGGTAGTCGTTCTTGCCTTGGGCGAAGGCGATCGCATACAGATCGATCGCTTTCTGGTGGTTGTGCTTGAGTTGGTGTACGGCGGCCAACCCCATCCAGTAATGGCTGTTGTTGAAGTCGTAGATGCACAGGAAGTGAAAGAACTTCTCGGCATCATCCAGCCGTCCCTGTTCATAGAACTGAAAAGCGAAGGCGTAGAGGCTGTTCATGTGCTCGTCACTGATGCCTTGTACGTCTTTCAACGCCGCGCCACCGAGCACTGCATCCACGACTTCGAGGGCCACTTGTTCATCTTGTTGTTTGTCGCGACTCATCAGCCACACTCCTGAAAAACGTCAGCGCTGCTGACGACTGCATTGAGCCAAAGCGCTGGTGAGCACGCTGCCAAATTGCGCTCATGCCAACGTTCGGGGGAAAACGGAAAAGGGAGAAATCAGGCTTGCTCGACCTGTTCGAGCCAGATCAACAGACGCAATACTTCTTCGATTTCCTGCACCTGAAGGAAGCTGTAGCGCTGGTGGGTTTTGAATATCCGCCGGGCCAATGCGATGTCATTGATCACCGGTACCCCGACTTCCCTGGCATAGGCTCGTACCGCCAGGGCGCGTTGGTTGGTTTCCATCAGTGAGATGAACGGCAGCACAGTGATTTCCGGGCGGAAGTACACACCGATGGCAATGTGGGTCGGGTTGGCGATGATCATCCGCGAGCTGCGCACATCGGATTTGACCTGCTCGGACAGCAGCTCCATATGCAGGTCACGCCGACGGCCCTTGATTTGTGGATTGCCATCCTGCTCCTTGTGTTCGCGCTTGACTGCGTCCTTGTCCATCATCTGATCTTTCATGAACAACCAGTATTCACTCAACGCATCCAGCACGACGATCAGCAGCACGCATCCCAGGAACGCCAACACCAGCACCAGCAATAAGTGCCCCCAGATCGCGAACAGCTCCGGTGCCTGGGTGAACAGTTGGGCAAACAGCAGTTGCCGCTGCGTGATCCAGACGATCCACAGCGCCATGGCAAAGCTGCCCAGGTACAACAACGCTTTGACCGTGTCCTTGACGGTGCGCAGGCTGAACAGTTTTTTGAATCCATTGATCGGATTCAGCGCACCGAGATTGAGCTTCAACGCCTCGCTGGCCAGTGCAAAGCCGCTTTGCAACAACGCAGGTAGTGCACTGGCCAAGACGCACACCAGCAGCAACGGCAGCAATGCCTTGAGCCCGACCAGCACCAGCATCGCCGAGTACACTTGCATCTCCACGTCAAAGTCACTGGCGATGATGCGCCGATAGACTTCCATGACCTCGAACAATGAGCTGTTGAACACCATGTAAGTGATGCCGCAGAGGGTCAGGCAGGTGACCACCAGATCCTTGGCCTTGAACGTCTGCCCTTTGCGTGACGCATCGCGCAGTCGCTTGGCGGTGGGTTTCTCAGTCTTCGAGGCGCTGGACGACATCGGCGGCCTCCCCGTCGACACCCAGATAGCGCTCCAGCCCATGGGATTTCATGCCCATGCGCATGACTTCATCCGGCAGGTGCACGCCGAAATACAGCATCAACACCACCAGCGCCACCAGGCTCTTGACCGTCAGCGACACCGAGAATGCGTTCATTTGTGGCGCGTACCGCGAGAGCAAGCCAAGCAGCGCTTCGCTGACCAGCAGTGTGGCCACCACCGGCGCGCTGATCACCAGCGTCTTGCTCACCAGAGCATCGAGCAGGCTCAGGACTGATGGCAGGTGCATCTCGCAACCATTGGCCGGCGTGCAAATACGGTAGCTGTGGCCAACGGTTTCGAGCATCAGCAACATGCCGCCGCCTTCGAGATAAACCACCGCGGCGAACAACTGGAGAAAATTCGCCAGCTCCGAGGTATCGACGCCGTTGGCCGGGTCCACTGTGCTGCTGAGCATTGCGCCGCGCTGGTTGTCGATCAGGTTGCCCATGGCATGCAGCACCCAGAACGGCCAGCACAGCAGGCATCCAAGCAGCACGCCAATGCCGGCCTCACGCAACACCAGACCGAAGAATGCCAACCCGTCGAGAGCAGGCAGCGGCACGCCCACATAGACCCAGAATCCCGTCGCCACCAACACAATGACGGCCTGGCGTGGCGCCCCCGTGAGCACGCCGCTGTTGAGAAACGGCAACATGAAAAAAATCGGCGCCAGGCGTGCAACCCCAAGAATGGCAGCGGCGAACCAGGCGTACAGATCGAAAAACAACGTCACCGACATTGCGCTAACCCAACGCCAGACGTATGACTTCACGGCTGAAATCGAGCAGGGTTTCACCGTACCAGCCCGAGAGCAGGAACAGGCACGCGGCGACGGCCAACAACTTGAAACCGAACGGCAGTGTCTGCTCCTGTAATTGGGTCACGGTCTGAATCAACCCGACCACCAGGCCGACCACCGTGGCGACAATGATCGGCCAGGCCACCATCAACAGGATCAGGCACAGGGTTTTATTACCGGCATAGACCAGGTCGTTCATGAGCCGCCCCTACGCCAGCAAGGTCAGGTATTGCTTGACCAGCCCGGTGGACAGCAACGCCCAGCCGTCCAGTGCAACAAACAACACCAGTTTGATCGGTACCGAAATGATCACCGGGCTCATCATCATCATGCCCAGCGCCAGCAGGATGCTTGAGATCACCAGATCGACGATGACGAACGGCAAATACAAGTAGAAGCCGATCTTGAAGGCGCTTTTGATTTCACTCAATGCGTAGGCCGGCAGCAGGGAAAACAGCGACGGCGTGAGTTCTTCATCGGCGGGCAGACCGATGTCGGACTCACTCTGCACCGCTTGCGCCCGCTCGAAGAACAGTGCCAGTTCCGGGTCGGTGTATTTACGCAGGTATTCCTTGTATCCCCCCAACCCGTTCTCGGCAAAATTCACCACCGACTCGATGTCGGTAAAAGCCACCTGTTCTTCCTTGTAATAGTCATAGCCTTGCTTGAGCACCGGCGTCATCACGAAAATCGCCAGCATCAAGGCAATCGCATTGAGGGCCATGTTCGAGGGCACCTGCTGCAAGCCCAAGGCGTTACGCACTATGACAAAGACAATGGAAAATTTTATGTAGCAGGTGCCTGCCGCCACCAGAAACGGCAGCAGTGAAGCGAACGCCAGCAGCGCGATAAGCGAGACGTCATTCATCGCGGCATTCCGTCCGGTGAGCCGTTGCGATAGACCTCGAGCAACTCCACACCCAACTGCTCTTCCAGTTGCACCAGTTCGCCACGGGCCACCGGCTTGCCATTGGCGCGCACTTCGATGTGCCGCGCCGCATCGTCCGTCAGCGGGATCAGTTGTCCCTCGATGATCCGCGACAGCGTGGCCAGATTGATTTCCTGGGTCGCGAGCACGAATTGCAGACGCACCGGCAAAGCGCCGAGGTCAAAATCGGGATCGGAATCTGCCGAGCCTTGGACGTCGGTCGCGGTCGATTGCATGTGTATCCCCTGTTCAGTAAAGGTGAAAACGCCGAGGCATTGATGCCCCAGGCAGCATCGTTGCGAACGCTGGATGATTCGCAGGACATCGCCCGCCTTCAGCCGTATCCCATGTCTGAGATGACTCGACCCCAGCATCAGCTCCAGGCGCAGCGGCAAATCGCTCAGCCATGAGTCGGCGTCCAGGGGCAGGCTGGCGGCCCGTGCCGGTGGCAATCGGGTCAACCACAGGCGCCCACGAGGCGTGTCGAGCCATGGCAGTTCTTGCGGCGGCAATTGCCCGGGAAGGACCCCATCGACGTCGGATACTTGCTGGTAGTGCAAGTCGTCTACCTCCAGCAGCAAGGGTTGCGGCACCGCGCGGAACAGTTCGGCGATGTTCATCAGCGAGCACTCGACCGTCAGTAACGACCGCAAACCCGGGAGTGATTGATACAACCAGTCGCGGGCGTCGATCAAACCCCGCCATTCCCCGCCCTCGCCTGATGCGCGAAAACACAGGTAGCCCGATTGCCCTGGCGGATGGCCTGAACCGGCGTCGACATCCGCGCTCCGCCAGCGTCGTATCGCTTGCGCGGCGGTATGCGCCTGGGCGTTGATCCGGCGCAACTTCAGTGCGCTCATGCGCCCTGCCCGGCGTCTTCGGTCTGCTCGTCGTCCGGCGGCTGCCGCGAGCCCTGGCGCTGCTGTTCGCCGTCGCTATCGGTCAGGTGCCAGGCGGGTTCGCGGACGTGCTCCAGCGACACTTTGAGTTGTTCGAAAACCTGGGCATTGCTCGGGCTGAGTTGCAGGTTGCGGGTGGGCTCATCGGCCACGCGGCTGATCGTCACCTGCCCGCTGACGGTTCCTTTGTTGAACGGAACCTGCAGCAAGCTCCGGTCGGCAACCGACAAGGTTTCGATGATCGGGTCGAGGGCATGCGGTGCTGGCGGCATCACGGGCGCCGAGGCCGCAGGTGATGCAACTGTCGGCACATGGCGTGCGGTCGGGAGGCTCGATAAGGCTTCGGGCCTTTGCCCTTCGAACTCAGGTATCGGGGGTGCACCTGGAATGGCGGCACGTTCGACCGGGAGCGGTTCGACGATGTTTGATGGGGGCTGGATCGGCCCTGACTCAACAATGATCGGAGTCGCCAGGTTTATCGGTGCCGACGCGACAACTCTGTCGACAACAGGCGCAACGTCAGCCACAGGTGACAACAACCGAGGCTGCACAGGTTTACTCAACAGCGGCTGCGCTTGTGGATGAGACTGCGGTGTGAGCGGCCGTACTTCGTCGAGTTCAGCAACCAGCTTTTCCGGGAGCGTGACCATCGTCTGCAAAGTGATTGCGCGACCAGTGTCCATCAGGGGTCGATGACACAGGATCAACGGCGCCATCAGCTCCAGAACACCTTGTGGCAGCTCATCCTCCTGCACCGGCACCAGCCTGTCGTGCAACTCATCCATCGGCTGTTCGGTGACGGGGTCCAAGGGTTGAACCGGCAAGGGTGAAATTACAGATACATTGCTCATCGCGGAACTCCGTTCATCTCTTCCACTTCTCTTTCATCCCGGCGCATCTGCTCCAGCCGTTGCCTGCGTAACAGCTGCTGAACAGCCCCTTCGTACTTGTCGTGCTTGCGCTGCGCGAACCGCAGTTGCTCGCTCTGCTCCTGCAACGCTTGCTCAATCTCCCGGCACTGCTGATCGACCCGGTCACGCTCCAGGCGCAACAGATCTATCTGCCGCCGAATGACCGCCTGCCTTCGCAACAGTGCCAACAGTTGCCCGTGATCGAGCACACAGTCATTGGCGCGATGGCTGGCCAACAAACTGTGTAGCGCCGCTTCTTGTCCGTCGAAAGCGGCCCGCTCCTGCACCAGCGGCTGCAGTTGCTGCCGGGTACGCGCTATCAGCAGTTCAGCGCGTTGCCGACGGAACTGGCTGAGCGCCAACAGGCGAAGGCGATCGGCTAATGGATTCATGCCATGAGCCCCTGTAATTGGCCCAGGGCCTCGTCCGGTTCACAGCATTCGCCCGTGGGCTGGCGCAACCACTGGTGGAGGGCTGCGCGGCGTTGCAGCGCCTGGTCATTGGCGGCGTCCGCGCCTGGGCTGTACTCCCCCATGTCGAGAAAAACCTGCAACTGCTCAAGCCGCGTCAGCGTATCCCGGGTCGCCGCCGCCAGTTGCTGCACCTGCGGCGGGGTGACTTGCGTCGCCACGCGACTGACGCTGCGCAATACATCGATTGCCGGGTAGTGACCCTTGGCCGCCAAGGCTCGACTGAGGTAGATGTGTCCGTCGAGAATCGAACGAATCTCCTCGGCGATCGGGTCCGGCTCGTCGTCACTTTCCAGCAGCACCGTGTACCAGGCGGTAATGCTGCCGGAAGCGGTCACACCCGGTCGTTCCAGCAGGCGCGGCAAGGCATCGAACACCGAGGCCGGATAGCCCCGTCGCGCCGGTGCTTCACCCGCAGCCAGGGCCAGGTCGCGACGGGCCCTGGCATAGCGCGTCAACGAGTCCAGCAACAACACCACACGCTGGCCCTGGTCACGGAAATACTCGGCGATGGCGGTGGCCTGGAGCGCCGAGTTGCAGCGGTCCACCGAGGAAAAATCCGACGTGGCGTACACCACCACGCAGCGGGCGCGTTTTTCCGACTGGCGCAGGTGCGCGATGAATTCGGTCACTTCGCGGCCGCGCTCGCCGATCAGGCCGATGACAAACACATCGGCGTCGGTGTGGTTGATCAGCATATTGATCAGGGTGGTTTTGCCGGAGCCGGCGGCGGCGAAAATGCCGATGCGTTGACCGATACCGCAGGTCAACAATCCATCGATCACCCGAATGCCCGTGCACAACGGCTCCACCACCGGGCGCCGCTGCTGGTACGACGGCGGGTCGGCATCCACCGGATAGTCCTGTTGCGCCAGCGCCGTAGACGGTGCCAGACGCTCGACGATAGTGCCCTGAGGGTCGACTACGCTGCCGAGCAAGGCGTCACTGCACGTCAGTTGCAGGGTCGAACCCGTGGGCACAATCATCGATTCCCTGGACAAGCCTTTCGCATCACCGAGCAGGCTGAGCAGAACAGCGTCGGGTTTGAAGCCGATGACCTGCGCCCGGGCCACGACCTGAGGCAGGCGCCAATGCCGCCGTACTTCGCAGACCTCGCCCACTACCACATCGCCCAAAACGGCTTCGATCAGGGGACCGCTCAAACGCAAGGGATGGGCCGCATGCCTTTCCAGCCGGGTGTTCATCGACGTAAAAGTTCGCACAGCGTTTCGGTTGCCTGCACGAAAGCATCCAGGGCTTGCGCGAAGTGTTCAGCGTCGCCGAGGGCATGGGAATTGGCCATCAAACGCAGTTCGAGCCGTTCCTGAACGACGCAAAGGTGCAATTGCCCGGTGCGGGAAAAAGCATTGCCCTCAAACAAAAACCGCATCAAATCGAAGGCACAATGGTTCATTGCACCCGGGCTCGCTTCTGCGACCGTCGTCCAGACCCAGACATCGCCATCGACCATCGCCACGTTGATATCGGGCAGATTCTTCATCTGCATTTCAATGGTGCTGTGACTATCGAAATGCCCTATCTGGCTGTCCTTGCAGCCACTATGACGTAGCGCTTCGCGCAACAGATCGGCAATATCCATTGACATCATTTACGGGGTTTCCTTACAGGGTTTTGATCACATTGACGGAGACGGTCTCGCAGACTTCGCCGAACGACATCACGTCCAGCTCGCGACAACGCCCCTCGATAAGCTTCTTGACGTAGCGCCGTACATCGACCGAACACAGCAGCACCATGTCCTTTTGAGCAATGTGCACACTGTCCAGGGCGACGCTCAGGCGATCCATCAGCTCTTCGGATTCGGCCGGCTCGAGGTTGATGAAACTGCCGGCCGAGGTTTGCCGAATCCCGCGCCGCACCACCTCTTCGAACTCAGCCGACAACAGCAACACCCGCAAGTCATTACCCTGGGCAAACTTGTTGCTGATGTAGCGGGCCAGCGAGCCACGAACGTGCTCGACCAGCGCCAGCGCGTCTTTTTCCCGGGACGCCCAATGGGCCAGGGACTCAAGAATGAGCTTCATGTTGCGCACGGAAATACGCTCGCCGATCAGGCGCTGCAGCACTTCGGTGACCTTCTGCACGGTGACGTGGCGATAGACTTCCTTGAGCAGATCGGGGCAGCGGGTTTCCATTTCGTCGAGCAGTTGCTTGGTTTCCTGCACGCCGAAAAACTCCTGGATGTTGCGCGCCAGCAAGGTGACCAGGCAGCGGTAGCATTCCTCGTCCGCCGGGCGCAGGTGATAGCCCAATTGCTGCACCCGTTCCTGGTCGGTGGCGTTGACCCACACCCCGCCCAGGCGATTGCTGTCACTGCCGTGCACCAGGGCAAAGCCCATGGATTCCAGCTCCGGCGAGTAGTCGAGCAACCGCCAGTGATCGAAATGGATATCGAACTGCTCGGCGCGCACTTCGTTGATCAGCACCGCCACTTGATGCGCCGGCAATGCTTCGCTGGCGCGCAATTGCGGCTCGGGTATGCGTAGACCGTAATCGACGAAAAACTGGCTGCGAAAACGCGCCGCCCAACGGGCCCTGGTCAACTCATCGAGGCGCGCGGTGGGCACCAACAACATCAGCGGGATGGTTTCGGTGGCGACATTATCGATGTCCTCGAGCAGGCCCGAGCCGGTCTGCAAGGCTTCACCCTGCGTCGACGATGGCCGGCTGTCACCCTGGCCCTCGACCCTGGAGGCCTTGCGCCGGCGAACGAACACCAGCACTGCCAGGGCCGCGGCGATGGGCAGGAAGGTCAGCAGCGGAAAACCGGGCAACAGGCCGACACCCACCGCCAGCAGCGCCGTCACCCCCAGCACGAACGGATGACCCAGCATCTGGGCGAGCATGTTGCGCCCCAGGTTGGCATCATCGCCGTTGACGCGGGTAACGATGAAGCCGGCGCCGATGGCGATCAGCAACGCCGGAATCTGAGCCACCAGACCATCGCCTATGGTCAGCAGGGTGTAGGTCGACAAAGCTGTGGACAGGTCCATGCCCATCTGCCCGACGCCAATGGCCATGCCGCCGATGAAGTTGACGAAGATAATGATGATGCCGGCGATGGCGTCGCCCTTGATGAACTTCATCGCGCCGTCGAACGAGCCGTACAACTGGCTTTCGCGCTCCAGCACGCTGCGCTTTTCCTTGGCTTCCTCGGCTGTCATGGCGCCAGCCTTGAGGTCGCCGTCGATGCTCATCTGCTTGCCGGGCATGCCGTCCAGCGAGAAGCGCGCCGCGACTTCGGCCACCCGCTCCGAGCCCTTGGTGATCACGATGAACTGGACAATAGTGACAATGGAAAAGATCACGAAGCCCACCACCAGGCTTTCACCGATCACGAACTCACCGAAAGAGGCGATGATCTCCCCCGCATCAGCCTGGCTGAGGATCAGCCGGCTGGTGCTGATCGACAGCGCCAGGCGAAACAGGGTGGTCAACAGCAGCAACGCCGGAAAGGTCGAGAAACTGAGGATGCGTTCGATATAGAACGACCCCAGGAACACCAGCAGCGAAATCACGATGTTCAGGCCGATGAGAAAATCCACCAGCACCGTCGGCAGCGGAATGATCAGCATGGCGATGATCATCACCATCAGCGACAGGATCAGCAGCTCCGGGCGAGCGCTGACGTTGCGCAAAAACACATTGAGCATGGCGGGTCAGTTCCGGGAAAAAGTCATGAGCTGCCGCCGGGACGACGCCGCTCAATACATTCGAGGGCATAGGCAATGTCCGCCAGGCGCGTGAACTGCTCTGCCAGACGCAGCGGCGCCTGTTCATCGGCAAACAGCGGCGCCGGTAATTGCAGGCTGAGCCGGCGCACCTTCTGCAGCACCGTCGAACGCTCATGGTGCGCACTCAACAGCACTCGCTCACCCAGGACGCCGAGCAACAGCTGGTCGAGTTCATCGGGGTAGGTCAGCACACCGAACAGGAACACCAGCCAGTCGGGCTCATCGGGGTTGTGCCGGCAGATGAGTGCATCACCGAGCAGGCCGCGGATAAACAGGTCATCGGCTGAACGCAGGCGTTTGAGGTCGTTCACCCGGGCCAGCAGTTGACCGAACTCCACTTGCGAACAACTGGGATCCTGGGCGCTGATGTCGGTAAGCAATGCCGCTTCAATGAAGGCCAGCACAGCGCTGCGTTGCGACGGACCGTACAGGGCGATCCAGTCCTGATAACAACTGACCGGCCCGCAATCGGACTCGATAAAATCCCGGTAGGTCTCGCGCAACAGGCCTGCACGCACCGTCATGCTCGCACCGAACATTCTGGCTTTGAGGGCGGTATTGATCCCGGCACTCATGCGCTTGGGGGAGCCTTGGGCAACCACCGTCTGCAATAGCATTTCAAGCCGCTGACGAGTCCGTGTCTCGAGTTTTTTCCGGCGCAGCAGTTCGCGCAGCACCAATGCCAGGTCGCTATCGTCGGGAAACAGGTTGCGTACCATCTGCAGCAACCAGCTGTCGGACTTGTCCGCCAGCCGCGCCAGGCTCAGCACCTGCCGCGCCTTGGGCACGGTATCGTCCTCCAGGACTTTTTCGAAGGAGTCGGTCAACGCATCGGACTTGAGCTCGAACTGCCGCCGGCCACGGAACTGGGTCAAGGCTGCAGACATTTCATCGCTGATCTGCACAAAGCGCCGGGCCACGTCGGCCGTTGTGCCATCGTCAAGATCAAGCTCTGCATCGACCTGCGGTTGCGGATGCTGGGCGGCCTTCTCGGCATTCAAGCGTGCCTGGGCCGCTCGCCCACCGGTGGAAATCGGTGGCAGGATCATTTTTCTGCCGCCCGGAAAAAGGATCGACGCACCCGCTCATGCTGCTGTGGGCTCAGCAATCGCGCATCCGGCTCAACCGTGGCGGGCTCAAGGGCGTCGAGAATTTCCTTGGGCTGAATCAGGAACACCCGCACCGTATTGGCCGAGCGGTTCTGCCGATAGCTGAACAATCGGCCGACCCACGGAATCGAACCCAGCACCGGTATCCGTCCGATTTGCTCGCTGTTGTCATCGCGGGTGAAACCGCCGACCAACAGGCTCTTGCCCTGGGGCACCCGCGCCACCGTGCTGATCCGTGTACGCCCGACCGTCGGCAAACTGCCGGGTTGCTTGTCCCGGTCAGGTTTTTCTACTTCGTTGCCGTCTTCAATACTGAGTGACATTTCAATTTCGTCCGCCTTGGCGAAACGGGGCAGAACGCTGACGAGCGTGCCATAGGTCACGTGCTGCAAATCGACACTGCGCTCCCCCACCAGCGGCGCATAAAACGTGCGGTTGTTGTCAAAGATCGCCGGCACGTTCTCTTGTGTCAGGATCACCGGACGCGAGACCACATTCGCCCGGTTGGTGCGCTCCAGGGCCATGACCTGGGCGACGAACGAAGCGCCATCAAGGGTGGTCGCCGAGCCGGCGTTGAGCGATACGGTGAATGTCCCACTGGACTTCAATGCGCCCTGCCAGTTGATGCCCAACTGATTGAGTTCGTCCTTGTGCAAATCGATGATCCATAACGACAACTCCACATGTCGTTTCGGCGTATCCAGTGCACTCACGAGATTCTCGATAAAGCGCACCTGCTCCGGCAAACCCTTGACCAGCAGGCTGTTGGTGTCCGGATAGGCCACCACGCGAATGTTTCCGGCGGCCATCTCCCGGGCAATGATCCGCGGCGCGGCCGGGTCCTGATCGGGGGATGTGGTCGCCAGGCCTTCCAGGGGAAACGCCGGCATCGCTCGCTGCGCCGGGGCTTGCGCAACGGCCGGCTCGACCTCGCGCTTCTCGCCGCGCAACAGATCCTCGATCACGGTTGCCAACCCGGGGATGGTCACCTTGTCATCGCGCAGCTCGTATTTACGGTCGCTGACAAAGGTGTTGTGCACCTGGATAACGCCGATCTGCTGCCTGCCCAGCAACAGTTCCGAGCGCTGGTTTTCCATCAGACCGGCCGCTTGCACCACTAGATCTACATACATCGGCGGCCCCGACACATGGAACGTATGCAGGCCGTCATGGCGCAACGGATAACGGCCATCGAGCAGCCCGGACCGCTCGAGAAACGCCTGAAGCCTGGCCACGGTCAGGGTCTGCAGCGACATCATCGAGTTTTTCACTTCCGCGGCGTCGTACAGATAGATCGCCTGGCCATCGCTGTACCAGATCAACCCCATCTGTGCGCTGACCCGCTCGAAGGTCCGTTGCGGCGAGCGCAGATCAAAGCTGCCGGAGATCCGCTTGGCCGAGGCGGCCTTGCTGATGATCACCGGTTTGCCCAACGGCCCGGACAACTCCGAAAAAAACGTGCGCACACTCTGTTCGCGAGCCACGTATTCGTCGGCATTCGCCCGCACCGTACACGGCACCAGCATCAATATGGCAGCCAGCCAGAAGGGCAAAACATACAAGGATTGAACGCCGCGGTTCATCGGTTCACTTGCCTGGAAGGTAGGTAATGTCGGCCAGGCTGCTGGGTGTGAAGCCCACCAGTTCGCGAACTTCCTTGGAGAAATGCGAAGAAGAGGCAAAACCGAACTCCAGCGCCAGATCCGTCAGGGAACGGTCCTGCAGACTCATGTTCAACAGCGCCTGGGCCGTCCGCCAACCGCGCAATGCAGGCTTGGGCGCCGTACCGAGCGCCTGCCGGCACAATCGACGAAAATGCGACACCGACACCCCATAGCGTTGCGCCAGAGTGGTCAGTTTTTCGCTGTGGGTGCCCTGTTCCAGCAGAAAGCGCACAAGCCCGTAACTCTCAGTCTGCCGCAACACACCGGCAAAGGCCTGATAGGCCGCACCGCCAGCCATCGCCTGATCGAGGTACCAGCGCTCTAGCGCCTGTTCCGACTGAACCTGTGTATAAGGCACTGGCAATGCCGCCCAAGGTGCCTGACGGTCTCGCTGAGTGATAGGCGCATGGCCCATATCGATGAACACCTGCAGTTTCACCAGCGGTGCCTGGGCAATTGGCAGGGTCGGCATACTGCCGTTGACCTCAAATCCGCTGGTCACTGCAATCAGCCCTTCCCAGCCCATCGGTAGGCAGCAGGCCGAGACGCACTGCGCCGGGGCCAGACAAACGGCGGATTGGTCTACACGCAGATGCAGCAGCCGC
This sequence comes from Pseudomonas sp. GL-B-12, assembly GCF_019955895.1. NCBI lineage: Bacteria > Pseudomonadati > Pseudomonadota > Gammaproteobacteria > Pseudomonadales > Pseudomonadaceae > Pseudomonas > Pseudomonas sp. GL-B-12. The sequence goes on from NZ_JAHBCX010000002.1 coordinate 116,253, forward strand.
TCGCAGGAGCGGGTATTAGTGGCACGTGTGGCGTGTAGTGATTCGATGGGCACACCAACCTCCTTTGCGGCCTGACGATGTAGGTCGGCAGGATGCAGGACGGGGCGTGTCGAATCCTGATGCAAATATGATGAAATCCGGGCTGGCATATGCCTTGCACCCGTTCACGCATCAGCACGCAAACCAACGGCGGAATGCGTGCCAGGACAATGGCGTCGTCACCCGGCCTTGCTCGTGCAGGATCTGGAACGACGTTTTTTTGCAAGGTGTGAAATCGATGAACGAACCGTCAATCGGCCCTCTGGCCTGGGTCAATGGCAGCGATGCCCCGGAAAAAACCGAAATCAATCTCGGCTTCATGGCCCTGAGCGACTGCGCCTCGGTGGTTGTCGCCGCCACCCAGGGCTTCGCCCAACCTCACGGCTTGACCCTGAACCTCAAGCGTCAATCGTCCTGGGCCAACCTGCGGGACAAACTGGTCAGCGGCGAACTCGATGCCGCCCACAGTCTCTACGGTCTGATTTATGCCGTTCACCTAGGCATCGGTGGCGTGGCCGCGACCGACATGGCTGTGTTGATGGGCCTGAATCAGAACGGCCAGAGCATCAACCTGTCCCGCGGCTTGCAGGCGCTTGGAGTGACCAGTCCTGAAGCACTGGATCGGCACGTGCACCAAACTCGCCCAAAACTCACCTTCGCCCAGACTTTTCCCACCGGCACCCACGCCATGTGGTTGTATTACTGGCTCGCCAGCCAGGGCATTCACCCGCTGCTGGATGTCGACAGCGTGGTGGTGCCGCCACCGCAAATGGTCGCGCACCTGCGGGCCGGGCGTATCGACGGCTTCTGCGTCGGCGAACCCTGGTCCGCCAGCGCCGTGCAACAGGACCTCGGCTTCACGCTGGCCACGACCCAGACCATCTGGCCCGATCATCCGGAAAAGGTCCTCGGCTGCACCCGTGCGTTCGTCGAGCAATACCCCAATACCGCCCGGGTGTTGGTGATGGCGGTTCTGGAAGCCAGTCGCTTCATCGAAGAAAGTACCGAGAATCGCCGCAGTACCGCACAATTGCTCAGTGCCGCGCAGTACCTTGACGCACCACTGGACTGCATCGAACCGCGCCTGCTGGGCGAATACGCCGATGGCCTTGGCCATCACTGGCAAGACCCGCACGCGCTGCGCTTGCACGGGGATGGCGAGGTCAACCTGCCGTACCTGTCCGACGGCATGTGGTTCATGACCCAGTTTCGTCGCTGGGGCTTGTTGCGCGATGATCCGGACTATCTCGCGGTAGCCCGGCAGGTCCAGCAACTGGACCTCTACCGTGAAGCCGCCCGTGCCGTCGGCGTCGCTTCATCAGCCGAGCAAATGCGCAGCAGTCAATTGATCGACGGCAAGATCTGGGACGGCTCGGACCCGGCCGGTTATGCCCGCAGTTTCAAACTGCACGCCATGAGCGATAGCTCGCACCGATCCGCCAGCCGCTGACAGGAGACCACGAACATGCTGCGTATCCTGCTGATCAACGACACCGCCAAGAAAGTCGGACGCCTGAAGGCCGCCCTGACCGAGGCCGGATTCGAAGTGATCGATGAATCCGGCCTGATCATCGACCTGCCCGAACGCGTCGAAACGGTGCGTCCGGATGTGATTCTGATCGATACCGAGTCACCGGGTCGCGATGTCATGGAACAAGTGGTGCTGGTGACTCGCGACCAGCCACGGCCGATTGTGATGTTCACGGACGAACACGACCCCGATGTGATGCGCCAGGCGATCAAGTCCGGGGTCAGCGCCTACATCGTCGAAGGCATTCACGCACAACGCCTGCAGCCGATTCTCGATGTGGCCATGGCGCGCTTTGAGAGCGACCAGGCCTTGCGTGCCCAGCTGCATGCCCGCGACCAGCAATTGGCCGAGCGCAAGCGCATCGAACTGGCCAAGGGACTGCTGATGAAGATGAAGGACTGCAACGAGGAAGAGGCCTACACGCTGATGCGCCGCCAGGCGATGAGCCGCCAGCAGAAGCTGATTCAAGTGGCGGAGCAGATTATTGCCATGAGTGAACTGTTGGGCTGACCCCGCCCCTGTGGCGAGGGAGCTTGCTCCCTCGCCACAAAAGCAGTGTTGGCACAGATCTCGCTAAGTAATCACCACAGGTAACCAACGGCGGTTGCCCCACCTACGACAAAGACGTCGCTCACCTCATTTGCCCTTGGCGGATCGGGTGGCGGCGTTTTTTCGTTTTGGCCCCATAGCACGGGGCCGGTGGTGCGGCCGTATCGGCGCCCCACCTGCAAGCTCATGACTCCTTTCGAGACTCTTCACAGCTGAGGTGCGCAATGAATTCAAGCTTCTGGAAATCCGGCCATACACCCACATTGTTCGCAGCGTTCCTCTATTTCGACCTGAGTTTCATGGTCTGGTACCTGCTCGGTCCACTGGCGGTGCAGATCGCCGCCGACCTGCACCTGACGACGCAGCAACGGGGGCTGGTGGTCGCCACGCCGATTCTGGCCGGGGCGGTGTTGCGCTTCGTGATGGGGATGCTGGCTGATCGCCTGTCGCCAAAAACCGCCGGCCTGATCGGTCAGGTCATCGTCATCTGCGCCCTGTTCGGCGCCTGGAACCTCGGTATCCACAGCTACGAGCAAGCCTTGCTGCTGGGCCTGTTTCTCGGCATGGCCGGCGCTTCCTTCGCCGTCGCCCTGCCCCTGGCCTCGCAGTGGTATCCACCGCAGCATCAAGGCAAGGCCATGGGCATTGCTGGCGCGGGCAACTCAGGCACAGTACTCGCGGCATTGATCGCTCCGGTGCTGGCGGCGGCGTTTGGCTGGAGCAACGTGTTCGGCTTTGCCCTGATTCCGTTGATCCTGACCCTGGTCGTCTTCGCCTGGCTGGCCCGCAATGCCCCCGAGCGGCCAAAAGCCAAATCCATGGCCGACTACTTCAAGGCCCTGGGTGATCGTGACAGCTGGTGGTTCATGTTTTTCTACAGCGTGACATTCGGCGGCTTCATCGGCCTGGCCAGCGCCCTGCCCGGTTATTTCAACGACCAGTACGGCCTGAGCCCGGTCACTGCCGGCTACTACACCGCTGCCTGCGTGTTCGGCGGCAGCCTGATGCGCCCCTTGGGTGGCGCGCTGGCTGACCGGTTCGGCGGCATTCGGACCCTGCTGGCGATGTACACCGTCGCGGCGACCTGCATTGCCGTGGTCGGCTTCAACCTGCCGAATTCCTACGCCGCACTGGCGCTTTTCGTCTGCACCATGCTCGGTCTGGGTGCAGGCAATGGCGCGGTATTCCAGTTGGTGCCCCAGCGTTTTCGCCGGGAAATCGGCGTGATGACCGGCCTGATCGGTATGGCCGGCGGCATCGGTGGGTTTGCTCTCGCGGCCGGCATGGGCGCGATCAAGCAAAGCACCGGCAGCTATCAACTGGCGCTGTGGTTGTTCGCCAGCCTCGGCGTTCTGGCCTGGTTCGGTCTGCACGGCGTGAAACGTCGCTGGAGAACCACCTGGGGTTCGGCCGCCGTGACGGCTGCGCGAGTCTGACGCCTCGATGAGCCTGCAACTGAGTTTCGCCGAAGCCAGCGCCATCGGTCCTCGCGAGGAAAACCAGGATGCCCTGCGCCTGGTCACGCCGGCTCCGGCGCTGGCCGCAAGCAAGGGTTACCTGTTCGCGATTGCCGACGGTGTCAGCCAGTGCGTCGATGGCGGTCTGGCTGCCCGTTCGACGCTGCAGGCCCTGGCGCTGGATTACTACGCCACGCCGGAAACCTGGAGCGTCGCACAGGCACTCGATCGTCTGCTGCTGGCGCAGAACCGCTGGTTGCAGGCCAATGGCGGCGGGCAACCGCTGCTGACCACCCTCAGTGCGCTGGTCCTGCGTGGCCGGCGTTTTACCCTGGCCCATGTCGGCGATTGCCGGGTGTATCGCTGGCACGCCGACCAATTGCAGCGAATCAGCGAGGATCACGTCTGGGATCAGCCGGGTATGCAGCATGTGCTGAAACGGGCGCTGGGGCTCGATCAACACCTGGTGCTGGACTTTCTCGACGGTGAGTTGCGCCCCGATGAAAGCTTCGTCCTGCTCAGCGACGGCGTCTGGGCTGTCCTGGGCGATACCGCGATTGCCGCGATCCTGCGCGATCAGCCGGACTTGCACAGCGCTGCGCAAACCCTGGTCAATGCCGCACACCTGGCGGGCAGCCAGGACAACGCCAGCGCCTTGCTGGTGCGGGTCGATGCCCTCGGCGAAGCGAGCATTGGCGATGCGTTGATGCACTTGCAGCAATGGCCACTGCCGCCAGCCCTGAAACCGAGCCAGGCGTTCGAGGGCTGGCAGGTCGAGGGGATCGTCTCACAGAGCCAGCAATCGCTGCTTTATCGCGTTCGCGACAGCCAGCAACAACCCTGGCTGCTGAAAACCCTGCCGGGGCGCCTGCATGACGATCACCAGGCCGGGCAAGCGTTACTGTCGGAAGAATGGTTTCTCAAACGCGTGGCCGGGCGACACTTTCCTGAAGTCCATGCCGCCAGTCAGCGTCAGCATTTGTACTACGTGATGCGTGAATATTCGGGCGCTACCCTGGCCCAACGGCATGAACAAAGCGGACCGTTGCCGCTGCCCCAGTGGCAAGACATCGCCGAACGCTTGTTGCGAGCGGTCGGCCTGTTGCATCGACGGCAGATCCTGCACCGCGATATCAAACCGGAAAACCTGTTGCTGGGGGACGATGGCGAGTTGCGCCTGCTGGATTTCGGCCTGGCCTACTGCCCGGGCCTCTCGCAAGATCTGCCCTGGGCGCTGCCGGGTACACCCAGTTACATCGCGCCCGAAGCCTTTCGCGGCGAAGTACCGACGCCACAGCAGGACTTATATGCCGTCGGTGTGACCCTGTATTTCCTGCTTACCGGGCACTATCCCTATGGCGAAATCGAAGCGTTCCAGCGCCCGAGGTTTGGCCTCCCGGTCAACGCCAGCCGCTACCGGCCCGACCTGCCGGACTGGATCGCCCATAGCCTGGAGCGCGCCGTGGCGGCGGCCCCCGACCAGCGTTTCGAAACGGCGGAAGAATGGCTGCTGCTGATGGAACAGGGCGAGCGCCGCAGCTTGAGCGTGCGTCCCAAGCCGTTGCTGGAGCGCGAGCCGCTGAAGGTCTGGCGGACATTGGCCCTGGTGTCGTTGCTGCTCAATCTGGTGCTGGTGGTGGTTGCGCTCCATTAGCGGGCAATGCGCCTTGAATCGGTGCACTCCTCCATGGTTCTGCCCTTGTGAACGAAAAAAAAGCCAACAAACACGGGATTTGAGCGACTTGGCATAACCGCTGCATTACCTCTTGCAACAGACATACAGCGCAGGCTTCAACGACGAAGGTTGCACTTCCCGAGAGAACGGGACCAGGACAAAGGCGTCCTCGCTAGGCAACTAGCGGGACGCCTTTTTTTGTTTGCGCAAAATTTGTCGAGCATGGCCTGAACCCTGATGAGGCAGGCCTGAGCTCCCCGGAGAACCTGATGAAAAAACTAAAACTGGTGATGATCGGTAACGGCATGGCCGGGGTCCGGACCCTGGAAGAGCTGCTCAAACTGAGCACTGAGCTGTACGACATCACGGTCTTCGGTGCTGAACCTCACACCAACTACAACCGCATCCTGTTGTCGCCGGTGCTGGCAGGCGAACAGACCTTCGAAGAGATCGTGCTCAACGACCTGGACTGGTACCTGGAAAACAACATCAAGCTGCTGCTCAACCGCAAGGTGGTGGAGATCGACCGAGTCAAGCGCCGGGTCATTGCCGAAGACGGCAGCGAAGCCGAATACGATCGCCTGCTGATCGCCACCGGTTCGACGCCTTTCATCCTGCCCATTCCCGGCAACACCCTTGAAGGCGTGATCGGCTACCGCGACATCGCCGACACCCAGGCCATGATCGACACCGCGAAAACCCATCGGCACGCCGTGGTGATCGGTGGCGGCTTGCTCGGTCTGGAAGCCGCCAACGGCCTGATGCTGCGGGGCATGCACGTGACCGTGGTGCATATCGGCGAGTGGTTGCTGGAGCGGCAGCTGGACAAGACCAGCGGCCAGCTGCTGCAAAGCGCGCTGGAATCTCGCGGCCTGCACTTTCGCCTGTGCGAGCAGACCCAGGCCTTGCACGACGCGGGCAACGGCCGGGTCGGTTCGGTGCAATTCAAGAACGGCGACATTATCCCCGCCGACCTGGTGGTGATGGCCGCCGGCATTCGCCCCAATACCGAACTGGCGGAGAAATCCGGCATTCCGTGCAGCCGCGGGATTCTGGTCAACGACACACTGCAAACCTACGACCCACGGATCTATGCCATCGGCGAGTGCGCCAGCCACCGCGGCATCGCCTATGGCTTGGTGGCGCCGCTGTTCGAACAGGCCAAAGTCTGCGCCAACCACCTCGCCCAACTGGGTTTTGCCACCTACAAGGGGTCGGTGACCTCGACCAAATTGAAAGTTACCGGCATCGACCTGTTCTCCGCCGGCGACTTCATGGGCGGCGAAGGCACCGAGACCATCACCCTCTCCGACCCGATTGGCGGGGTCTACAAGAAACTGGTGATCAAGGATGACGTGCTGGTCGGCGCCTGCCTGTACGGAGATACGGCAGATGGCGGCTGGTATTTCCGGCAGATCCGTGAAAATCACGCCATCGACGAGATCCGCGATCACTTGATGTTCGGTGAAAATGCACTGGGCGACGTAGGGCATCAGGGCCAGGACAAAGCCATGAGCATGGCTGATACGGCCGAAGTCTGCGGCTGCAACGGTGTGTGCAAGGGCACCATCGTCAAGGCCATTCAGGAACACGGGCTGTTCAGTGTCGACGACGTCAAGAAACACACCAAGGCTGCCAGCTCCTGCGGTTCCTGCGCCGGCCTCGTCGAACAGATCCTGATCAACACCGTGGGCGGTGCGGCGGACGTCAAACCGAAAAGCGAAAAGGCCATCTGCGGCTGCAGCGACCTCAATCACGGGCAAATCCGCCAGGCCATACGCGACCAGCACTTGCTGACCATCGCCGGCACCATGAGCTACCTGAACTGGCGCACACCCAACGGCTGCGCCACCTGCCGCCCGGCGCTCAACTACTACCTGATTTCCACCTGGCCAGGGGAAGCCAAGGACGACCCGCAATCGCGCCTGATCAACGAAAGGGCTCACGCCAACATTCAGAAAGACGGCACCTACTCTGTAGTCCCGCGGATGTGGGGCGGTGTGACCAATCCTTCAGAGCTGCGGCGCATTGCCGACGTCGCCGACAAGTACAACGTACCGATGGTCAAGGTCACCGGTGGCCAGCGCATCGACTTGCTGGGCATTCGCAAGCAAGACCTGCCGGGGGTGTGGAAAGACCTGGACATGCCGTCCGGCCACGCCTACGGCAAATCCATCCGCACGGTGAAAACCTGCGTCGGCAGCGAGTTCTGCCGCTTTGGCACGCAGAACTCCACACAGTTGGGCATTGAACTGGAACATGACCTGTTCAACATGTGGTCGCCGCACAAGGTGAAGCTGGCTGTCTCCGGTTGCCCGCGTAACTGCTCGGAAGCCGGTATCAAGGATGTGGGAATTATCGGTGTGGACTCCGGCTGGGAGATGTACATCGGTGGCAACGGCGGGATCAAGACCGAAGTCGCGGAATTCTTCGTCAAACTGAAAACCGCCGAAGAAGTGCGCGAATACAACGGTGCATTCCTGCAGCTCTATCGCGAAGAAGCCTTCTACCTCGAACGCACCGTGCACTACCTGCAACGGGTCGGCATGGAACACATCAAGAAAGCCGTGCTGGAAGATCCGGAGCGGCGCAAGGCGCTCAACGATCGCCTGCAATTCTCCCTGTCGTTCGAACAGGACCCTTGGAAGGAGCGCCTGGAACAGCCACAGCTGAAAAAAGAATTCGACGTCATCCCCGTGAAAAACCTGGAGGTGCTGGCATGAACTGGCTGGATATCTGCGCACTGGAAGAGATCAATGCCCTGGGCTCACGGATCATCGCCGGGCCAAAGGGAGACATCGCGATTTTTCGTACCAGCGACGACGAAGTGTTCGCCCTTGACGACCGCTGCCCGCACAAGGGCGGCCCGTTGTCCCAAGGCCTGGTCTACGGCAAGCGGGTGGCCTGCCCGTTGCACAACTGGCAAATCGACCTGGAAAGCGGCGAAGCCCTGGCCCCGGACATCGGCTGTGCCCATCACCATCTCGCCAGGGTGGAAAATGGCCGGGTGATGCTGGCCCTGCGGGATGCAGGCTGATGGACCGCCAGATCACTGCGTCCACCTGCTGTTACTGCGGGGTCGGCTGCGGGGTGCTGATCGAGCACGACGGCGAGCGCATCCTCGGCGTCAGCGGCGACCCGGCGCACCCGGCCAATTTCGGCAAACTGTGCAGCAAGGGCTCGACCCTGCACCTGACCGGCGACTTGACGGCGCGGGCGCTGTACCCCGAATTGCGCCTCGGTAAAGGCCTGGCCCGTCACCGCACCGATTGGGATACCGCCCTCGATCACGCCACCAGCGTGTTTGCCGCGACCATTGCCGAACATGGCCCGGACAGCGTCGCGTTCTACATTTCCGGGCAACTGTTGACCGAGGACTACTACGCCTTCAACAAGCTGGCACGCGCCCTGGTAGGTACCAATAACATCGACAGCAATTCGCGACTGTGCATGTCCTCGGCGGTGGTCGGCTACAAGCGCAGCCTGGGTGCCGACGCCCCGCCCTGCAGCTACGAAGACCTGGAGTTGAGCGATTGCGTGATGATCGTCGGCAGCAACATGGCCTACGCCCACCCGGTGTTGTTTCGCCGGCTGGAAGCCGCCAAATCCCGCCGACCGCAGATGAAGGTCATCGTCATTGACCCGCGTCGTACAGATACCTGCGATCTGGCTGACCTGCACCTGGCGATCTTGCCTGGCACCGATGTCGCCCTGTTCCATGGGATTTTGCATCTGCTGCTGTGGGAAGACTGGATCGATCGTGACTTCATCCGGGACCACACCGAAGGCCTGGCCGAGCTGAAAAACCTGGTGCGCGACTACACGCCGCAAATGGTTTCGCAGCTCTGCGGAATCAGCCTCGGGCAATTGCAGCAATGTGCCGAGTGGATCGGCACATCGCCAAGCTTTCTGTCGCTGTGGTGCATGGGGCTTAACCAGTCCACCGCCGGCAGCGCGAAAAACAGTGCATTGATCAATCTGCACCTGGCCACCGGGCAGATCGGTCGTCCCGGCGCCGGACCTTTCTCCCTCACCGGTCAGCCAAATGCCATGGGCGGGCGGGAAACCGGCAGTTTGTCGAATCTGCTGCCCGGCCACCGCGATGCCGCCAATGCGCAACACCGTGCGCAAGTGGCGTCCTACTGGGGCGTCGAGCAACTACCGGAAAATCCCGGGCTCAGCGCGATCGAGCTGTTCGAGCAAGTACGCAACGGCAAGATCAAGGCACTGTGGATCGCCTGTACCAACCCCGCGCAATCCATGCCGGACCAGACGGCCGTGCGCGCAGCCTTGCAAGCCTGCCCGTTCGTGGTGTTGCAGGAAGCCTTCAGCACCACTGAAACCGCGAAGTTCGCCGACCTTCTGCTGCCCGCCGCCAGTTGGGGGGAAAAGGAAGGTTGCGTGACCAACTCCGAGCGACGCATTTCCCACGTACGCCAGGCAATCGTCGCACCGGGTGAGGCGCGGCCGGACTGGGCAATCACCGTAGATTTCGCACAACGCCTGGAAAAACACCTGCGTCCCGGCCAAACCAGCCTGTTTGAATTTGATAATCCCGCTCAGGTCTTTGATGAATACAAACACCTGACTCACGGTCGCGATCTGGATCTGTCCGGTATCAGCCATGCGCTGATCGATCGTCTCGGCCCGCAGCAGTGGCCCTTCCCTGCGGGTGCCGTTGAAGGCACGGCCCGGCTGTACGTCGACGGGATATTTGCCACTGCCAATGGGCGCGCACAGTTCGTGGCCGATCCGTACCGCGCCGCCAAAGAGCAACGCGATGCACGCTTCCCGCTGACCCTGATCACCGGCCGCCTGCGCGATCAATGGCACGGCATGAGCCGCACCGGCACCGCCGCGCAGCTGTTTGGCCATGTCAGCGAAGCGGAGTTGAGCCTGCACCCGGACGAACTGCGTCGCCATCGCCTGCAGCCGGGGGATTTGGTCAGCCTGAAAAGCCGGCGCGGTGCAGTCATCGTCGCGGTCGCCAGCGATGACTGCGTGCGTCCTGGCCAGGCCTTTTTGCCGATGCATTGGGGCGACCGTTTTCTCAAGGGCGGGGTGAACAGCCTCACCCTGCCCGCATTCGATCCTTTGTCGAAACAGCCCGAACTTAAACACAGCGGCGTTCGCCTGGATCCGGTGGATTTGCCCTGGAAACTGTTCGCACTGATCGAGGGTGATGTTCAACGGCATTTTGAGACGCTACGACCGCTCTGTGAGGCGTTTTCCTACGTCAGCCTCAGCCTGGTTGGTCGTGAGCGCCCTGCCCTGCTTGTACGGGCGGCCAATACTTCAGCGCCTGCGGCAGAGCTGCTAAGCGAAATCGATAAAAGCCTGGCGCTCGATGACGGCCCGGTGCTGGCTTACGACGACCCTCGACGGGCCATTGGCAAGCGCGTGCGAATCGAAAATGGCCGGATCACTGCCATACGACTGGCCGGTGAAACCCTTGCCCAACACTGGTTGCAGGGGCTGTGGCTCGAAGGTCGCGCTGACCAGCAACTGCGGCGCTGGCTGCTTGCGCCGCTGAGCGCACCACCGGGCAACCTCGACGCGCCTGTCAACGCGAACAAGATCCTGTGCAATTGCAAGAACGTCGGCCAGAACGCGATCTGCGCCGGCATCAGCCGTGGCCTGGACTTGCAGGGACTCAAGCAAGAACTGGGTTGCGGCACGCAATGCGGGTCCTGCGTTCCGGAAATCAAACGCCTGCTGGCTGCCACGGCGCAGCCAATCACCGTCTTCTCGTGAGGAAAACACTATGAGTGCAAAAGTCTGGCTGGTAGGTGCGGGCCCGGGTGATCCTGAGTTGCTCACGTTGAAAGCGGTACGCGCCTTGCGCGAGGCTGAGGTGGTGCTGATCGATGATCTGGTCAATGTCGCGGTACTCGAGCATTGCCCTGGGGCGCGGATAATCCCGGTGGGCAAGCGCGGCGGCTGCCGCTCCACCCCGCAAGCGTTCATCCATCGACTGATGCTTCGTTATGCCCGGCAGGGCAAATGCGTGGCGCGGCTCAAGGGCGGCGATCCGTGCATTTTCGGTCGCGGTGGTGAAGAGGCGCAGTGGCTACGTGAGCGAGGGGTCGAAGCCGAGTTGGTCAACGGCATCACTGCCGGGCTGGCGGGGGCAACGCAATGCGATATTCCGCTGACTTTGCGCGGTGTAGCCCGTGGTGTCACGCTCGTCACCGCACACACCCAGGACGACAGCCAATTGAACTGGCAGGCACTGGCCCAAGGCGGAACGACGCTGGTGATTTACATGGGAGTGGCCAAGCTCGGTGAAATCCGTGAGCAGCTATTGGCCGGCGGCATGGCGGTGGATACGCCCGTGGCCATGATTGAAAACGCTTCCTTGCCCCATCAGCGGGAATGTCGGAGCACTCTCACAGACATGGATGAAGCTGCCTGCAGATTCCAGCTGAAAAGCCCTGCCATACTGGTGATCGGTACAGTGGCGGCTTGCGCAACTCAATCCCTGTGGGAGCGTGAGTTGCCTGTGATGGCGGTGGATCAGTCAGCCTAGTTTCACCTGTTTCACCAAATCGCAGACAAAGAAAAGCCCGGCCTGAGCCGGGCTTTTCTCAGAGCTGCGAGCTAATTACTTAGCGTGAGCTTCAACCTGCGCTTCTACGCGACGGTTAACAGCGCGACCAGCTTCAGTTTTGTTGTCAGCAACTGGGCGGGATTCGCCGTAGCCAACGGACTGAACGCGGGACGACTCAACACCGTACTGGTTGGTCAGAACTTGTTTAACGGCGCTTGCACGACGCTCGGACAGTTTCTGGTTGTAAGCGTCAGGACCGACGGAGTCAGTGTGACCTTCAACAGTAGTGGTGGTGGATGGGTACTGCTTCATGAAGTCAGCCAGGTTCTTGATGTCGCCGTAGCTGTTTGGCTTGACTACCGACTTGTCGAAGTCGAACTTCACGTCCAGCTCTACACGAACGACTTCAGCAACAGCTGGGCAGCCATCAGCGTCAACAGTTACGTTGGCTGGGGTGTCTGGGCACTTGTCAACGTTGTCGCAAACGCCATCGTTGTCGCTGTCGGAGCAAACTTCTGGAGCTGGAGCTGCAGCGACAGGCTTGTTGCCGCCACCGAAGTTCACACCCAGACCTACGGACGGGATGTAGTCCCAACGGCCGTTGTCCAGCTTGTAGTCAGCTTCTACGCCAGCGCGAGCGTAGACGTTTTCCAGGAAGTAGTACTTCAGGCCAGCGCCAGCAGTCAGGAAAGTCGACTGGTCACGACCGGTGTGGCCGTCAGCGGCTACGTTGGTCAAGCTGCCGTGCTTAACACCACCTTGAACGTAAGGACGCAGAGCGTCGCCAGCGTTGTTGAAGTGGTACTGAGCGTTCAGACCAAACTGGTCGCCTTCGATTTTCTGATTACCAGTACCGTTGTTCGAACGGGTGTGGTCGTCATTGTTGTAGGTCAAGTTCAACGATACGTCGTCGGTCAAGAAGTAACCGATGGAGGCGCCAGGAGTGTAGCCGTCTTCAACGTTGTTAACGCTGTCGTTGTACTTCTTCCCGTAGTTGAGCTCGCCTTCAACTGCGCCTTGGCCTTGTGCCAGTGCGCCGAACGAAGTAGCGGCAATAAGAGTACCAATGGCCAAGCCCAAGGTGTTTTTCAGTTTCATCCGTTAAATCCCCATCTGGTGATTGTGAAGCAGTCCCGCAAACCGGGGGACAACTCGGCGGCAAGTCTAACAGAACTTGCCTACACGTAAGAGATATTTGCGCTGAACTAAGTTTCAGCAATGCCTGCAAATTTCTCACGCAATTTATCTAGAGCGCGTTTGTACCGCATTTTTGTTGCACTCAAACCCATATGCATGATGTCTGCGATCTCCTGAAACTCCAGCTCTGCGACAAATCGTAGCACCAGAATTTCACGGTCAATCGGGTTCACATACACCAGCCAGCGATCAAGTCCACCTTTTTCCTCAGGTTTCGGCGTCTTTTCTTCGGACGCTTCCTCGAGGGGGTCAAGACTCAATGCGTCCATCAAGCGACGCTTTCGCCGTTCCTTTCGATACTGTGTGATGCACTCGTTGTACGTGATGCTATATAGCCACGTCTTGAACTTCGATTTACCTTCGAAGTTCTTCAGGCCATACAGCACCTTCAACATGACCTCCTGACAGACATCGTCTGCGTCGCGATCGTTCCCGAGATATCGTGCGCACACATTAAATAATGTCCGCTGGTAACGCCGCATCAGTTCTTCATAGGCGCGTGTTACGTGAAACAGCTCGGAATGCGCGCGCGCGACCAACTCCTCATCAGAGAGCTCGCGGGGGTCGTAGCGCATGGATAGCGATTGGGCTTTATTCAAAACAAGTCGGGCCGACAGTCAGGTCAATGTCCGCCGCAGCCAGCTTCAGCAGGCATTTTGCGGCGGCATACATTAGCAGGGTTTGCCGGGTTAGCGGCTACTCACATGCTGCTCAAGGAGAATCCGATTGGAAAGAGAGACTAGCTCACCCTCATCGGTCAGCAACGTGGTTTTAACCGTGCCGATCTCTTCGATCTGGCCTTCGACCTCGCCAACACGCACTTGTTGCCCAACCTGGTACAGCTCACGCACGTAGATTCCCGCAAGAATCTGACCGGCAATTTCCCGGCTTCCCAACCCCATGGCCAGCGCTACCGCCAGACCAACGGTTATCAACACGATCACGATCACATGGTTGAGCAGGTCAGTCTTGACCTCCAACTGGCTGATCGCAACCGAAATACTGATGATGATCACCAAGCCCTGGGCAATTCGACCAAGCCCTGAAGCATAGTCCAGACCCACGCCTTCTGCCGCTCCACGCACCAGCCCATTGGCCAGTTGCGCCAGCAAAACACCTACCAGCAACACCAGCGCCGCGCCGAAAACCTTCGGCAAATACAACGCAAGCATATCCAGCGTAGCTGAAACTCGCTCAAGCCCAAGGGATTCTGCGGCAGAAACCAGAAAAATTAGCAGAACGAACCAATAGACGATCTTGCCGATCAGGGTCGAAATAGGGACTTGCAATCCAGCGCGCGACAGCAACTTGGTCAGGCCTGTGCCACCCATCAAGCGGTCAAGGCCCAGTTTGGCGAGCAACTTGGAGAGCAAGGTGTCCAGCAGTTTGGCCACGACAAAACCCAACAGCAGCACAACCAGTGCGCCGAACAGGTTCGGAATGAAGTTCGCAACCTTGGTCCACAACGCAGTCATTGCAGTGACGAGGCTCTGAGTCCAGAGATCAAGTTCCATATTCAATCAGCCTTATCAGCAGTGCGGGCAGCAGGTTTACGAAGACGGGATACCGGCGCGACATGGGCCGATCCGTTATTCAGGGCGATCATCATCGCGGGCAGCCAGCGGCCCAGGAGGCTGAACAAATCGCCAGCGCCAACCTGGCGGTTGGCGGTTTTCAGCACACGCCCCAGGCACGCATCGTCGTCCCGGGTGGACGGTGAGGCCTTGAGCATGTCGCGTAAAGACTGTTCAAACGGATCGTGCATACGCACCTCTCGTGATGTCTGTGGAAGACGCGGTCAGTTTTGGTCGGGTCACATGGTTTCCCTCAGACCCAGCGCAAACGTCGGAATAACCACCACTGCCCCAGCGCCACCGAGACCATCATCAGGCAGGCGATCAGAAAGCCATAAGGGCTGGCAGAGAATGGAATTCCACCGACGTTGATCCCCAAAAGCCCGGTCAGAAAACTCATCGGCAAAAAGATCCCGGTGATGATCCCGAAGCGATACATCGTGCGATTCATGCGCACGCTCAACCGACGGTCTTCAGCTTCCAGGACCAGCCCTACGCGCTCCCGGGTCAATTCCAGCTCTTCGAGGTAGCGGGTCAGGCTGTTGTTCAATTCGTTCCAGTAATCGCCATCGTCCTCGACGAACCAGGGCAATTTGATCCGCGTCAGTTGACCAAAAATGTCCCGCTGCGGAGCAAGAAAGCGCTTCAACGCAGCCGCCCGGCGACGAATCTGCAAAACCGATCCGTGCTCAGGAGTATACCGTTCGTCGGAATCCAGCTTTTCTTCTTCCTCATCGACCACTTCCGAGAGACAGCTGACCAGATCCTGCACCTTGTTGGTGAGGTACTGCGCCATGCAAAGGATGAGTTCGGAGGCAGTTTTCGGCCCCTTGCCCTCGGACAGTTGCACCAGCAACTCGTCAGTGGCACGCAACGGACGCAAACGCAGAGAAATGACACGCTGGGCAGAGCCGAAGATCCGCACCGACACCATGTCTTCCGGCTCGGCACCGGGGTTCAGATTGACCCCGCGCAAAAATAGCAGCAGTTCGCTGTCCGAAAGCTGTAAAAGGCGCGGACGGGTGTTTTCTTCGAGTAACAGGTCACAGCTGAATTCGCTCAGACCGCTGGATTTGCGTAACCAGGTCCGGGTTTGCGGATGACTGCGATCCCAGTGCAGCCACAGGCTTTCGTGGGCCTGCAGCTGCAAGTCATCAAGTTCAGTCCGGGCAATCGAACGCGCGCCGCCTCTACCGTCCAGCACCAGGGCATGCACCAGCCCCCATTGCGCGTTTTCTTCCTCGAACATCCGCATTCCATTCTTCAAAAAAGTCGTCTAAAGCTTACTCAGGCATTGCAAGCGGGCTTGGCGAGATGATCACGCCGTTGTTGTCCGCATAGATGTAATGGCCCGGATGGAAGGTCACGCCGGCGAAGGTCACGGCAACGTTGAGGTCACCGACACCGCGCCTGTCGGTTTTCATCGGGTGGCTGGCCAAGGCCTGAACCCCCAGGTCGGTTTGCGCGATGATGTCGACGTCACGGATGCAACCGTAGATCACCAGGCCTTCCCAGCCATTTTTAGCGGCTTTCTCGGCGAGCATGTCACCCATTAGCGCACGACGCAGGGAACCCCCGCCATCGACCACCAGGACCTTGCCATTCCCCTTGAGCTCGACTTGCTCCTTGACCAGCGAGTTGTCTTCGAAGCACTTGATGGTCACGATTTCGCCGCCGAATGAATCACGGCCGCCGAAATTGCTGAACATCGGTTCCAGCACCTGCACCAGTTCCGGATAGGCGTCGCACAGGTCAGGCGTGAGGTAATGGATCATCGAGAAACTCCTGTAAAGAGGAAGACAGCACGAACATCAGTGATGACTCAGTCACGGAAAGTGACCGGAACAGCTCAATGCGTCATATCTTAGCCGCAAGCCGATCAGAGCGAAATGCCCTTGTTAGAGCGTCAGGCTCGGATTGCCGCGGCCAAATCCTGTTGTGCTCCCGGCAAAGGTGTCTGCTGATCGGCCAACCAGCGAGTCACCAACGGCCAGACTTCAGCCTGGGCTGCCTTGCTGACGAGCATTTCCACGTGACCGAAATTGTCGCCGAAGCCCTGCTCGCGCCCCAGATTGATGAATTGCTTGTGCTGCGAACCGACCTGATCGAACAGCTTGCGACACGCCCAGGCCGGGTCCTGATGATCACCCGCGGCACTGACCGCCAGTACGGGCAACTTGACCTCGGCCAGGCCTGCCCACCAGTCCTTGTCGGCATCGCCGAAGCGCCCGAACAAGCCAAACCAGCGCATGCTTTCCAGGGCCAGGCCAATCGGCTCGTCCTCCGGGCCGCGCTTGAGGCGTGAACCGGACAATTGAGCAAAACGCTTGAGAATAAAGCGCCCACTCCACTCCACCGGAGGGATTTTCAGCGGCCAGTAAGTACGACTGACTTGCGTCCCAAAAAACGCCGCAGAGGCCACGACCGGCTCGCCGATGTACTCGCCACCCAATGCAGCTGCCAGCGTAATACCGCCCAGTGAATGGCCGATCCAGTGAGGAATCTGTCCGCTCTGTTCACGCACGAACGCGCCAATGGCCGGGAGATCGTAGCGGGCATAGTCGGCGACGCCGTTCTTGCGGTAGTTCTGGTTGCGCTGGGACAAGCCGTGACCGCGCATTTCCGGAATCCAGACGTCGAACCCCAAGCGAGCCAGGTAAGCGCCAAGCCCGATGCCTTTGGGGGAAAACCAGAACCGGCGATTGGAAAAGCTGCCGTGCAGCAGGATCACCGGCACGCCACGGGAGGACGACTCATCGGCCATGCCAAGGCGTGTCACAGCCAGTTCGACGGTGAAGTCGGGGCTGTTACCGGGTTTCAAACGATAGACATCTTCGCTCAGATCGCCGCGCCGTTCGGCGCTGATCAGAGCGACAGGAAATAGGTTGCTGCTGCTTTGCATAATCTCTTGCACAAAAAAGGGCGGCATCCAGATGGAGCCCGCCCTACATGAATCCAAAGAGGCCGGTCAATGACCGGCCTCTTCACTCACCGATCAAGCCTGCGCCTGACCCTCAGCCAGGAAGAACCAGGTTTCCAGCACGGAGTCCGGGTTCAACGAAACGCTTTCAATGCCCTGCTCCATCAGCCACTTGGCCAGGTCCGGGTGATCCGAAGGGCCCTGACCGCAAATGCCGATGTATTTGCCGGCCTTGTTGCACGCGGCAATGGCATTGGCCAGCAGCTTCTTCACCGCCGGGTTACGCTCGTCGAACAGGTGCGCAATGATCCCGGAGTCACGGTCCAGGCCCAGGGTCAGCTGGGTCAGGTCGTTGGAACCGATGGAGAAACCGTCGAAGAACTCGAGGAACTCTTCCGCCAGGATGGCGTTGGACGGCAGTTCGCACATCATGATCACGCGCAGGCCGTTCTGGCCACGGGCCAGGCCGTTTTCCGCCAGCAGATCCACCACCTGGCTCGCTTCGCCCAGGGTTCGGACGAACGGCACCATGATTTCGACGTTGGTCAGGCCCATCTCGTTGCGCACGCGCTTGAGGGCGCGGCATTCGAGTTCGAAGCAGTCGCGGAACGATTCGCTGATGTAACGCGAGGCACCGCGGAAGCCCAGCATCGGGTTCTCTTCTTCCGGCTCGTACAGCTTGCCGCCGATCAGGTTGGCGTATTCGTTGGACTTGAAGTCCGACAGACGCACGATGACCTTTTTCGGCCAGAACGCAGCCGCCAGGGTGCTGATGCCTTCGACCAGTTTCTCGACATAGAAGCCGACCGGATCGTCGTAACCGGCGATACGCTTGTCGACGCTTTCCTTGATGTCCAGCGGCAGACCGTCGTAGTTCAGCAGTGCTTTAGGGTGCACGCCGATCATGCGGTTGATGATGAACTCCAGACGGGCCAGGCCCACACCGGCGTTCGGCAGCTGCGCGAAGTCGAAGGCGCGATCCGGGTTGCCGACGTTCATCATGATCTTGAACGGCAGCTCCGGCATGGCGTCCACGGAGTTTTTCTTGATGTCGAAGCCCAGTTCGCCTTCGAAGATGAAACCGGTGTCGCCTTCAGCGCAGGAAACGGTCACGCCCTGGCCATCTTTCAACAGATGGGTGGCGTTGCCGCAACCTACTACCGCTGGAATACCCAGCTCACGGGCGATGATCGCCGCGTGGCAAGTACGGCCGCCACGGTTGGTGACGATCGCGCTGGCGCGCTTCATGACCGGTTCCCAATCCGGGTCGGTCATGTCGGAAACCAGTACGTCGCCTGGCTGGACCTTGTCCATCTCGGACACGTCCTTGATGATGCGGACCTTGCCGGCGCCGATGCGCTGGCCGATGGCACGGCCTTCTACCAGCACGGTGCCGGTTTCCTTCAGCAGGTAACGTTCCATGACGTTGGCCTGGGTGCGGCTCTTCACGGTTTCCGGACGGGCCTGCACGATGTACAGCTTGCCGTCGTCACCGTCCTTGGCCCATTCGATGTCCATCGGGCACTTGTAGTGCTTCTCGATGATCATCGCCTGCTTGGCCAGCTCGCTGACTTCGGCGTCGGTCAGGCAGAAACGCGCGCGTTCAGCCTTGTCCACGTCGACGGTCTTGACCGAACGACCGGCCTTGGCTTCGTCGCCGTAAATCATCTTGATGGCCTTGCTGCCCAGGTTGCGACGCAGGATGGCCGGACGACCAGCAGCCAGCGTGCCCTTGTGGACGTAGAACTCATCCGGGTTCACCGCGCCTTGTACGACGGTTTCACCCAGGCCGTAGGCGCCGGTGATGAACACCACGTCTCGGAAGCCCGATTCGGTATCGAGGGTGAACATCACGCCGGCGGTGCCGGTTTCGGAACGGACCATGCGCTGCACGCCAGCAGACAGGGCAACCAGCTTGTGGTCGAAGCCCTGGTGCACGCGATAGGAAATGGCGCGGTCGTTGAACAGCGAGGCGAACACCTCTTTGGCGGCGCGAATGACGTTTTCGACACCACGGATGTTCAGGAAGGTTTCCTGCTGGCCGGCAAAGGAAGCGTCCGGCAAGTCTTCGGCGGTGGCCGAAGAACGCACGGCCACGGCCATGTCAGGGTTGCCGGCGGACAGCGTGGCGAACGCGGTACGAATTTCGGCATTCAGTTTTTCAGGGAACTCGGCTTCCATGATCCATTGGCGGATCTGGGCACCGGTCTTGGCCAGGGCATTCACGTCATCGACGTCCAGGGCATCGAGTGCGTCATGAATCTGCTGGTTCAGGCCGCTCAACTCCAGGAAATCACGATAAGCCTGAGCGGTCGTGGCGAAGCCACCGGGCACCGATACACCGGCGCCTGCCAGATTGCTGATCATCTCGCCGAGGGATGCGTTCTTGCCCCCCACATGCTCTACATCATGGACGCCGAGCTTATCGAGGGAAACTACGTACTCTACCAAGGTGATCTCTCCACTAACTGTGTTGGAAAAGCTCAAAACCGGCTGCTCGGGGGAGCGTTTACCGGCTATATGGCCTGGACCTGGAAAATAAGTGAGAATGCGGGCCAATGGCGGCCGGCAAACCGCGCCTATCATATCCAAGATTCGTCACTAGCTTAAGGCCCAAGGTGCAAATGAAACGATCTGCTTTCTTTATCTCCGATGGTACAGGCATTACCGCCGAAACCCTCGGCCAAAGCCTTCTGGCGCAGTTCGAAAACATTACCTTCAGCAAAGTCACGCGGCCGTATATCGACAACGTGGACAAAGCGCGGGCCATGGTACAACAAATCAACAAAGCCGCCGAAACCGACGGCTTCCGTCCGATTATCTTCGACACCATCGTCAATCAGGACATTCGTGAGATTCTCGCAACCTCGAATGGTTTCATGATCGACATTTTCTCGACGTTCCTGGCACCGCTTGAACAGGAACTGACCGAGCATTCTTCCTACACCGTGGGCAAATCCCACTCCATCGGCTCCAACACCAACTACATGGAGCGTATCGAAGCGGTGAACTTCGCCCTCGACAACGACGATGGCGCCCGCACGCACTATTACGACAAGGCCGACCTGATACTAGTGGGCGTGTCGCGATGTGGTAAGACGCCGACGTGCCTGTACATGGCGATGCAATTCGGCATCCGCGCGGCCAACTACCCGCTGACCGAAGACGACATGGAACGCCTGCAACTGCCGTCCGCCCTGCGCGCCCACCAGCACAAGCTGTTCGGCCTGACCATCGACCCGGACCGCCTCACCGCGATCCGCAACGAGCGCAAACCCAACAGCCGCTATTCGAGCTACGCCCAGTGCGAGTTCGAAGTGCGCGAGGTCGAGAACCTGTTCCGCCGTGCAAACATCCCGCACATCAACTCCACGCATTTTTCCGTGGAAGAAATCTCCGCGAAAATTCTTGTGGAGAAAGGTGTGGAGCGGCGGTTCAAGTAAGAGAGACAGCTACAAGCCACAAGCTTCAAGCGACAAGCAATAAGGCGCTACTGCCCTGACTTGCAGCTTTAAGCTTGCAGCTTGTAGCTGCTTCTAGATAACAAACAAATCCACAAACCGGTTCACCGGTGTCGCCTCAAGTTTCTGCTGATCCTTGCACAGCGCAAAAATCTCCTCGCTACGCTGCCCCGCGAATCGTGTCAGCAAGTTCGCCCTGAATTTCTCCTCCAGCAACGGAATACCTTCAGCCCGACGCCGACGATGCCCAATCGGGTATTCCACGACGACGTTTTCCGTGCTCGAACCGTCCTTGAAAAACACCTGCACCGCGTTGGCAATCGAGCGCTTGTCGGCCTCCAGATATTCACGGGTGTAGCGCGGTTCTTCGACGATGACCATTTTCTCGCGCAGCACATCGATGATCGGATGCGCCTGGTGGAAATCGTCTTCGTAGTACTCCGCAACCAGGTTGCCGAAGGCCAGCGGCACGGCGGTCATGTACTGGATGCAGTGATCGCGGTCGGCGGCATTGGCCAGCGGACCGATCTTGGAAATGATGCGAATCGCTGACTCATGAGTGGTGATGACGATCCGGTCGATTTCGTGCAGACGATTGCGCACTTGCGGATGCAGAGTCACCGCCGCTTCACACGCGGTTTGCGCGTGAAACTCGGCCGGAAAACTGATCTTGAACAGCACATTTTCCATCACATAACTGCCGTACGGCCGCGAGAAACTGAACCCGCGCTTGTCTTCAGGCTTGAGTGCCAGATCGCTATTGGTGTGGCTGAACAGTACGTCGTAAAAACCCCACTGTTTGGTACTCAATACGCCGGGGATGCCCATCTCGCCGCGCATCGCGATGTCCGCCAGGCGCACGCCACGGCTGGATGCATCACCTGCCGCCCAGGACTTCCGCGATCCGGCATTCGGCGCATGCCGATACGTGCGCAACGCCTGACCGTCAGCAAAAGCGTGGGACAACGCCGACAACAACTGCTCGCGATTGGCGCCCATCAGTTTGGCGGTGACCGCAGTCGAGGCGACCTTCACCAGGATGACGTGATCGAGGCCGACACGATTGAACGAGTTTTCCAGCGCGATCACGCCCTGAATCTCGTGGGCCATGATCATCGCCTCAAGCACCGTGCGCACGGTCAACGGCGCCTCGCCATTGGCCAGCCTTTTTTGCGACAGATGGTCAGCCACCGCAAGGATGCCACCGAGGTTATCCGACGGATGCCCCCACTCGGCCGCGAGCCAGGTGTCGTTGTAATCGAGCCAACGTACGATACAGCCGATGTCCCACGCAGCCTTGACCGGATCAAGCCGATAAGACGTGCCCGGAACCCGGGCGCCGAACGGTACGACGGTGCCTTCGACCACAGGCCCGAGATGCTTGGTGCACTCGGGAAAACGCAGGGCCAGCAGGCCGCAACCCAAGGTATCGATCAGGCAGTTGCGCGCGGTATCCAGCGCCTCTTCTGACTCGATCTTGTAGTTGAGGACGTAATCGGCAATGTCCTGCAGGACCTTGTCGTAGTCGGGGCGGTTGTTCAGGTCGACGTTGGCACTCATGTTCGATTCACTCTATGAAGTGGGTCGTTGATGGGACCTCGGTTCAGAGCATTCTCAGCGGGTTACTGCTTTCTTGTTTTGGTAATGCATTCAAAATGTGGGAGCGGGCTTGCTCGCGAAGACGGTGTGTCAGTCGACATCAATATTGCCTGATTCACCGCCTTCGCGAGCAAGCCCGCTCCCACATTGGTCCCGTGTCTGGGTTAGAAGGAGTCACCCGGCACACGCACATAACCTTCCATCAACACCCGCGCACTGCGGCTCATGATGGCTTTGTTCACGGTCCATTCGCCGTTGACCTGGCTGGCCTCTGCGCCGACGCGCAAGGTACCGGACGGGTGGCCGAAGCGCACCGCGTTGCGTTCGGTGCCACCCGCTGCGAGGTTAACCAGCGTGCCAGTGATCGCTGCCGCCGTGCCGATGGCGACTGCCGCCGTGCCCATCATTGCGTGGTGCAGCTTGCCCATGGACAGCGCACGCACCAACAGGTCGACATCGCCTGCCGCAATGGCTTTGCCGCTGGACGAAACGTAGTCCGCCGGCCTGGCCACGAAGGCCACTTTTGGCGTGTGTTGGCGTTTGGCCGCTTCGTCGATGTTGGAAATCAGGCCCATGCGCAATGCGCCGTAAGCGCGGATGGTTTCGAACATCAGCAAGGCTTTCGGGTCGCCATTGATCGCGCCCTGCAACTCGGTGCCTTTGTAGCCGATGTCTTCGGCATTGACGAAAATCGTCGGGATGCCGGCGTTGATCATGGTCGCCTTGAAGGTACCGACGCCGGGCACTTCCAGGTCATCCACCAGGTTGCCGGTAGGGAACATCGAACCGCCGCCGCCCTCCTCGTCCGCCGCCGGATCGAGGAACTCGATCTGCACTTCGGCCGCCGGGAAGGTCACGCCATCGAGTTCGAAATCACCGGTTTCCTGCACTTCACCATTGGTGATCGGTACGTGAGCGATGATGGTCTTGCCGATGTTGGCCTGCCACACGCGAACCACCGCCATGCCGTTGTGCGGGATGCGGCTGGCGTCCACCAGGCCGTTGCTGACGGCGAACGAGCCGACCGCCGCCGACAGGTTGCCGCAGTTGCCGCTCCAGTCCACGAAGGGCTTGTCGATCGACACCTGACCGAACAGGTAATCGACATCGTGATCGGCCTTGATACTTTTCGACAGGATCACGGTTTTGCTGGTGCTGGAGGTCGCGCCGCCCATGCCGTCGATTTGTTTGTCGTACGGGTCGGGGCTGCCGATCACGCGCAGCAGCAAAGCGTCGCGGGCCGGGCCTGGGACCTGTGCCGCTTCAGGCAAATCCTTCAGGCTGAAAAACACGCCTTTGCTGGTGCCGCCGCGCATGTAGGTAGCGGGAATTTTGATCTGCGGTGCGTGAGCCATGGTGCTCGTTACTCCTAATCTAGAAACAGACATGGGACTCAAAGTCCCATGTCTGTGCAGCGTTTTAGACGGCAACCGCCGATTCTTCGAGGAAGTCCTGGGCGAAGCGTTGCAACACGCCGCCGGCTTCGTAGATCGACACTTCTTCGGCGGTGTCGAGGCGGCAGGTCACCGGCACATCGACGCGCTCGCCATTCTTGCGATGAATCACCAGTGTCAGCTCGGCACTCGGGGTGCGGTCGCCAATCACGTCGTAGGTTTCGCTGCCGTCGATGGCCAGGGTGTGGCGGTTGGTGCCCGCTTTGAATTCCAGAGGCAACACACCCATGCCCACCAGGTTGGTGCGGTGAATGCGTTCGAAACCTTCGGCGGCAATCGCTTCCACACCCGCCAGACGCACGCCCTTGGCCGCCCAGTCGCGGGACGAACCCTGACCGTAGTCTTGACCTGCGATGATGATCAGCGGCTGCTTGCGATCCATGTAGGTCTCGATGGCTTCCCACATGCGCATCACTTTGCCTTCCGGCTCGACACGGGCCAGCGAACCCTGCTTGACCTTGCCGTTTTCCTGAACCATTTCGTTGAACAGTTTCGGGTTGGCGAAGGTTGCGCGCTGCGCAGTCAGGTGGTCACCACGGTGAGTCGCGTAAGAGTTGAAGTCCTCTTCCGGCAGGCCCATTTTCGCCAGGTATTCGCCAGCGGCGCTGTCGAGCATGATGGCGTTGGACGGCGACAGGTGATCGGTGGTGATGTTGTCCGGCAGCACGGCCAGCGGACGCATGCCCTTGAGCGGACGGGCGCCGGCCAGCGCACCTTCCCAGTACGGCGGACGGCGGATGTAGGTGCTCATCTCGCGCCATTCGTACAGCGGCGCGACTTTCGGACCGGTGTCTTCGTGGATGGCGAACATCGGGATGTATACCTGACGGAACTGCTCCGGCTTGACCGAGGCCTTCACCACCGAGTCGATTTCTTCGTCGCTCGGCCAGATGTCTTTCAGGCGGATTTCCTTGCCATCCACCACGCCCAGCACATCTTTTTCGATGTCGAAACGGATGGTGCCGGCGATGGCGTAAGCGACCACCAGTGGCGGCGAAGCCAGGAACGCCTGCTTGGCGTACGGGTGAATCCGGCCGTCAAAGTTGCGGTTACCGGACAACACGGCAGTGGCGTACAGGTCGCGGTCGATGATCTCTTGCTGGATCACCGGATCTAGCGCGCCGGACATGCCGTTGCAGGTGGTGCAGGCGAAGGCCACGACGCCGAAGCCAAGCTTATCCAGTTCATCGGTCAGGCCGGCTTCGTCGAGGTACAGCGCGACGGTTTTCGAACCCGGAGCCAGAGAGGACTTGACCCATGGCTTACGGGTCAAGCCGAGCTTGTTGGCGTTGCGCGCCAGCAGGCCGGCGGCGATCACGTTGCGCGGGTTGCTGGTGTTGGTGCAGCTGGTGATGGCGGCGATGATCACCGCGCCGTCCGGCATTTGACCCGGCACATCGTCCCATTGGCCGGAGATGCCTTTGGCTGCCAGATCCGAAACCGCGACACGGGCGTGCGGGTTGCTCGGGCCAGCCATGTTGCGCACAACCGAAGACAGGTCGAACGTCAGGCCGCGCTCGTACTGCGCGCCTTTGAGGCTGTCAGCCCACAGGCCGGTCTGCTTGGCGTAGTTCTCGACCAACTGCACCTGCTCGTCTTCACGGCCGGTAAGTTTGAGGTAGTCGATGGTCTGCTGGTCGATGTAGAACATCGCCGCGGTGGCGCCGTATTCCGGGGCCATGTTGGAGATGGTCGCACGGTCGCCGAGGGTCAGCGCGGAGGCGCCTTCGCCGAAGAACTCCAGCCATGCACCGACCACTTTCTGCTTGCGCAGGAACTCGGTCAGCGCCAGCACCATGTCGGTGGCGGTGATGCCCGGCTGCAGCTTGCCAGTCAGTTCGACGCCAACGCTTTCCGGCAGACGCATCCACGATGCGCGGCCGAGCATCACGCTCTCGGCTTCCAGGCCACCGACACCGATGGCGATCACGCCCAACGCATCGACGTGCGGGGTGTGGCTGTCGGTTCCGACGCAGGTATCAGGGAAGGCCACACCGTCACGCACCTGGATCACCGGAGACATTTTCTCCAGGTTGATCTGGTGCATGATGCCGTTGCCCGGCGGGATCACGTCGACGTTCTTGAACGCCTTCTTGGTCCAGTTGATGAAGTGGAAACGGTCTTCGTTGCGACGGTCTTCGATGGCACGGTTCTTCTCGAACGCCTCTGGATCGAAACCACCGCGCTCGACGGCCAGGGAGTGGTCGACGATCAGTTGCGTCGGCACCACCGGGTTGACTTGCGCAGGATCGCCGCCTTGCAGGGCGATGGCGTCACGCAGGCCGGCGAGGTCGACCAGCGCGGTCTGGCCGAGAATGTCGTGGCACACCACGCGGGCCGGGAACCACGGGAAGTCGAGGTCGCGCTTGCGTTCGATGAATTGCTTCAGGGATTCGGTGAGCGTGGCCGGGTCGCAGCGACGCACAAGGTTTTCCGCCAGCACGCGAGAGGTGTAAGGCAGGGTGTCGTAGGCGCCGGGCTGAATGGCCTCGACAGCCGCACGGACGTCGAAGTAATCCAGTTTGCTGCCGGGCAGCGATTTGCGGAATTCAGTGTTCATCGTCAGGACTCGGTCACGGTAGTTACAAAAGGCGGGGCCTGGCACCGGCTTCGAAGCCAACACAATCCACTGTGGGAGCGAGCCTGCTCGCGATAGCGATGGAACTGGCGACATTGATGTTGAATGTCAGTCCGTCATCGCGAGCAGGCTCGCTCCCACAGGGATCTGTGTTGCATTCAGATCCCGGTGCCGACCTCCACCATTCAGCGTTGTTCGATTGGTACGAACTTGCGCTGTTCTACGCCGGTGTACTCGGCGCTTGGACGGATGATGCGGTTGTTGGCACGTTGTTCGTACACGTGGGCGGCCCAGCCGGTCAGGCGCGAGCAGACGAAAATCGGTGTGAACAACTTGGTCGGGATGCCCATGAAGTGGTACGCCGAGGCATGGTAGAAGTCGGCGTTCGGGAACAGTTTTTTCTGCTCCCACATGGTCTTGTCGATGGCTTCGGACACCGGGAACAACACCTTGTCGCCCACTTCGTCAGCAAGCTTTTTCGACCAGCCCTTGATCACCTCGTTGCGCGGATCGTTGTCCTTATAGATCGCGTGGCCGAAGCCCATGATCTTGTCCTTGCGCTCGAGCATGCCGAGGGTGCCCTTGATCGCGTCTTCCGGCGACGAGAAACGCTCGATCATTTCCATCGCCGCTTCGTTGGCACCGCCGTGCAGCGGGCCACGCAGCGAGCCGATGGCTGCGGTAATGCACGAGTACAGGTCGGACAGGGTCGACGCGCAAACACGTGCGGTGAAGGTCGAGGCGTTGAACTCGTGCTCCGCGTAGAGGATCAGCGAAACGTTCATCACCTTGACGTGCAGCTCGCTCGGTTTCTTGCCGTGCAGCAGGTGCAGGAAATGGCCGCCGATGGACTGCTCGTCGCTCACGCAATCGATGCGCTTGCCTTCGTGGCTGAAGCGATACCAGTAGGTCATGATCGCCGGGAACGCGGCCAGTAGGCGGTCGGTCTTGTCGTGTTGCTCGGAGAAGTTGCTCTCCGGCTCCAGGTTGCCCAGGAACGAGCAGCCCGTGCGCATCACGTCCATCGGGTGGGCGTCGGCGGGGATGCGTTCCAGCACTTCTTTCAGCGCTTGCGGCAGGTCACGCAGCTTGCTCAGCTTGGTGATGTAGGCATTCAGTTGCGCCTTGCTCGGCAGTTCGCCGTACAGCAGCAGGTAGGCAACTTCTTCGAACTGTGCGTCAGCCGCCAGTTCACGAACATCATAACCACGATAGGTCAGACCGGCACCCGACTGGCCCACGGTGGACAGTGCGGTTTGCCCGGCTACCTGGCCACGGAGCCCGGCGCCACTGAGTACTTTTGCTTCGGCCATTTCTGCCTCCAATTTCTTGAATTTATTAGGGAGTTATTCGACTTACTTTTTCGCGGCGAACAACGCATCGAGCTTCTGCTCGAAGGTGTGGTAGTCGATGCGATCGTAAAGCTCCATGCGCGTCTGCATGGTGTCGATGACGTTCTGTTGCGTGCCATCGCGACGGATCGCGGTGTAGACGTTTTCTGCAGCCTTGTTCATGGCGCGGAATGCCGACAGCGGGTACAGCACCAGCGATACGTCGGCAGCGGCCAGTTGTTCGGTGGTGTACAGCGGCGTCGCGCCGAACTCAGTGATGTTGGCCAGGATCGGCGCTTTCACACGGCTGGCGAACAGCTTGTACATTTCAAGCTCAGTGATGGCTTCCGGGAACACCATGTCGGCGCCGGCCTCGATGCACGCGGCGGCGCGATCCAGGGCAGACTCCAGACCTTCCACCGCCAGGGCGTCGGTACGGGCCATGATCACGAAGCTGTCATCGGTACGCGCATCGACGGCGGCCTTGATGCGGTCGACCATTTCCTGCTGGGTCACAATCTCTTTATTAGGACGGTGACCGCAGCGCTTGGCGCCAACCTGGTCTTCGATGTGAATCGCCGCCGCGCCGAACTTGATCATCGACTTGACGGTGCGAGCGACGTTGAACGCCGAGGAACCGAAACCGGTGTCCACGTCCACCAGCAGCGGCAGGTCGCAGACATCGGTGATACGGCGCACGTCGGTCAGCACGTCATCCAGACCGGTGATGCCCAGGTCCGGCACGCCGAGGGAGCCGGCAGCCACCCCGCCACCCGACAGGTAGATCGCCTTGAAACCGGCGCGCTTGGCCAGCAGCGCATGGTTGGCGTTGATCGCGCCGACCACTTGCAATGGATGCTCGCTGGCGACCGCATCGCGGAAACGCTGGCCTGGAGTGCTCTTGTTCAAACTCATGACTCACCTCGTTTGGCTGTCGGGTTGGCGCCGTCCTGGTAATGACGGGCGATGTTGCGTTTGGAGGCGCCGATGTGACGGCGCATCAACAACTCGGCCAGTTCACCGTCACGGTCGGCGATGGCATCGAGAATGCGGTGGTGCTCGGCAAACGCCTGGTGCGGGCGATTGGGCGTGGTGGAAAACTGGATGCGGTACATGCGCACCAGTTGATACAGCTCGCCGCAGAGCATCTGGGTCAGCGTGCGGTTGCCGCTGCCCTGGATGATTCGGTAGTGGAAGTCGAAATCGCCTTCCTGCTGGTAGTAGCCCCGGCCGGCCTGAAACGCTTCATCGCGCTCGTGGGTTTCCAGGACCCGACGCAGTTCGTCGATTTCTTCGAGGCTCATGCGTTCGGCGGCCAGGCGACAGGCCATGCCTTCCAGGGATTCGCGGATTTCGTATAGCTCAATCAGTTCGGCGTGATTGAGCGACACCACCCGTGCGCCGACATGCGGCACGCGAACCAGCAGGCGCTGGCCTTCCAGACGGTGGATGGCCTCGCGCAACGGGCCCCGGCTGATGCCGTAGGTGCGCGCCAGTTCCGGTTCGGAGATTTTGCTGCCCGGTGCTATATCGCCCTTGACGATGGCCGCTTGAATGCGGCGGAAGACGTTCTCGGAAAGTGTCTCCGTATCGTCTTGCGTAGAAACCGGGGGATCGAGTTGATCCAGCATATTGTCGACACCTTGTAAGCAAGTGCCGTAAAAACTAACGAATACAGACGATACAGTCAAAGGATAAATCGATATTGTCGACAATCTTCTGATAACCGGCTGCACCATAACGAAGCAAGCCCCTAAGGTTATAGCCACCGGCCAGCGCTGGCGCCATCAAACCACCGTGCTAGAATGCCGCCCGCATTTGTTTGTCACATCTGCACTGCCTGTCATAAAACCCTGCCAGGCATACGAGGGAGCTTGCGCAGCGATGCCAGGGCCTTGAATCAAGTCGGACCGCTGCGCACCAGGATTTATGAGACTCAAGCCCTTCCCTACCTTCCTTTATTTCCTTTGCCTGCCCGGCTTCGCAATCGCCGGGGAAAAGACCGTGTATGGCCTCAATGAGTACGCATCGCTCAATGGTATCGATCTGGAAGTGGCGGCCAAACTCGACACCGGGGCGAAAACCGCTTCCCTGAGTGCACGGGATATCAAACGCTTCAAACGCAACGGCGAGTCGTGGGTGCGCTTTTACCTGGCCATCGACGCCGCCCATTCGCACCCGATCGAACGCCCGCTGGCCCGTGTCAGCAAGATCAAGCGCCGGGCCGGCGACTACGACCCCGAAGAGGGCAAGAAGTACACCGCCCGCCCGGTGATCGAACTGGACATCTGCATGGGCTCGGCCCTGCGCAGCATCGAAGTGAACCTGACCGACCGCAGCGCTTTCCAATACCCGCTACTGATTGGCTCCGAAGCACTCAAGCGCTTCGATGCACTGGTTGACCCCAGCCTTAAATATGCTGCCGGCAAACCTGCCTGCACCACCGACGCTCATACCGCCGAGTAATTTCAATGCGCTCTCTTACCCTTCACCTGAAACTGCTGATCGCCATCCTGGTGGTGCTGGGCATTTCAGTTACGGCCTATCAGATCTTCGTGCTGGGCATCCCGGTGACCGAAGACGCCACCGACGACCTGTGGAACATCGACGCCAAGGTCGAGTTCGTCGCCAGTGCCAAGGACCCGGTCAAGATCCAGATGTTCGTGCCACCGCTGAGCCGCGACTTCGTCAGCCTCAACGAGAGCTTCATCTCCAACAACTACGGCGTGGCCGTGAACCGGGTCGACGGCAACCGCAAGGTCACCTGGTCGGCACGCCGGGCCAAAGGCAATCAGACGCTGTATTACCGCCTGGTGCTGACCAAGCGTTATTCCGGTGAGAAAGCCAAGATCAAAGGCCCGACCTTTCGCGACAGCATGACCATCGAAGGCCCGGAAAAAATCGCCGCCGAAGCCCTGCTCGCACCGATTCGCCAGCACTCGGCCGACGTCGAAACCTTTGTCGGCGAAGCCATCAAGCGGGTCAACAACCTCAACGATGACAACGTGAAACTGCTGCTGGCCGGTGATCCATCCACTGCGCACAAGGCGAAAATCGTCGAATTGCTGCTGTCCATCGCCCACGTGCCGATCGAGAAGGTCCACACCATCCGCCTGGTGGCCGACCAGCCGCAAATACCGGAGCTGTGGCTGCGCAGTTTCAATGGCACCGACTGGCTGTACTTCAACCCGGAAACCGGTGAACAGGGCCTGCCGACCGACCGCCTGCTGTGGTGGACCGGCGACGAAAACCTGATCACCGTCGACGGCGGCAAGAAAGCCAACGTGACCTTCAGCCTGAACAACAGCGAAATGAACGCCATTCGTCTGGCCAAGCTGACCGACGAAAACACCGACGCCAACTTCCTCGAGTACTCGCTGTACGGCCTGCCGCTGCAAACCCAGCAGACCTTCATGATCATGGTGATGATCCCGATCGGCGTGCTGGTGATCCTGATCCTGCGCAACCTGATCGGCATCCAGACCTTGGGCACCTTCACCCCGGTGCTGATCGCCCTGGCCTTCCGCGAAACCCAGCTCGGCTTCGGTATCGCGCTGTTTACCATCATCACGGCGCTGGGCCTGTCGCTGCGCTCCTACCTCGAACACCTGAAACTGCAAATGCTGCCGAGGCTGTCGGTGGTGCTGACGTTCGTGGTGGTGTTGATTGCGGCGATCAGTCTGTTCAGCCATAAACTTGGCCTGGAGCGTGGCTTGTCGGTGGCGCTGTTCCCGATGGTGATCCTGACCATGACCATCGAACGCCTGTCGATCACCTGGGAAGAACGCGGCGGTGGCCATGCCATGAAGGTGGCCATTGGCACACTGTTCGCCGCGTCCCTGGCACACCTGATCATGACCGTGCCGGAACTGGTGTACTTCGTGTTCACCTTCCCGGCGATCCTGCTGATCCTGGTGGCCTTCATGCTGGCCATGGGTCGTTATCGCGGTTATCGCCTGACCGAACTGGTGCGTTTCAAGGCCTTCCTGAAAAAGGCTGACGCCTGATGTTCGGCTTCTGGAAGACCTGGAAGGCCCTGGAAGCCCGGGGCATCATGGGGATCAATCGGCGCAACGCAGACTACGTGCTCAAGTACAACAAGCGCAGCCTGTACCCGATCGTCGATGACAAGATCATCACCAAGGAGCGCGCCATCGCCGCCGGCATCCATGTGCCCGAGCTGTATGGCGTGATCTCCACCGAGAAGGAAATCGACAATCTCGAGGAGATCATCGGCGCACGCAGTGACTTCGTGATCAAACCGGCCCAGGGCGCTGGCGGAGATGGCATCCTGGTCATCGCCGACCGTTTTGAAGGCCGATATCGCTCGGTGTCCGGCCGGATCATCAGCCATGAAGAAATCGAACATCAGATTTCCAGCATCCTGACCGGCCTGTACTCCCTGGGCGGTCACCGCGACCGGGCGCTGATCGAGTACCGCGTGATTCCGGACCAGATCTTCAAAAGCATCAGCTATGAAGGCGTGCCGGACATTCGCATCATTGTTTTGATGGGCTACCCGGTGATGGCCATGTTACGTCTGCCGACGCGCCAGTCCAACGGCAAGGCCAACCTGCACCAGGGCGCCATCGGTGTCGGCGTGGACCTGGCCACCGGCCTGACCCTGCGCGGAACCTGGCTGAACAACATCATCAACAAACACCCGGACACCACGAATGCGGTGGATGGCGTGCAACTGCCCTACTGGGACGGTTTCATGAAACTCGCCGCTGGCTGTCATGAGTTGTGCGGGTTGGGCTACATCGGTGTCGACATGGTCCTGGACCAGGAAAAAGGCCCGCTGATTCTGGAGCTCAACGCCCGCCCGGGGCTGAATATCCAGATTGCCAATGACTGCGGCCTGACGTTGCGTACTCATGCGGTCGAGGCGCGGCTGGAAGACCTCAAGGCTCGTGGCGTGACTGAATCGGTCGAAGAGCGCGTGGCGTTTGTGCAGGAGATGTTTGGGCATATTCCTGCAGTCGAAGGCTGATCCCTTGTGGCGAGGGGGCTTGCCCCCGTTGGGTTGCGAAGCAACCCCAAAAACCATCCAATTCAAGAGTATCAGGCAGACCTTGCCAGCCGATTTCACGACTGCTGCGCAGCCGAACGGGGCGGTGCGGCGTTCCGACGAGCCCCCTCGCCACAGGTTTCATACAGCCGCTGCAAACTTAGCTCTTTCCAACATCCCTCTAGGACCAAATCCTGCAGAGGACTACAATCGCCACCCCGCCTCGATGGCTGACTTCCCCCGCCCATGTTGACCTGTTCCGTACACCCGCTGCCCTATCGCGCCAACCCCGCCGAATATTTCGCGGCGATTCGTCATGCCCCCGGCGCCGTGCTGCTCGACAGTGGCCGCCCCAGCGCCGACCGCGGTCGCTATGACCTGCTCAGCGCCTGGCCGCTGGAACAATTGACGGTATCGCCCGACGAAAGTGGTGACGCTTTCCTGCAACGCCTGCGCGATAACCTGACACGCCTGGGCGAAGCCACTCTGCCGGCACCTTATGAGTTGCCGTTTGCCGGTGGATTGATCGGCTACCTGAGTTACGACTTCGGCCGGCATCTGGAGCGCCTGCCGAGCCAGGCGCGGGACGACCTGCATCTGCCCGACGCGCGTTTCGGCTTGTACACCTGGGCATTGATCAGCAATCACCTTTCGCAGACCAGTCAATTGGTGTTCCACCCGACTCTGCCCGACAGCGAGCGTCAGCGCCTGATCGACCTGTTTAGCCAGTCTGCGCCGGAAGTGGTCGCGCCCTTCAAACTGCTCACCCCGATGACTGCCGACCTGAGCGCTGACCAGTATCAACAGGCCATCGAGCGCATCCAGCAATACATTCAGGCCGGCGACTGTTATCAGGTCAATTTCGCCCAACGGTTTCGCGCACCCTGCCAGGGTGATCCGTGGGCCGCTTACTGCGCGCTGCGCGCTGCGTGCCCGACGCCTTTTTCCGGTTTCCAAAGCTTGCCTGACGGCGATGCCGTACTCAGCCTGTCGCCGGAACGCTTCGTCAAAGTCAGTCAGGGCCATGTGGAAACCCGTCCGATCAAGGGCACCCGCCCGCGGGGCCTGACGCCTGAGCAAGACACCGCGAACGCCGCCGAATTGCTGGCCAGCCCCAAGGATCGCGCGGAAAACCTGATGATTGTCGATCTGCTGCGCAATGACCTCGGTCGTACCTGCCGTACCGGTTCGGTACGGGTGCCGGAACTGTTCAGCCTGGAAAGCTATCCGAACGTGCACCACCTGGTGAGCAGCGTCACCGGTGAACTGGCGGATGAGCGCGATGCCATGGACCTGATCGCCGGCAGCTTCCCCGGCGGCTCGATTACCGGTGCGCCAAAGATTCGCGCCATGCAGATCATCGATGAGCTGGAACCGACCCGGCGCGGGCTGTATTGCGGTTCATTGCTGTACCTGGACGTGCGCGGCGAGATGGACAGCTCCATCGCCATCCGTAGTTTGCTGGTCAAGGACGGACAGGTGTGTTGCTGGGGCGGTGGCGGGATTGTTGCGGATTCGGAGTGGCAGGCTGAGTATCAGGAGTCAATCACCAAGGTGAAGGTGCTGCTCGAAACCCTGCAAAGTCTGTAATGCAGTACTTTTGTGGCGAGGGGGCAAGCCCCCTCGCCACAGGGGATCGAGTTACAGGCTCAACGTCCGGTTCGAAGCCTTGATGAACTCCTGCTTCAATGCTTCAAACGTGTGCACCGCCGGGAACTGCGGGAACTCACTGATCACGTTATCCGGCGCATGGAACAGAATCCCGGCATCGGCCTCGCCCAGCATCGTGGTGTCGTTGTAGGAATCCCCCGCCGCGATCACCCGGTAGTAGAGGCTCTTGAAGGCCAGGACCGACTGACGCTTGGGATCTTTCTGACGCAACTGGTAGCCAGTGACTCGCCCGCTATCGTCAGTAATCAGGCGATGGCAGAGCAAGGTCAGGAAACCCAGTTGACGCATCAGCGGCTGGGAGAACTCGTAGAAGGTGTCCGACAGGATCACCACCTGGAAACGCTCGCGCAGCCAGTCGACGAACTCGATGGCGCCGTCCAGCGGCTTGAGTGTGGCGATCACTTCCTGAATGTCGGAGAGCTTCAGGCCGTGCTCGTCGAGAATCCGCAGGCGCTGCTTCATCAGCACGTCGTAGTCGGGAATGTCCCGGGTGGTGGCCCTGAGGGATTCGATCCCGGTTTTTTCGGAGAAGGCGATCCAGATTTCCGGAACCAGCACACCTTCAAGATCCAGACAGGCAATTTCCACAAGACACTCCCATTTGTATTGATTATTGAGTCGAGCGAGCAAAAAGACTGCCGAACTCTAGCGACTCGGGCCTGCCTGCGCAACGCAGAGGATGCCCCGGCCCGTGCAGCTTTTTGTTACCATCGACCCCATATAGAGCGCCCAGCGCCACCGACCTATAGGAAGCCGCCCTGATGAGCCCAACGTTCGACGTCGTGGAACTCGCCACGACCTATGCCAACAAATCCGCCCAGGACATTCTGAAACTCGCTTTTGCCGAGTTCGGCGATGACCTGTGGATATCTTTCAGCGGCGCCGAGGATGTGGTGCTGGTGGACATGGCCTGGAAGCTGAACAAGAACGTCAAGGTGTTCAGCCTCGACACCGGCCGCTTGCACCCCGAGACCTACCGCTTCATCGATCAGGTGCGCGAGCACTACAAGATCGACATCGAGTTGGTGTCGCCGGACTACACGAAACTTGAACCGTTCGTGAAGGAAAAAGGCCTGTTCAGCTTCTACAAGGACGGCCATGGCGAATGCTGCGGCATCCGCAAGATCGAACCACTGCGCCGCAAGCTGTCCGGCGTGAAAGCCTGGGCCACCGGCCAGCGCCGGGACCAGAGCCCCGGGACCCGCAGCGCCGTCGCGGTGATGGAAATCGACACCGCGTTCTCCACCCCGGAACGCACCCTGTACAAGTTCAACCCGCTGGCGCAAATGACCAGCGAAGAGATCTGGGGCTACATCCGCATGCTGGAACTGCCGTACAACAGCCTGCACGAACGCGGTTTCATCAGCATCGGCTGCGAACCTTGCACCCGCCCGGTACTGCCAAACCAACATGAGCGCGAAGGCCGCTGGTGGTGGGAAGAAGCGACGCAGAAGGAATGCGGGCTGCATGCGGGGAATATCATCAGCAAGTCGAAAGACTGATCCCAAGCCTTGTGAAATCCCCCTGTGGGAGCGGGCTTGCTCGCGAAGGCGTCGTGTCAGTCGATGCATTTACTGACTGATACACCGCCTTCGCG
>NZ_JAHBCX010000003.1:0-151348 GCF_019955895.1 Pseudomonas sp. GL-B-12
TGAGTCCCCTGAAGGGCCGTCGAAGACTACGACGTTGATAGGTTGGGTGTGTAAGCGCTGTGAGGCGTTGAGCTAACCAATACTAATTGCCCGTGAGGCTTGACCATATAACACCCAAGCAATTTGACTACTCGAAAGAGCATCAGATTGCGGTGTGTGAAGACGAAACGAACCGAAAGTTCGAGATACTCACAAAACACCGAAGCTATCACATACCCAATTTGCTGAAGCGAGGCCAACCGGTCACGACTCAGTACCCGAATTTCTTGACGACCATAGAGCGTTGGAACCACCTGATCCCATCCCGAACTCAGCAGTGAAACGATGCATCGCCGATGGTAGTGTGGGGTTTCCCCATGTGAGAGTAGGTCATCGTCAAGATTAAATTCCGAAACCCCTATCTGCGCATACAGATAGGGGTTTTGTTTGTCCTCGAAAAAAGCATCCTGAGACTGGTACGGAGGTTGACCGTCAACCACGTTAGAGTAGGTCCATGGTGACCATGGAATCAGCCATACGGTAGCCCATCGCTTTGTAACCCGCCTGGCGCTTATCCCACATCCTCAGCAGTGCGACATTACCCCCGTCAACGAAGTCGATCACTCGCACGTCGACCTTATCGGCATGCGATCGATGCAACCGTCCCGCATATTGCTGAAGGATTCCCTTCCATGAGATGGGCATTGCCAGCACCAGCGTGTCCAACGGCGGATGATCGAAGCCTTCACCTACTAGTTTTCCTGTTGCCAACAGCACTCGTGGAGCATCAGGGGGAAGGGACTCAAGCTCATGCATACGGGAAATGCGCTGTTTCTTAGGCACTCGCCCATGAAGCGTGAACAGGTTATGCACGCGCTGCTTCAATTCTAATTCAAGGGCATCCACATGTTCCGTCCGCTCCGTTAGCACTAGAATTTTTCTACCCTCGTTGTACGCCAGCTCAATCTCCGAGACGATTTTGGCTGTCCGCTCAGAGTCGTCGGCTAGACGCCGAAAAATGTCCTGAATCCCAAAGCCGTCGGGGACCACTATTGGTTTGGGCAGCAATCGAGGCACGACAGATAGGTCATGGGGCGCACTCGCTGGTCGAGGCGCAGAATGTCGGATCGGTCCGCACTGCATGAAAATAATGGGCTGCTGCCCATCTCGGCGCACTGGGGTTGCTGTGAGTCCCAGTACGTACCGCGCGGTCGCGCTCCTCAGTAGTGCCTCGAATGACACTGCTGATAGGTGATGACACTCATCAACGATGATCTGGCCGTAGTTTTTTACCTGATCGCTGATCTCGCCTTTTCGCGATAACGACTGCATTACGGCAATGTCGATGATGCCTGTAAGCTTCGCTTTTCCGCCCCCAAGAGTACCAACGACACCATTCCCGACTCCCAAGAACGCCTGCAAGCGCTCTTGCCACTGCCTTAACAGCTCCGTCCGATGCACAAGCACCAACGTGTTAATGCCACGTGCGGCAATCAACGCAGCAGCACTCACCGTTTTACCGAAAGCTGTCGGTGCGCAGAGGATACCGGTGTCATGACTTAGCATTGCGCTGACAGCAGCCTCTTGGTCAGAACGCAGGGTCCCGAGAAAGCTCACGTCGATGGGGTCGCCCGCGAAGCGTTCGTCTTTAAGAATAGGGGTAACCCCGTTTTCCTCTAAAAGCTCCAGCGCAGCATCCAAACAGCCACGTGGTAACGCAATATGTTTGGGGAAGTTCTGGGCACAGCCGATAATCCTTGGCTTGTTCCATACTGACATGCGCATGGCCTGAGCTTTGTAGAACTCGGGATTTTGAAAGGCAGCGAGCCGGACAAGC
Organism: Pseudomonas sp. GL-B-12; assembly: GCF_019955895.1. Lineage (NCBI taxonomy): Bacteria > Pseudomonadati > Pseudomonadota > Gammaproteobacteria > Pseudomonadales > Pseudomonadaceae > Pseudomonas > Pseudomonas sp. GL-B-12. The sequence continues at coordinate 1,817 of NZ_JAHBCX010000003.1, forward strand.
TGGTTTGCCAATGGCTGTGGCAATTCCGACTTTTCAAAGTAAATTAAGTTAGCCAGCGTGATGTTGACAGCAGCAGGCAACGGGCATGTCAATTTACGTGATCTCGATTCACGATCTTTCCAGGGTTCTGCATCACCTTCGTCATCGACATAGGCGACCCCTAGAGGGTCCCGATTACCCATCGCCTGGATAATAACGGGCTGGATATCTTCTGGACTCATGCGCTGAATCGATGCCAGGAAGGCCCATTGATCAGGATGAGGCTCAAGCGAGTCGTCTACAAAAACGCTATTGTTTTGGGCCCTGGCGCGCTTTTGTAAAGGGAGCGCGATGAGATTTCCAAAGCCGCCTTTGGGCATATAGTCCTGGTTTGGAAACAGTCGATCATAGGAGCTGAGCGCCAACTGCCGGGTGCGCTCACAGGCATGACTGATGATTGCGGCACCGAGGCGGCGCGCATCGCAGGCAGGAACATTACGCTCAAAGAAAATCCAGCCATGAGCCCCTTGGCCTGAGCGCGATATTTCCAGCGCCACCGGGACGTTCAGCTCATGGCATGACTGCACAAAAGCTTTGGAATCATCACGCCATTCGGCCTCATCGAAGTCGACCGCCAAAAAATAACAAGTGTCATCAGAGAGTAGGGGGTAGATACCAGCGACCACTTCGCCCGCCAGATGGCGATAGACCACCTCATCGGTCAGCGGAAGCAGCTGGCGGTTACCGCAGTCGCCACATTTAATTCGGGGCTTCTCACAAACGCCAGGCCTCCATTCGTTTGCGCAAGCGGGTGCGTATCCTGATTTGCCTGCCTTGCTTTCCCAGCGGATGGGATAAACGTCCGTCCTGCCACGAAACAAGCTTCGGAATAGGGCAAGCTTTCCTTCAGTATCGAGTTGCTGTGATTGCTCTGCTTGGACAATCGCTATTTTGACTGGCTCAGCAGGCGGGCGCCATTCGATGCCATGAGCATCCAGCAAGGCAACCAATCTTGCATTCTCAGCCCTTAGCTTCGCCACCAGACTAGTGTCTATCACCGCCTTCAGCCTCTACGTCTCAGGTGAAGCCTGTAGCCTCGAGCTACAACCCTCAGTCCATCAGTAAAACATAGAGGTTATCAAACAACAGAGGTTCGGTTCAGGAGCTCAAGGGGTCCGCCCTAGTCCCAATCAAATCGTTGGCTGGCTCAATCTGCCGGTGAGGGATACAGAGCGCGCAGTTGCTGGCATTCGGCTAGCGTGGAAAGTTCCAGGATTTTCCTAGGCGCAGAGTGATCAGGTTTGTAGTCAGCAGGTAGTAGTAGCGCGTCGATTTCGAGTTTGAGTTCATGTGGTCGTTCAAAAACCAAACGAGATGTTTTCTTTGCCATGTCCATGGATTATCTCGGTTCCAGCGTTCAGAAATGGCTGCTTGAATAGTCTTGGCCTGGCGGATGTGACGTTCGCGTGTGGCATGTGCTCCAGTCAGCACCCCAGCCAAGAAGATCTCCATATCGAATGGTTTATTCATACCCGACCACCGATATACGCCGATACTACGTCGATTCGACCATGTCCCAGCTCATAGCTGATTTGTAAGCGTGCCTCTCGATCAAGGCGTGGATCGAGGCGCCTGCACCTGCCCCCGTTAATGGGTGCCAGGTGATGGGTGATCTGCTCATAGCGTTCGCACGCATAAGCCGCACGCAGTTCGTGGAAGCCTTTGAGGTCGTGCGTATGGAGGATATCTCGGGCGGGGCGGACGATTTCCCGTTGGAAATCGAGGTAGCTCTCGTTCGGTGCCAGCAGGTTGCGGCTACCGTCGGGTGAGACCTGTTCGGCGTACCTGAGCGCTTCGCGAATATGGTCATCCACCGTGATCCAACGAGGCGCGGTTGCGCCGCCGCGGCCACCTTTGTTGCCGTCCTGGATGTTGATTTTGTCGTAGTGTTCGGCTTCACGTTTTAGGCGGGGAAGGTCGGCCAAAATGGCCTCGCGCAAGCGCATGCCAGTGGCTCGCGCCAACTGCACGATGGCCGCGGCGCGCGGCTGCTGGTGTTCGCAAAGCACGTCGACGATCCGTTTCACGTGTTCGCGATCTTGGCCTTGCGGCACTGAGCAACGAACGCTGGTGCGCTGCATTCCTAGTGCCTTGCTCGGGCTCGGTACTTTCACATTCAGATCACCGCGAAGCGCGGCCATGGTTCGGTTCACGCTGGACAATCGGTTTTGCGCGGTGGCGATGGCGAGCTCACCTTGTTCAACTTGCTGCCGCAGATATCTGGCGTAATCGAGCAAAGTCCGCCGAGCAATCTGCCGAGCATCGTTAAACCCTGGCCCATCCTCCGACCGACACCAGCGCGCAAACGCCTGCCAGCGATCACTGTACGCTTTGACCGTCCCGTAATGCCCGCCGCCAAACAGATCACGTAGCGCCTGTGGCCCGGCATAACTCAGTTGCCGTCCATAGCCAAAGTTCCGCCCGTCCCGTCTACCGACCAATGCCATGATCAAACTCCTCTCGAAGCCAAACCTTTAAAACCTTCCCCACGTCATCCCGCCATGAATGCTGAGTGTTATCAGGGATCAAGGCCCCTGCGACCTGTGAGGGTTGTCCACTAACGCGGGACTGGCGACTCCTTACGACCGGGAGCTTGGGCATCTCATGATCTGGCCTCCTGAACACTTCCGAGGAAGTGGGCGGGTGGAGGCTGCGCTGGCTGACGAGACCGGCGCCGCGAGATCCTGAGTCGGGTGAAGGCAGTGATTCGATGACCGGGGCATGCCTGACTGTCAGTCAGGTGCAGTCCATTCCCTGGGCTGCGGCACCTTCATCTGCATCGCTATTGCTGGTGACTTCGGTGTTTGTCACGCCAATTGTCACGAAGGGGAATGCCGCAAAGCCCTGTACGAGTTGGGCTGCAGCAGCGGTTGGAGCGCCCGTCTCTTTCTGGGGGAAAGAGACGGGCGCAGGTTGGCGCACGGGAGTGGCCAAGCGGATTGGTTGCTGCAGGGCAGCTATGAAGGGGGATGAGTTGCCGCAGTGGGCACACTGGTAAAAGTAGGCATCCATCACATCGCTGTGACCGTGCGAGCCGCCGGACGCTAATCACACTTTGGGAGAACCACCACGGTGTGGCGTAGCCTTAAAGGTTCTGGCTACCTGGGTTGCTGTCAACGACAGCACTTGCACGATCTTTTCTACGCTCGCCGATAGACAGGGTCAAGGCTCGACTTTTCGAGAATTCTGCGGCTGCGAATGGCATAAGCCGTCTATGGAAATCCGTGGTTTCTAGAAGACGGTTACACTGATTTTTAGGTTTTTCAAGTGAGGCCCTTCCAAGCAGGGCGGCTTTGCCGCCCTGCTTGGAAGGGCCCGCGTGGAAGGCAACGCTGTGGAGATTTCACTGGCGTGTTAGCGCTGGAATGCGCCACGCTCATCTTCCAAGGCGCTGATGCCGCCATCGACCGCGTTGACCCCGAGAAGCTCCGAAGACTTGCGCGACAGAAACTGATTAACCCGCGTATCAAACTGATCCCGCAGGCTCGCCGTAATCCCAACCCTGAGCGCATCGAGATAATCGGCATACCACTGCATCATGATCCGCCGTTGTGTCAGGTACAGCGCTTGGTTGTACTCCCCAGCAATGCCACCCTCGACATGCGCCAGTTGGCTTTCAACATGATCCTTCAGCCACCCATGTTCGCGCAGCAGCGTGCTCGCGGTGTGGCGAACGCCATGGCTCACCATCCGCCCTTTGTAGCCAATCTTGGCAAACACCAGATTGATCGTGTTCTCGCTGATGACGGGCCGTTTCTCACCACTACCCGGAAACAGGTAGCGGCTGCGCCCAGTGCATTGGTGCAGCTTGATCAGCATCGCTATCAGTTGATGGGGCAGGGGGCTGACATAGTCCCGGCGCATCTTCATGCGTTCAGCTGGTATGGTCCACGTCCCTTCTTCAAAATCGATTTCATCCCACGTCGCATACCGAACCATGCCGGGTCGGCTCGCCGTCAGTATTGCCATCCACGAAGCAATCCTCGACGGCAACCGGCTGGTGGTCTTACTCAGCGCCTGAAGAAATTCCGGCAGCTCGCTTTCACGCAAATGCGGATAGTGCTCAGGGGGCGGCGGCACCAACGCGATGGCATGAAGTTCTGAAGCCGGATTGTGTTCGCACAACCCCCGCGCAATCGCCTGACTGAAAATCTGCTTGAGCCAGGTCCGAGCCTTGTCTGCCACATTGAACGCCCCACGCTTTTCGATGCTGGCCTGCAACTTCGCGCAGTCGGCGCGAGTGATGTGCTCCAACTGCATCTCGCCGAGTGCCGGTAGCAGATCCTTGTCGAGGTAGTCGCGAATCTTCTTTAGCGTCGCATGGCTGCGGCCGGAGTCGGCCTTGAACTGATACCAGTACTCCGTAGCTCGCCTGAAGGTGTTGAGCCCAGCCTCCCGTTGCTGCTGCTTGTCATCCCGCCGCTTGGCGCCAGGGTTGATGTCGTCCTTGAGCAGCTTCCGGCATTCAGCAGCCCGTTCACGAGCCTCCTGCAAGGAGATGCTCGGATAGACACCAAGCGACACCCGCGCCGGCCGACCAAGGTACGTATAGCGGAAATGCCAGTACTTGCGCCCGTTCGGCTGAACCAAAAGGGCAAGACCCGAACTATCACCCAATGTGTATTGCTTGTCGGTAGGCTTGGACGCTTTGACTTGCAAGGCGGTGAGGGGCATGGCTGTACACCTCCGGTTCTCGAACTGGAATCTGTACAGAAAATGTACCAAAAAGAGGCTGGCTTGCAAGAGATGGGGGTGGAACCCCAGAGACCAAAAAGCCCGCAGTTAGCGGGCTCTAGGGGTGTTGCGTAGACGCTGGTAGTCGTCTATGTACTGCAAATGGTGCCCCGAGGGAGACTCGAACTCCCACTCCTTTCGAAAACGGATTTTGAATCCGCCGCGTCTACCAATTCCGCCATCAGGGCTCAATGGCGGCGAAGTATAGAGATGAGATAACCGCTGGTCAATCAGGTACATGGAGAATTTTTGATATTTCCGCTAGACTTCCCGGCCCTGCTAGACGAACCCCATCATGCGCGTTGCTGACTTTACCTTCGAGCTCCCTGATTCGCTGATCGCCCGCCATCCGCTGGCCGAGCGGCGCAATAGTCGCCTGTTGACCCTTGATGGGGTCAGCGGCGCCCTGGCACACCGTCAATTCACTGATTTGCTGGAGCATTTGCGCCCCGGCGACTTGATGGTGTTCAACAATACCCGGGTGATTCCGGCGCGGCTGTTTGGCCAGAAGGCTTCCGGCGGCAAGCTGGAAATCCTGGTGGAGCGGGTGCTCGACAGTCATCGTGTGCTGGCCCATGTGCGTTCCAGCAAGTCGCCGAAGCCTGGGTCGAAGATCTTGATCGACGGCGGTGGCGAGGCCGAGATGCTGGCGCGGCACGATGCGTTGTTCGAGCTGGGGTTCACTGAGGAAGTGTTGCCGCTGCTCGACCGCGTCGGGCACATGCCGCTGCCTCCTTATATAGACCGCCCGGATGAAGGTGCCGACCGCGAGCGTTACCAGACCGTCTACGCCGAGCGTTTGGGCGCGGTGGCGGCGCCGACGGCGGGGCTGCATTTCGATCAGGTGCTGATGGAGGCGATTGCCGCCAAGGGCGTCGAGACCGCGTTCGTGACCCTGCACGTTGGTGCCGGCACGTTCCAGCCGGTGCGCGTGGAGAAGCTCGAAGACCACCACATGCACAGCGAATGGCTGGAAGTCGGCCAGGACGTGGTCGATGCCGTTGCCGCCTGCCGCGCTCGCGGTGGTCGCGTGGTGGCGGTGGGGACTACTAGTGTGCGTTCCCTGGAAAGCGCCGCCCGCGATGGCGTGCTCAAGCCGTTCAGTGGCGACACCGACATTTTCATCTTCCCGGGCCGGCCGTTTCATGTGGTCGATGCCCTGGTCACCAACTTCCATTTGCCCGAATCCACGCTGTTGATGCTGGTTTCGGCGTTCGCCGGTTATCCCGAAACCATGGCTGCCTACAAGGCCGCCGTGGACAACGGTTACCGCTTTTTCAGCTACGGTGATGCGATGTTCATCACGCGTAATCCTGCGCCGACTGCCCCTAAAGAATCGGGCCCAGAGGAAACAGTATGAGTCGCACCTGTCGTATGTCTTTCGAGCTGCTGGCCACTGATGGCAAGGCTCGTCGCGGTCGTTTGACCTTCCCGCGCGGTACCGTCGAGACCCCGGCCTTCATGCCGGTGGGCACCTACGGCACGGTCAAGGGCATGCTGCCACGGGATATCGAGGCGACTGGCGCTGAAATCATTCTGGGCAACACCTTCCACTTGTGGCTGCGCCCGGGCACGGAAGTGATCAAGAAGCACGGCGACCTGCACGATTTCATGCAGTGGAAAGGCCCGATCCTGACCGACTCCGGCGGTTTCCAGGTGTTCAGCCTGGGCGCCATGCGCAAGATCAAGGAGGAGGGCGTGACTTTCGCTTCCCCGGTCGACGGCGCCAAGGTGTTCATGGGCCCGGAAGAGTCGATGCAGGTCCAGCGTGACCTGGGCTCCGACATCGTGATGATTTTCGACGAATGCACGCCGTACCCGGCGGATGAAGACGTCGCCCGTATTTCCATGGAGTTGTCCCTGCGTTGGGCCAAGCGTTCGAAAGAAGCCCATGGCGACAACACGGCGGCGCTGTTCGGCATCGTTCAGGGCGGCATGCACCAGGACCTGCGCATGCGCTCCCTGGAAGGCCTCGACCAGATCGGCTTCGACGGCCTGGCCATCGGCGGCCTGTCGGTGGGCGAGCCCAAACATGAAATGATCAAGGTGCTGGATTATCTGCCGGGCATGATGCCGGCTGACAAACCTCGTTACCTTATGGGCGTTGGCAAACCGGAAGACTTGGTTGAGGGTGTGCGCCGCGGTGTGGACATGTTCGATTGCGTGATGCCAACCCGTAATGCCCGCAACGGGCATCTGTTCATCGATACCGGCGTGCTGAAGATCCGGAACGCGTTCCATCGCCATGATGATTCGCCGCTCGATCCGACCTGCGATTGCTATACCTGCCAGAACTTCTCCCGCGCTTATCTGCATCACCTGGACAAGTGCGGCGAAATGCTGGGGAGCATGCTCAATACCATCCATAACTTGCGTCATTATCAAGTGCTTATGGCTGGTTTGCGCGAGGCTATTCAACAGGGTACATTGGCCGCCTTTGTCGATGCCTTCTACGCCAAACGCGGGTTACCTGTTCCGCCTTTGGACTGAGTTTTCTGACCCCAAGATTCAACATTTGCAACTGGAGTGCTAAATGAGCTTTTTTATCTCTAATGCCATGGCTGACGCCGCTGCACCTGCTGCCGGCCCAATGGGTGGCGGTTTCGAGTGGATTTTCCTGGTCGGTTTCCTGGTCATCTTCTACCTGATGATCTGGCGTCCACAGGCCAAGCGCGCCAAAGAGCAGAAAAACCTGCTGAGCAGCCTGCAGAAAGGCGACGAAGTTGTGACCACCGGCGGCATCGCCGGCAAGATCACTAAAGTGGCCGACGATTTCGTCGTTCTGGAAGTTTCCGACACCGTCGAAATGAAGTTCCAGAAAGGCGCCATCGCCGCCACGCTGCCAAAAGGCACGCTCAAAGCGATCTGAGTTTCAACTTCATATTCAATCGACGGGGCGCGCAAGGCGCCCCGCGTCATAAACGGGCGGCGTGATGCTGAACAAATATCCTCTGTGGAAATACATTCTGATCCTGGCGGTGCTGGCGGTCGGTCTGATTTATTCCGCTCCCAATCTTTATCCTGATGACCCGGCCATTCAGGTCAGCGGTGCAAGCACTGCGCTGCTGGTCAATCAGGCTGATCTGGACCGTGTAAGCACGGCGCTCAGAGAGTCCGGGATCAACGTCAAGGCTGCCACCCTGGCCGCCAACGGCAAGGGCGGCCTGATTCGCCTGACCAAGGCTGAAGACCAGCTGCCGGCCAAGGACGTTGTACGCAAGGCGCTGGGTGATGACTACGTTGTTGCATTGAACTTGGCACAAACCACCCCGCAATGGCTGCGCAACCTCGCTGCGCACCCGATGAAGCTGGGCCTGGACTTGTCCGGTGGTGTGCACTTCCTGCTGGAAGTGGACATGGACAAAGCCCTCGACGCGCGCCTGAAAGTCTACGAAGGCGACGTCAAGAGCCTGCTGCGTAAAGAGAAACTGCGTTATCGCAGCCTGCCGCAACTGGGCGGTGCCATTCAGCTGGGCTTCGCTGATGAAGACAGCCGCGAACAGGCCCGTACGATCATCCGCAAGAACTTCAACGATTTCGACATTGTTCCGGCCGACCTTAATGGTCAACCGGTGCTGCGTCTGGCGATGACCCCGGCCAAGCTGGCGGAAATCCGTGAATACTCCATCAAGCAGAACTTGACCACGGTGCGTAACCGCGTCAACGAGCTGGGTGTTGCCGAACCGATCGTTCAGCGCCAGGGCGCCAACCGCATCGTGGTTGAGCTGCCGGGCGTGCAGGACACCGCTGAAGCCAAGCGTATCCTCGGCAAGACGGCCAACCTGGAGTTCCGTCTGGCTGCTGAGCCGGGTGCTTCGAAAGCCACTTCCGAGGAATTCGAGTTCCGTGAGGGCAAGCGTCCTCCTGCGCTGATCGAGCGTGGCCTGATCATCACCGGTGACCAAGTGACCGACGCCAAGGCTGGCTTCGGCGAGCACGGCACGCCGGAAGTGAACATCCGTCTGGACGGTCACGGCGGCGAGCTGATGAACCGTGCGACCCGTTCGAACGTCGGTCGCAGCATGGCGGTGATCTTCATCGAGCAGCGTCCGATCACCACTTACACCAAGCAGATGGTCAACGGCGTCGAAAAAGACGTGGCGGTCCAGACCTTCAAGGAAGAGAAGAAGATCATCAGCCTGGCGACCATTCAGTCGCCGTTGGGTGCGCAGTTCCGCATTACCGGCCTGAACGGCCAGGGCGAATCGTCCGAACTGGCGCTGCTGCTGCGTGCCGGTGGTCTGGCTGCACCGATGTACTTCGCTGAAGAACGCACCATCGGCCCAAGCCTGGGTGCCGACAACATCACCAAGGGTATCGATGCATCGCTGTGGGGCATGCTGTTTGTCTCGCTGTTCATCATGGCCATCTACCGCTTCTTCGGCCTGATCGCCACCGTCGCGCTGGCGGTGAACATGGTGATGCTGCTGGCCCTGATGTCGCTGCTGGGTGCAACGCTGACCCTGCCGGGTATCGCCGGTATCGTATTGACCATGGGCATGGCGGTCGACGCCAACGTGCTGATCTTCTCGCGGATTCGTGAAGAGATCGCCGCCGGCATGACCGTGCAGCGCGCAATCAACGAAGGCTTCGGCCGGGCATTCACCGCGATTCTCGACGCCAACCTGACCACCTTGCTGGTCGGCGGCATCCTCTTTGCCATGGGCACCGGCCCGGTCAAGGGCTTCGCAGTGACCATGTCCCTCGGGATCTTTACCTCGATGTTCACGGCCATCATGGTGACCCGCGCGATGGTCAACCTGATCTTCGGCGGTCGTGACTTCAAGAAGTTGTGGATTTAAGGGGCTGCCATGTTACGTACAATCAACTTCATGGGCGTTCGCAACTTTGCGTTCGGCGTCACATTGTTCCTTACCGCACTGGCAATATTCAGTGTCTTCCATAAGGGCATGAACTGGGGCCTGGACTTCACCGGCGGTACGCTCATCGAGCTGACCTATGAGCGTCCGGCCGACGTTACCAAGGTGCGTGAGCAGCTGGTGACCGCGGGTTATCACGAAGCCATCGTGCAGAACTTCGGTGCGACTACCGACCTGCTGGTGCGCATGCCTGGCGAAGACCCGCAGCTGGGTCACCAGGTCGCCGAAGCCTTGCAGAAGGTCGGCGGCGAGAACCCGGCGACGGTCAAGCGTGTCGAGTTCGTCGGCCCGCAGGTGGGTGAAGAGCTGCGCGACCAGGGCGGCCTCGGCATGCTGATGGCGCTGGGCGGCATCCTGATCTACCTGGCTTTCCGCTTTCAGTGGAAGTTTGCGGTCGGTGCGATCGTATCCTTGATCCACGACGTGATCGTGACTGTCGGTATCCTGTCGTTCTTCCAGATCACCTTCGACCTGACGGTGCTGGCGGCGGTACTGGCGATCATCGGTTACTCGCTCAACGACACCATCGTGGTATTCGACCGGGTTCGTGAAAACTTCCGTGTACTGCGCAAGGCCAGCCTGATCGAGAACATCAACATCTCGACCACGCAAACCCTGCTGCGGACCATGGCGACTTCGATCTCCACCTTGCTGGCGATCGCGGCCCTGCTGTTCTTCGGTGGCGACAACCTGTTCGGCTTCTCCATCGCCCTGTTCATCGGTGTTCTGGCGGGTACTTACTCGTCGATCTACATCGCGAACGTGGTGCTGATCTGGCTGAACCTGAGCACGGAAGACCTGATTCCTCCTGTCAATACCGAGAAGGAAGTCGACGACCGTCCTTGAAGGCAAAGTCTTTAAGCGATGTAGTCCAAAAAAGGCGCGAGTTGAACTCGCGCCTTTTTTTGTGCTCCAAGGCAGGGAGAAGCGCGGACAAGTTCCGCATGTGATGGTCCAGGAGGTTCATGTGAACAAGTCGATGCTGGTTGGTGCTGTACTGGGTGCTGTCGGTGTAACTGCCGGGGGTGCTGTGGCCACCTACAGCCTGGTTAAAAGCGGCCCAGAGTACGCACAAGTACTCGCCGTTGAGCCGGTCAAGACACAAATCAAGACTCCACGTGAAGTATGCAAGGATGTAGCGGTCACCCGGCAGGCGCCGGTGAAAGATCAACATCAGATCGCCGGTACGGTGGTTGGTGCATTGGCAGGTGGTTTGCTGGGTAACCAGATCGGTGGCGGCACCGGTAAGAAGATCGCCACGGTCGCGGGTGCTGTCGGTGGCGGTTACGCCGGCAACAAGGTGCAGGAAGGCATGCAAGAGCGTGACACTTACACCACGACCCAGACCCGCTGTAACACGGTTAACGACATCAGTGACAAGGTTGTAGGTTACGACGTGCGGTATTCGCTGGACGGCAAGGAAGGCAAGGTGCGCATGGATCGTGATCCAGGCAACCAGATTCCGGTGGATAAGGAAGGCAAGTTGATCTTGTCGGAGAATCAGGCGGCTCAGTAATTTGCTGACGCTGGATATAAAAGAAGCACCCTGCGGGGTGCTTTTTTTGTGCCCGCGATTTATGCGCCGCAGCGAGTCCCTTGTGGGAGCGAGCTTGCTCGCGAAGAACCCAAAGGCACCGAGTTAATCCTGAAAGCGCGCGTAATCGTTGGCGACCATCGCGAGCAAGCTCGCTCCTACAGTGGGTATGTGGTGTGTTTCAGATCGATTTCCAGGCATAAAAAAAGCACCCCGAAGGGTGCTTTTCTGTCGCCGGAAGCTTAGCGCTTCAGCGAGGCCGGCAGGTGCGGCTGGATCGCCGTCAGCACTGCCTTGAAGCACTTGGTGTTGCCGGCAACGACGTGGCCTTTTTCAAGGAAGTCGTGACCGCCGGTGAAGTCGCTTACCAAACCGCCGGCTTCCTGGATCAGCAGGGCGCCTGCAGCCATGTCCCACTCGGACAGGCCCGACTCCCAGAAGGCGTCGAAACGGCCGGCGGCCACGTAGGCCAGGTCCAGGCTCGCGGAACCTGCGCGGCGGATGCCGGCAGTCTGGCCAACCAGGGCGCGGAACATGCCCAGGTAGTTGTCGAGGTTGTCCATCTGGTCATCACGGAACGGGAAGCCGGTACCCAGCAGGGCGCCGTCCAGGCTGGTGCGACCGCTGACGCGCAGGCGACGACCGTTCAGTTGAGCGCCGCGACCACGGCTGGCGGTGAATTCTTCCTGGCGAACCGGGTCCAGAACAACGGCGTGCTCAAGACGACCGCGGTATTTGCAGGCGATGCTGACAGCGAAATGAGGAATGCCGCGCAGGAAGTTGGTGGTGCCGTCCAGTGGGTCGATGATCCACAGGTACTCTTCGCCTTCGATGCCGGTGCCGGCGTGCATGCCGGTCTCTTCACCCATGATCGAGTGATTCGGGTAGGCCTTGCGCAGGGCGTCGATGATTTTCTGTTCGGCGGCGCGATCCACCTCGGATACGTAATCCTTGGCGTCTTTTTCGTCGACCTTGATGGTATCCAGGCGCTCGATGGAGCGGAAGATCAATTCACTGGCGCTGCGGGCGGCGCGCAGCGCGATATTCAGCATGGGCTGCATGGATGTGTCACCTAAGGTTGTTAAAGAAAGCCGAGCATTCTATCAGAAAGTTTCTACAGGAGAAGGACGGCGTTCGCTTTCATGGCTTAACGGTAGGATGAGCTGTAAGATTCCGCTCCCGATTATTGTGTTCGAGAGCGCCTCCCTTGCTGCAAAACATTCGTGTCGTCCTGGTCAATACCAGCCATCCGGGCAATATCGGCGGGGCTGCGCGTGCCATGAAGAACATGGGGCTGTCGCGGCTGGTGCTGGTCGAGCCTCGTCTGTTCCCGCATCACGAGGCCGATGCCCGTGCCTCCGGTGCCGGTGACATCCTTGAAAACGCGCAAGTCGTCGCCACCTTGGAAGAAGCCTTGGTCGGTTGCAATCTGGTGCTCGGCACCAGCGCCCGCGACCGGCGCATTCCCTGGCCGCTGCTCGATCCCCGCGAATGCGGAACGAAAGTGGTCGAGGAAGCCGGGCAAGGCGCGGAAATCGCCCTGGTGTTCGGTCGTGAAGACTCCGGCCTGACCAACGAAGAACTGCAGCGATGTCATTATCACGTGCACATCCCATCAGACCCTGAGTTCAGCTCGCTGAACCTTGGGGCGGCGGTGCAGGTGTTGGGTTATGAAGTGCGCATGTCCTGGCTGGCGGCCCAAGGTCAGCCGAGCAAGGTCGAGAAGGAAGAAGTGGCTTCGGTCAAAAGCGCTGAGCTTGCGACCATGGACGAGCTGGAACGATTCTATGAACACCTGGAGCAGACCCTGGTGGCCATCGAATTTCTCGATCCGGAAAAGCCACGGCACTTGATGGCGCGCCTGCGCCGGTTGTACGGACGTAGCTCGGTCAGCCGGGCGGAAATGAATATTTTGCGTGGCATCCTCACGGAAACCCAAAAAGCGGCCCGTGGTGAGCTCCTTAAACGGAAGGATTAATGATGTTCGAGCGTTTGCGTGAAGATATCCAGAGCGTATTCCACCGAGACCCGGCGGCGCGTAACGCTTTTGAAGTCCTGACTTGCTACCCGGGCATGCACGCCATCTGGATTCACCGTTTGTCGGCGATGCTGTGGCGTGCTGATCTGAAATGGCTGGCGCGGCTGGTGTCGAACTTCGGTCGCTGGTTGACCGGGATCGAGATCCATCCGGGTGCCAAGGTCGGTCGTCGCTTCTTCATTGACCATGGCATGGGCATCGTCATCGGTGAAACCGCCGAGATTGGCGATGACGTCACGATTTACCAGGGCGTGACCCTGGGCGGTACCAGCTGGAACAAGGGCAAGCGTCACCCGACCCTGGGTGATGGCGTCGTGGTCGGGGCGGGCGCGAAGGTGCTTGGCCCGTTCACGGTTGGTGCCGGGGCCAAAGTGGGTTCCAATGCGGTCGTGACCAAGGAAGTGCCGCCGGGTGCCACTGTGGTGGGGATTCCGGGGCGGATTATCGTCAAGCCCGACGAAGAGCAGGACGCCAAGCGCAAGGCCATGGCCGAGAAGATTGGTTTTGATGCTTACGGTCTGACTGAAGACATGCCCGACCCGGTGGCGCGTGCCATTGGTCAGTTGCTCGATCACCTGCAGGCGGTCGATGGGCGTCTGGAGGGGATGTGCGGGGCGTTGAAGGACCTGGGCAGCAATTATTGTGCAAAAGATCTGCCTGAACTGCGTGAAGAAGATTTCGCCTGCGTAAAAGACAAAGATCAGAGTCAGGCCGGTTGATACCTTTGTAGGAGCTGCCGCAGCCTGCGGCAGCTCCTACGGGTCGCAATCAGGTAATGGCAGAGCGCTGACCGGTGTGCCATTAGGCCGCAGACCCTGCTATGATGCGCCCGCTCTTTTGCGGGTAAACCTGACTAAAGTACTAGGTCTTATAGTTGACTTAAATACTCGGGAATTGCATACTCGCCTCATTCCGAACTCCGTGGTAATTGTCCATGCGACTGACTACAAAAGGCCGATACGCCGTGACCGCCATGCTCGATCTGGCGTTGCACGCGCAGCACGGGCCCGTGTCCCTGGCCGATATCTCCGAGCGCCAAGGCATCTCCCTGTCCTACCTCGAACAGCTTTTCGCCAAGCTGCGCCGCAGCAACTTGGTGTCCAGCGTGCGTGGTCCGGGCGGTGGCTACCAATTGTCCCGCGACATGCAGGGCATCCAGGTCGCCCAGGTGATCGATGCGGTGAACGAATCGGTCGATGCAACCAAATGCCAAGGGCAGGGTGATTGCCATTCCGGTGACACTTGCCTGACTCACCACTTGTGGTGCGATCTGAGCCTGCAGATTCACGAATTTCTGAGCGGTATCAGCTTGGCTGATCTTGTGACTCGCCGTGAGGTGCAAGAAGTAGCCCAGCGTCAGGACCAGCGCCGTTGCAACAGCAAGGCGCTGCGCCTGGACAAGATTGAAGCGTCCGCCGTCGAATGACAGCCGAAGAGCTAGCGGCACGCCAGCCAGCCTGATTTAGGAGATAGTCCATGAAATTGCCGATTTACCTTGATTACTCTGCGACCACCCCGGTTGATCCGCGTGTTGCGCAAAAAATGAGTGAATGCCTGCTGGTCGACGGAAACTTCGGTAACCCGGCGTCCCGTTCCCACGTGTTCGGCTGGAAAGCCGAAGAGTCCGTCGAAAACGCCCGTCGTCAGGTCGCTGACCTGGTCAACGCCGACCCGCGTGAAATCGTCTGGACCTCCGGTGCCACCGAATCCGACAACCTGGCAATCAAGGGTGCGGCGCATTTCTATGCCACCAAGGGCAAGCACCTGATCACCACCAAGATCGAGCACAAGGCAGTCCTCGACACCATGCGCCAACTGGAGCGTGAAGGTTTCGAAGTGACCTACATCGAGCCTCGCACCGATGGCCTGGTGACCCCAGAGATGATCGAAGCCGAACTGCGCGACGACACCATCCTGGTTTCGGTCATGCACGTGAACAACGAAATCGGCACCATCAACGACATCGCGGCGATCGGCGAACTGCTCCGTTCCAAGGGCATCCTGTTCCACGTCGACGCCGCTCAGTCCACTGGCAAGGTCGAGATTGACCTTTCGAAGCTGAAAGTCGACATGATGTCGTTCTCCGCCCACAAGACCTACGGTCCTAAAGGCATCGGCGCCCTGTACGTAAGCCGCAAACCGCGCGTACGTATCGAGGCGACCATGCACGGTGGCGGCCACGAGCGCGGCATGCGTTCCGGCACCCTGGCGACCCACCAGATCGTCGGCATGGGTGAAGCCTTCCGCGTGGCCAAGGAAGATATGGCTGCCGAGAACGCGCGCATCAAGGCCCTGAGCGACCGTTTCTTCAAGCAGGTCGAGCACCTGGAAGAGCTGTACGTCAACGGCAGCCTGACCGCCCGCGTTCCGCACAACCTGAACCTGAGCTTCAACTACGTTGAAGGCGAGTCGCTGATCATGGCGCTCAAGGATCTGGCAGTTTCGTCCGGTTCGGCCTGCACCTCGGCGTCACTTGAGCCTTCGTACGTGCTGCGCGCCCTGGGCCGCAACGACGAACTGGCCCACAGTTCGATCCGTTTCACCTTCGGCCGCTTCACCACCGAAGAAGAAATCGACTACGCCGCGCAGAAAGTCTGTGAGGCCGTTATCAAGCTGCGTGCTCTGTCGCCGCTGTGGGACATGTACAAAGACGGTGTCGATATCTCGAAGATCGAGTGGGCGGCACACTAACTATAGAAGCCGCCGGATACAGGTCCTGTAGCAACGCGGCAATAGACGCAGCGTAACTGCAGGGCCTCAAGAGCGGCCCTGATGAGTGAGGATTGAGAATCATGTCTTACAGCGAAAAGGTCATCGACCACTACGAAAACCCGCGCAACGTCGGCAAGATGGACGCGGAAGATCCTGATGTCGGCACCGGCATGGTCGGCGCTCCGGCGTGCGGCGACGTGATGCGCCTGCAGATCAAGGTCAACGACGCCGGCATCATCGAAGATGCCAAGTTCAAAACCTACGGCTGCGGTTCGGCTATCGCTTCCAGCTCCCTCGCCACCGAGTGGATGAAGGGCAAGACCCTGGACGAAGCAGAAACCATCAAGAACACTCAGCTGGCTGAAGAACTGGCCCTGCCGCCAGTGAAAATCCACTGCTCGGTACTTGCTGAAGACGCCATCAAGGCGGCTGTTCGCGATTACAAGCAGAAGAAAGGCTTGATCTGATTTTCGAGTTTTGGCGACGAGTAAGGAGTCACCGATGGCTATCAGCATGACAGAAGCGGCTGCTCGACACGTGCGGCGCTCCCTCGACGGGCGCGGCAAAGGTGAAGGGATTCGTCTGGGTGTTCGCACCACGGGCTGTTCCGGCCTTGCCTACGTGCTGGAGTTTGTCGACGAGGTGGTTGCAGAGGATCAGGTGTTCGAAAGTCACGGCGAAAAAGTGATCATCGACCCGAAGAGCCTGGCCTACCTGGACGGCACCGAGCTCGATTTCGTCAAGGAAGGGTTGAACGAAGGCTTCAAGTTCAACAACCCCAACGTACGCGGTGAATGTGGCTGCGGCGAAAGCTTCAACATCTGAGGCTTGTCGTGGGTACTCCTTGTCATTTCGCTTTATTCGAGCTGCAACCGAGTTTTAACCTGGACCTCGATCAGCTGGCTACGCGCTATCGCGAGCTGGCGCGCGGCGTTCATCCGGACCGCTTTGCCGACGCTTCCGAACGCGAACAACGGTTGGCCCTGGAGCAATCGGCGAGCCTCAACGAGGCCTACCAGACGCTCAAGAGTCCGCCCAAGCGCGCGCGCTACCTGCTCGCCTTGAATGGTGGCGAGCTGCCGCTGGAAGTCACGGTGCATGATCCGGAGTTCCTGCTGCAACAGATGGAGTTGCGCGAAGAGCTCGAAGACCTGCAGGACAGCGCCGACCTCAACGGCGTTGCCGTCTTCAAGCGTCGCCTGAAGGCAGCCCAGGATGAACTGAACCAAAGCTTCGCAGCTTGCTGGAATGATGCCGCGCAACGTGAACGGGCCGAACGCCTGATGCGGCGCATGCAGTTCCTCGACAAGCTCACTTACGAAGTGCGCCAGTTAGAAGAGCGCCTCGACGATTAACCCAGTGCCGCTCCGGTCGCACGCCTGATATACAGATAAGTCCTGATAACGATGGCCCTACTGCAGATCGCCGAACCCGGCCAAAGTCCTCAACCGCACCAGCGTCGTCTGGCTGTGGGGATCGACTTGGGCACTACCAATTCGCTGGTCGCTGCATTGCGCAGTGGTCTTTCCGAGCCACTTGCCGACGCAGAAGGGCGGGTCATCCTGCCGTCTGCCGTGCGCTACCACGCCGATCGCGTCGAGGTGGGCGAATCCGCCAAACTGGCCGCCGCTACCGATCCGTTGAACACCGTGCTGTCGGTCAAGCGCTTGATGGGTCGTGGTCTGTCCGACGTCAAGCAATTAGGCGAGCAACTGCCGTACCGCTTTGTCGATGGCGAGTCGCACATGCCGTTCATCGAGACGATCCAGGGCCCGAAAAGCCCGGTCGAAGTCTCTGCTGATATCCTCAAGGTCCTGCGTCAACGCGCTGAAGCGACCTTGGGCGGTGAGCTGGTGGGCGCGGTGATCACCGTTCCGGCCTATTTCGACGACGCTCAGCGTCAAGCCACCAAGGATGCGGCCAAGCTGGCCGGCCTCAACGTGCTGCGTTTGCTCAATGAGCCGACCGCGGCGGCGGTGGCTTACGGTCTGGACCAGCACGCCGAAGGCCTGGTCGCCATTTATGACCTGGGCGGCGGCACCTTCGATATTTCGATTCTGCGCCTGACTGGCGGTGTTTTCGAAGTCCTAGCTACCGGCGGCGACAGCGCCCTGGGTGGCGATGACTTCGACCATGCGATCGCTGGCTGGATCATCGAGAGCGCTGGCCTGTCCGCCGATCTCGATCCGGGTGCGCAACGCAACTTGCTGCAAACCGCCTGTGTGGCCAAGGAAGCCCTGACCAATGCTGCGGCCGTTGAAGTGGCCCATGGCAACTGGAAAGCCGAGCTGACCCGCGAAGCCTTCAATGCGCTGATCGAGCCGATGGTCGCTCGCAGCCTGAAAGCCTGCCGCCGTGCGGTGCGTGATTCCGGTATCGAGCTGGAAGACGTGCATGCCGTGGTCATGGTTGGTGGTTCGACTCGCGTTCCTCGCGTTCGTGACGCCGTCGCCGAAGCCTTCGGTCGCCAGCCGCTGACTGAAATCGACCCGGATCAAGTGGTAGCCATCGGTGCCGCGATCCAGGCCGATACCTTGGCCGGTAACAAGCGTGATGGCGGCGAACTGTTGCTGCTGGACGTGATCCCGCTGTCCCTGGGGCTGGAAACCATGGGCGGCCTGATGGAGAAGGTGATTCCGCGTAACACCACCATCCCCGTCGCCCGCGCCCAGGACTTCACCACTTACAAAGACGGCCAGTCGGCCATGGCCATCCACGTATTGCAGGGCGAGCGCGAGCTGATCAGCGACTGCCGCTCCCTGGCGCGCTTCGAGCTGCGCGGCATTCCGGCGATGGTGGCTGGCGCGGCGAAGATTCGCGTGACCTTCCAGGTCGATGCCGACGGTCTGCTCAGCGTTTCCGCCCGGGAACTGGGTTCGGGCGTTGAGGCGAGCATTCAGGTCAAGCCGTCCTACGGCCTGACCGACGGCGAAATCGCCAGGATGCTCAAGGACTCGTTCCAGCACGCCAATGACGACAAGGTTGCTCGCGTACTGCGTGAGCAGCAGGTCGACGCTCAGCGCCTGATCGAAGCGGTGCAGGCTGCTCTGGAGGCTGATGGCGAGCGTTTGCTCGACGCCGAAGAGCGCCTGGTCATCGACATGCAGGTGCAGGAACTGACCGAACTGATGAAAGGTACCGATGGTTACGCCATCGAGCAGCAGACCAAGCGTCTGTCGCAAGTGACCGACGCCTTTGCTGCCCGCCGCCTGGACTCGACGGTGAAAGCCGCGCTGGCGGGGCGCAACCTGAATGAGATTGAGGAATAACGATGCCGCAGGTCATTTTTCTGCCACACGAGAAGTTTTGCCCCGAAGGCATGGTTGTGGAGGCTGAGACCGGTACGTCCATCCTCGAGCTGGCCCATGAGCACCATATCGAGATGGAAAGTGCCTGTGGCGGCGTCTGCGCCTGCACCACCTGCCACTGCATCATTCGCGAGGGTTTCGACTCGCTGGAAGAGGCTGACGAGCTGGAAGAGGACTATCTTGACAAGGCTTGGGGGCTGGAAGCTCAATCGCGCCTGGGTTGTCAGGCCAAGGTCGGTACCGAAGACCTGACCGTCGAAATTCCGAAGTACTCGCTCAACCACGCAGCCGAAGCAGCGCACTGATTCAAGGAATTGTCATGAAACTCAAGTGGACTGATGTGCTGGAGATCGCGATCCAGCTGGCTGAAAGCAAGCCCGAAGTGGACCCTATGTCGGTCAATTTCGTCGATCTGCGTAAATGGGTGATGGAACTGCCCGATTTCGACGATATGCCTGAGCATTGTGGCGAAAAGATCCTGGAGGCCATTCAGGCCCACTGGATCGAAGAACGCCACTGAGCCACGCCGCAGGTTAGGCAATACCCGAGAACCCGCGTATAATTCGCGGGTTTAATTTTTCGTAAATTACCGTTTCTGGAGTTACACCATGGCTGTTCAACGTACTTTCTCCATCATCAAGCCTGACGCCGTTGCAAAAAACGTTATCGGCGAGATCACCACTCGTTTCGAAAAAGCTGGCCTGCGCGTTGTAGCTTCGAAACTGAAGCAACTGTCCAAAGCCGAAGCTGAAGGCTTCTACGCTGAGCACAGCGCTCGTGGTTTCTTCAACGACCTGGTTGCTTTCATGATCTCCGGTCCGGTTGTCGTTCAGGTTCTGGAAGGCGAAAACGCTATCGCTTTGAACCGTGAGCTGATGGGTGCTACCAACCCTAAAGAAGCTGCTGCCGGCACCATCCGTGCTGACTTCGCTGACTCCATCGACGCCAACGCCGTACACGGTTCGGACTCCGAAGCCGCTGCCGCTCGCGAAATCTCGTACTTCTTCGCAGCTACTGAAGTAACCACTCGCTAAGCATTGGCTTAAGAGTGAAGGTGAATCCATGACTACATCGACTGTAAAAACTAACCTGCTGGGTCTGACTCAGCTGGAAATGGAAAAATTCTTCGACTCAATCGGGGAGAAGCGTTTCCGTGCCGGTCAGGTAATGAAATGGATTCACCACTTTGGTGTCGATGATTTCGATGCCATGACGAACGTCAGCAAGGCCTTGCGCGAAAAGCTCAAGGCTGTTGCTGAGGTCCGTGGTCCGGAAGTGGTCAGCGAGGACATCTCCAGCGACGGCACCCGCAAGTGGGTGGTGCGCGTGGCGTCCGGCAGCTGCGTCGAGACCGTGTACATTCCCCAGGGCAAGCGCGGCACCTTGTGCGTTTCGTCCCAGGCAGGCTGTGCCCTGGATTGCAGTTTCTGCTCCACCGGCAAGCAAGGCTTCAATAGCAACCTCACCGCCGCCGAAGTCATCGGCCAGGTGTGGATTGCCAACAAATCCTTTGGCAGCGTCCCGGCAACCGTCGACCGTGCCATCACCAACGTGGTGATGATGGGCATGGGTGAGCCGCTGCTGAACTTCGACAACGTCGTCGCGGCCATGCATTTGATGATGGACGACCTGGGCTACGGCATTTCCAAGCGCCGTGTGACCCTGTCGACCTCCGGTGTGGTGCCGATGATCGATGAGCTCTCCAAGCACATCGACGTCTCCCTGGCGTTGTCCCTGCACGCACCGAATGACGCATTGCGTAACCAATTGGTGCCGATCAACAAGAAGTATCCGCTTAAGATGCTGCTCGAGTCGTGCCAGCGCTATATGTCGAATCTCGGCGAAAAGCGCGTGCTGACCATCGAGTACACCTTGCTCAAAGACATCAATGACAAGGTCGAGCACGCGGTGGAAATGATCGAGCTGCTCAAGAACATCCCGTGCAAGATCAACCTGATCCCGTTCAACCCGTTCCCGCATTCCGGTTACGAGCGTCCGAGCAATAATGCGATTCGTCGTTTTCAGGATCAGCTTCACCATGCAGGTTTCAATGTCACCGTCCGCACCACCCGTGGTGAAGACATCGACGCCGCATGTGGTCAATTGGTAGGGCAGGTGCTGGATCGCACCCGTCGCAGCGAACGTTATATCGCCGTGCGTGAACTGAACGCCGACAACGATGTAGCGCAAGACGCCGCGAAATAACCAAGAGAGGAACTCTATGTCCCTGCGCTTTGCGCTGCTTTTGCTGTTGGCCAGCCTGTGTGCTGGCTGCGTGCTTTCGGGCGATTACAACCCGATGAAGACCAGCAAGGGCCGTGATGAAGCGCGTGAGGCCTATGTGCAACTCGGTATCGGGTATTTGCAACAAGGCATGACCGAGCGCGCCAAGGTTCCGTTGAAGAAAGCGTTGGATCTGGATGGCTCCGACCCTGATGCCAACGCGGCGCTGGGGCTGGTGTTCCAGGCCGAGATGGAACCTACACTTGCCGACGAGCATTTTCTCAAGGCGCTGGCTTCGCGTCCCGCCGATGCACGAATCCTCAATAACTACGGCAGTTTTCTGTTCGAGCAGAAACGTTACAAGGAAGCCTACGAGCGCTTTGAACAAGCCGCTGCCGATACCCTGTATCCTGAGCGTTCGCGGGTGTTCGAGAACCTGGGCATGACCGCTGCAATGCTCGGCCAACGCGATCTGGCCCTGCAGCAACTGGAAAAAGCCCTGCGCCTGAACCGCCAACAACCTCGTGCATTGCTGGAAATGGCTGAGTTGTCTTACGAAGACAGGCATTATGTGCCCGCGCGTGACTATTACGACCGTTTTAGCCAGCTCTCCGAACAAAATGCACGTAGTCTGTTGCTCGGCGTTCGGTTGGCAAAAGTGTTTGACGACCGCGACAAGGCCGCAAGTGCCGGCCTGCAACTAAAAAGACTCTATCCCGGTACGCCGGAATATCAGCAATACCTGTCGGAGCAATGATGAAAGCGGCGCATCCCGAAGTTGTAGCAGCGAATCGCGTAAACCCCGGTGAGACTTTGCGCCAGGCCCGCGAAAGCAATGGCTGGTCGCTGGCCGAAGTGGCCCTCAAGCTCAACCTCACCACCACTTCCTTGAGCAATCTGGAAGCCGGCGCTTTCGACAAGCTGCCCGGGCATACTTTTGCCCGCGGTTACATTCGTGCCTATGCCAAGTTGCTCGGCATGGACCAGGCCGTCCTGGTCCAGCAATTCGATCAATCCACCGGTACCGACTCCCAGGGCAGCAATGTTCACAGCCTGGGCCGTATTGAAGAGCCGGTTCGGGTTTCCCACACCATTTTGCGAATCGTCAGCCTGCTGTTGCTGGTCGCGGTGATCGGTGGCGGTTTCGTCTGGTGGCAGGATCAGACCTCGATGCGCACCAAGGACCTGATCGGTCTGGCACCAGAGCACGTAGAAGTCGAAGGCGCCGACGGTACGACACAGATTCACCCGCTGGACGAGCCGGAAGACCAGGCCGTCGTGGAAGGTCAGACCGAAGGCGGAACCGCCCTCGCGCTGCCACAGGCCGACGCTCCGGCTGAAGCACCAGAGCAGGCTCAGGCGACTGCACCAGCCGCCCCGACATCGCCGACCACACCAGCCGCACCGGCCCGCACTATCGCGCCTGTTGTCGCAACGCCGGTGACCCCGACAGCTCCGGCCGTCCCGGCCCCGGTGGTGACTGCACCGGTAGCCCCGAGCGCTCCGGCTCCTGCGCCAGCGGCCGGTCAAGGCCAGGTCAAGGTGCAGTTCACCTCCGATTGCTGGACACAAGTGACCGACGGTAGCGGCAAGGTGCTGTTCAGCGGTCTCAAACGCAAAGGCGACAGCCTGGCAGTCAATGGCAAACCACCGTTTACCGTGCGCCTGGGCTTTGCCCGCGGTGCTCAGGTCAGCTACAACGGCCAGCCGGTTGATGTCGCTCCGTTCACCAGTGGCGAGACTGCTCGCCTGAAATTGGGTCAATAAGTCATGCACGGCGAATCTCCAATCAAACGTCGCGAATCTCGCAAGATCTGGGTCGGTAACGTGCCTGTTGGCGGCGATGCGCCTATCGCTGTGCAGAGCATGACCAACAGCGACACCAACGATGTCGCGGCCACTGTCGCGCAAATCAATCGCCTGGAGGCGGCCGGCGTCGATATCGTGCGGGTCTCCGTACCGGACATGGACGCTGCCGAAGCCTTCGGCAAGATCAAGCAGCTGGTCAAGGTGCCCCTGGTTGCCGACATTCACTTCGACTACCGGATCGCTTTGCGTGTAGCCGAACTGGGTGTCGATTGCCTGCGGATCAACCCGGGCAACATCGGCCGCGAAGACCGCGTGCGTGCGGTGGTGGATGCCGCCCGTGACCGCGGGATCCCGATCCGTATCGGCGTGAACGCCGGTTCCCTGGAAAAAGACCTGCAAAAGAAATATGGCGAGCCGACCCCGGCTGCGCTGGTCGAGTCTGCCTTGCGCCACGTCGAGCACCTTGAGCGCCTGAACTTCCAGGACTTCAAGGTCAGCGTGAAAGCGTCCGATGTGTTCAT
The DNA here is from genome assembly GCF_019955895.1 of Pseudomonas sp. GL-B-12. Classification (NCBI taxonomy): domain Bacteria; kingdom Pseudomonadati; phylum Pseudomonadota; class Gammaproteobacteria; order Pseudomonadales; family Pseudomonadaceae; genus Pseudomonas; species Pseudomonas sp. GL-B-12. Next base: position 25,615 of record NZ_JAHBCX010000003.1, read on the forward strand.
GGCCGTCGAAGCCTACCGCTTGCTGGCCAAGGAAATCGTCCAGCCGCTGCACCTGGGCATCACTGAAGCCGGTGGTTTGCGTTCCGGCACGGTGAAATCTGCCGTGGGCCTCGGTATGCTGCTCGCCGAAGGGATTGGCGATACTATCCGCATCTCGTTGGCGGCCGACCCGGTCGAGGAAGTGAAAGTCGGCTACGACATTCTCAAATCCCTGCACCTGCGTTCCCGTGGCATCAACTTCATCGCCTGCCCGAGTTGCTCGCGGCAGAACTTCGATGTGGTCAAGACCATGAACGAGCTGGAAGGGCGTCTCGAAGATTTGCTGGTGCCGCTGGATGTCGCGGTGATCGGTTGCGTGGTCAACGGTCCGGGCGAAGCCAAGGAAGCCCATATCGGCTTGACCGGCGGCACGCCGAACCTGATTTACATCGACGGCAAGCCGTCGCAGAAGCTGACGAATGACAATCTGGTGGATGAGCTTGAACGCTTGATCCGCCAGAAAGCGGCCGAAAAGGTCGAAGCTGATGCTGCCGTTATTGCGCGCGGCTAAGCCTGGCTAAAAAGAGCCGAACGAATTAAGGAATTTAAGTGAGCAAGTCTCTGCAAGCCATTCGTGGCATGAACGACATCCTGCCCGAGCAGACCCCTCTGTGGCGTCATTTCGAAGGCACTGTTTCGCGCCTGCTGGATAACTACGGTTACAAGCAGATCCGCATGCCGATCGTCGAGTTCACCGAACTGTTCAAGCGTTCCATCGGTGAAGTGACCGACATCGTCGAAAAAGAGATGTACACCTTCGACGATCGTAACGGCGACTCCCTGACCCTACGCCCTGAAGGCACGGCGGCCTGTGTGCGCGCGGTGCTGGAACACGGCATCACCGGCGGCGGCCAGGTTCAGAAACTCTGGTACATCGGGCCGATGTTCCGTCACGAGCGTCCGCAGAAAGGCCGTTATCGCCAGTTCCACCAGATCGGTGTGGAAGTGTTCAACCTCGACGGTCCGGACATCGACGCCGAGCTGATCGTGCTGACCTGGCGCCTGTGGGGCGAACTGGGCATCCGCGATGCGGTCAAACTCGAGCTCAACAGCCTGGGCACCAGCGAATCCCGTGGGCGTTATCGCGAAGCACTGGTCGAGTTCTTGTCGCAACACCTGGACAAGCTGGACGAAGACAGCCAGCGCCGCCTGAAGACCAACCCGTTGCGCGTCCTGGACACCAAGAACGCCGAGACACAGGCGATTCTGGTTGATGCGCCGAAAATGGCCGACTACCTCGACGAAGAATCCCGCGTGCACTTCGAGGGCCTCAAGGCTCGCCTGGACGCTGCCGGCATTCCTTACGTGATCAACCCGAAGCTGGTTCGCGGGCTGGATTACTACAGCAAGACCGTTTTCGAATGGGTCACCGACAAACTCGGCGCCCAGGGCACCGTGTGTGCCGGTGGCCGTTACGACGGTCTGGTGGAGCAGATGGGCGGTAAGTCGACCGCCGGCGTTGGTTTTGCCATGGGCATCGAACGCCTGGTCCTGCTGCTGGAAACCCTGGAGCAGATCCCGCAAGAGATCTCCCGTCAGGTCGATGTCTACCTCTGCGCCTTCGGTGAAGCCGCCGAGCTGGCTGGCCTGACCCTGGCGGAGCGTGTTCGTGATCAGTTGCCCAACCTGCGCCTGCAAGTGAATGCCGGCGCCGGCAGTTTCAAAAGCCAGTTCAAGAAGGCCGACAAGAGCGGTGCACTGTATGCGCTGATCCTCGGTGACGACGAAATGGCCCAGCAAGTGGTAGGTTTCAAACCCCTGCGTGGCCAGGGCGAACAACAAAGCATTGCCTGGGATGCGCTTGCCGCTCACCTGGCCACCTGCGTCGTGCAGGGTTGAAGCTGTCTAAACAGCCGAATTAGCGATTAAGGAGTATTGGGGTGTCGAGTACCGAAGACGAACATGTGGCGGAATTGAAGGAATGGTGGTCACGCAACGGTAAGCCCCTGGTCACTGGTGGCCTGTTGGCGCTGGTCATCGTGTTCGGCTGGCAGGCGTTCCACAAATATCAGAGCAATCAGTCGCAAGGCGCCTCGATTCTCTATCAGCAATTGCTCGAAACCACGCTGACGCCTGACGGCAAGCCTGATGCGGCCCGTGTTTCGGACCTGGCCGGCAAGCTCAACAGCGAGTTCGGCGGCAGCGCCTACGCGCAGTACGGCAGCCTGTTCGTGGCCAAGGTTGCGGTCGACAGCGGCAAGCTGGACGACGCGGCCAGCGAGCTCAAAGCCATTGTCGGCAAACCGGCCAACCCGGCGCTGGGCGAAATCGCCCGTCAGCGTCTGGCCCAGGTACTCGGCGCGCAGAACAAGGCCGATGAAGCACTGAAGCTTCTCGACGGCGATGCCGACAAGGCATTCCTGGCCACTCGTGAAGAGCTCAAGGGCGACCTGCTGGTGCAGTTGGGTCGTACCGACGAGGCGAGCGCGGCGTATCAAAAAGCCAAGGCGGCACTGTCGGATGAAGCGGCGGTCGGTGGCCTGCAAATCAAGCTGGACGACCTGGCCAAAGGGGATGCGTGACGTGATTCGTTGGAAACATGCAGCATTGCTGGCTCTGGCCTTGTTGGCCGCGGGTTGCAGCAGCAACAGCAAAAAAGAACTGCCTCCGGCCGAACTGGTCGACTTCAAGGAAGAAGTGGTTCTGCACAAGCAGTGGAGTCGTTCGATCGGTGACGGTCAGGGCGAAACCTACAACATGCTGGTTCCGGCCATCGATGGCGATACCATCTATGCCGCCGACACTACTGGCGTGTTGATGGCGATGGACCGCAACACCGGCGACGTCAAATGGAAGAAAGATCTCGAACTGCCTGTCTCCGGCGCTGTTGGCGTAGGTTACGGTCTGGTCACCATCGGTACGCTCAAGGGTGAAATCGTTGCCCTGGACGCGATCAACGGTGAAGAGAAATGGCGCGCTCGCGTGTCCAGCGAAGTACTGGCACCGCCAGCCAACAACGGTGACGTTGTGGTGGTTCAGACCCAGGACGATCGTCTGATCGGCCTGGATGCCTCCACCGGTAACCGTCGCTGGATCTATGACAGCACGCCTGCGGTACTGACCCTGCGTGGCACCAGTGCGCCGATTGTGACCAACCGCCTCGCGGTGGCTGGCCTGTCGACCGGTAAAGTGGTTGCCGTGAACATCTCCAACGGCGTACCGGTGTGGGAACAGCGCGTAGCGATCCCGCAAGGTCGTTCGGAGCTGGAGCGCGTGGTCGATATCGACGGTGGCTTGCTGCTGTCGGGCGAGACGCTGTATGTCGCCAGCTATCAGGGGCGCGTTGCCGCTCTGGACCTGCAAAGCGGCCGTCAGCTCTGGCAGCGTGATGCTTCCAGCTATGCTGGTGTCGCCCAGGGTTTCGGTACCGTTTATGTGAGCCTGTCTTCGGGCACCGTTGAAGGCGTCGACGAGCGTTCCACCACAGCCCTGTGGAGCAACGACTCGCTGGCCCGCCGTCAACTGTCGGCTCCGGAAGTGTTCTCCAGCTACGTTGCAGTCGGTGACCTGGAAGGTTACCTGCACCTGCTGAGTCAGGTGGACGGTCGTTTCGTCGGCCGCGAGCGCATCGACAGCGACGGCCTGCGTGCCCGTCCGCTGGTGATGGGTGAGACGATTTATGTGTATGGCAACAGCGGCAAACTGGAAGCCCTGACCATCAAGTAAGAACTATGCTTGGGGTTAACACCCCAGGCGGCTCCGGATTTCCGGGGTTTGCAGCGCTTTCAGGCGTTGCCCCGAGCACCAGCCGCTGCCTCGCAGCGGCTTTTGTATTTTCTGAAATAACGAAGTGGAGAGCCGCATGGTTCCCGTAATCGCCCTGGTGGGCCGACCAAACGTCGGCAAGTCCACCTTGTTCAACCGCCTGACCAGGACTCGTGACGCCATCGTCGGCGACTTGTCCGGTCTGACCCGTGATCGCCAGTACGGTGAGGCCAAGTGGCAAGGGCGTTCCTACATTCTGATCGACACCGGCGGTATCTCCGGTGACGAGCACGGTATGGACGAAAAGATGGCCGAGCAGTCGCTGCTGGCCATCGAAGAAGCGGATGTCGTTCTGTTCCTGGTAGATGCCAAGGCCGGTTTCACCGCCGCCGACCAGATGATCGCCGAGCATTTGCGCAAACGTAACAAGCGTTCCTACGTGGTTGCCAACAAGGTCGACAACATCGACCCTGAAATGGCCCGCGCCGAATTCGCTCCGTTGGGCATGGGCCACGCGATCCCGATCGCCGGTGCCCACGGCCGTGGCATCACCCAGATGCTGGAAATCGCCCTGAGTGACTTCCCGAAAGACGACGACGAGCTGGAAGAAGGCGAGGAAGAAGACGTCGCCGAAGGCGAGGAAGCCAAGCGCATTCCAGGCCCAAGCGAAAAAGACGGGATCAAGATCGCGATCATCGGCCGTCCGAACGTCGGCAAGTCGACCCTGGTCAACCGCATGCTCGGGGAAGACCGGGTAATCGTCTATGATCAACCCGGCACCACCCGCGACAGTATCTACATCCCGTTCGAGCGTAACGACGAGAAGTACACGCTGATCGACACCGCCGGTGTGCGCAAGCGCGGCAAGATCCACGAAGAAGTCGAAAAGTTCTCGGTGGTCAAAACCCTGCAAGCGATCAAAGACGCCAACGTGGTGATCTTCGTGATGGACGCCCGCGAAGGCGTGGTGGACCACGACCTCAACCTGCTGGGCTTTGCCCTTGAGGCCGGTCGTGCATTGGTCATCGCGATCAACAAGTGGGACGGCATGACGCCGAGCGAGCGCGACTTCGTCAAGATCGAGTTGCAGCGTCGCCTGTTCTTCGTCGAGTTTGCCGATATTCACTTTATCTCGGCACTGCACGGTACCGGCGTGGGCAACCTCTACGCGTCGGTACAGAACTCGTTCAAGTCCGCGGTTACCCGCTGGCCGACCAGCCGCCTGACCCAGATCCTGGAAGACGCGGTCAGCGAGCACCAGCCGCCAATGGTCAACAGCCGCCGGATCAAGCTGCGTTATGCCCACCTTGGTGGCGCGAACCCGCCGATCATCGTGATCCACGGTAACCAGATCGAGAAGGTGCCGAAGTCCTACGTGCGTTACCTGGAAAACACGTACCGCCGTGTGCTGAAGCTGGTCGGTACGCCGATCCGCATCGAGTTCAAGGGTGGCGAGAACCCGTACGAAGGCAACAAGAACACGCTCACCGACCGTCAGGTCAACAAGAAGCGTCGCTTGATGTCGCACCACAAGAAGGCCGACAAGAAGCGTCGCGACAAGCGCTGATTGAGGTTTTTCCCGTGGGATGGAAGGGGCGCCAATGGCGCCCTTTTTCATGCCTGCCGTTTGGGCTATCCTCGGAATCCCCCGCGCCGCCGTAGAGCCGGGTGTAGAGCAGGGAACCACCGATGATCACCAGCAAGCTGCCGAATGTCGGCATCACTATCTTCACTCAGATGTCTCAGCTCGCGGCTCAGACCGGCGCGCTCAATCTGTCCCAGGGCTTCCCCGATTTCGATGCCCCGCAGGCCCTGTGCGATGCGGTCGGTCGGCACATCGCCAGTGGCCATAACCAATATTCGCCAATGACCGGTCTACCCGCCTTGCGTCAGCAGATTGCGGCAAAGATCGCCCGCAGTTACGGCGTCCATGTCGATGCCGACCATGAAGTAACCGTCACGCCGGGTGCAACCCAGGCGATTTTCTGTGCCATTCAGGCGGTTATCCACAGCGGTGACGAAGTCATCGTGTTTGACCCGGCGTACGACAGTTACGAACCTTCGGTGGAGCTGGCCGGCGGTCGTTGCGTGCATGTGCAACTGGGCCTCGACGATTTCAGCATCGACTTCCAGAAGCTCGCCGATGCGTTGAGCCCGCGCACGCGGATGATCATTCTCAACACCCCGCACAACCCCAGTGGCGCGTTGATCAGCCGTGCCGAACTGGATCAACTGGCAGCCTTGATCCGTGATCGCGATATCTATGTGATCAGCGACGAAGTCTATGAGCATCTGGTGTTTGACGGTGTGCCCCATGTCAGCGTGCTGGCCCATGAGGAGCTGTATCAGCGAGCCTTCGTGGTCAGTTCGTTCGGCAAGACCTACCACGTCACCGGCTGGAAAACCGGCTACGTGGTCGCGCCACCGGCCCTGACGGCGGAATTGCGCAAGGTGCACCAATACGTCAGCTTTTGCGGCGTGACACCGCTGCAATATGCCTTGGCCGATTACATGGCCGAGCATCCTGAGCACGTCGAGGAGCTGCCGGGTTTCTATCAGGCCAAGCGCGATCTGTTCTGCGATCTGCTGGCGCCGTCGCGTTTCAGTTTCACCCGGGTGACCGGTACCTATTTCCAGTTGGTCGATTACTCGCAGATCCGCCCGGACCTCAATGACGTCGAGATGGCCCTGTGGATGACTCGTGAGCATGGCGTGGCCAGTATCCCGATCTCGGTGTTCTACCAGACGCCACCGGTCGGTCAGCGTCTGGTGCGGCTGTGCTTTGCCAAGCGTGAGGAGACCCTGCGTGAAGCAGCGGAAAAACTATGCGTGATCTGAGTGCATTGCCGAAACTGACCGTTGCGCTGATCCAGACGTCCCTGGCCTGGCACGACCGCCAGGCCAACCTCGAGCATTTCGAGCCGTTGCTGGAACAGGCTCGCGGCGCCGACCTGATCATTCTGCCGGAGATGTTCACCACCGGGTTCTCCATGGAATCCGAGACCCTCGCCGAAGCGGAAAACGGCCCCACCAGCAAATGGTTGCGGGCTCAGGCTTTGAGGCTCGATGCGGTGATCACCGGCAGCGTCATCGTCCAGGCCGCCGACGGCAGTCATCGCAATCGCCTGCTGTGGGCACGCCCGGATGGCGAGGTGTTGCATTACGACAAACGTCACCTGTTCCGCATGGCCGGTGAGCATAACCACTACACCCCCGGCGAACGCCAGGTGCAGTTCGAGCTCAAAGGCTGGCGAGTGCGACCGCTGATTTGCTACGACCTGCGCTTCCCGGTGTGGAGTCGTGACGCCCAGGACACTGATCTGCTGCTGTACACCGCCAACTGGCCCGGTGCACGGCGCCAGCACTGGAACCGCTTGCTGCCGGCGCGGGCGATCGAGAACCTGTGCTATGTGGCGGCGGTCAATCGCATCGGGACTGATGGCAAGGGCTTTGCCTATACCGGTGACAGCCAGGTGCTGGATTTCCAGGGCGAGACACTGCTCAGTGCCGGAGAGGCTGACGGGGTGTTCAAGGTGGTGCTGGATGCGGCAGAGCTGGCGGCGTATCGCACGCGGTTTCCGGCGAATCTGGATGCGGATACTTTCGAATTCACCTGAGATTTTTGTTGCCTGACAGACCGCTTTCGCGAGCAGGCTCGCGAAGGGGTCATAACAGGCAACACAAAAACAGGCAGGCAAACAAAAAGGCCCCAAGGTGCGAACCTTGGGGCCTTTGCATTTCAGCGATGGTTTACGCCGCTTTCGCTTCCGGCTGGCTCAGCGAACGGTTCAGTGCACTGAACAGGGCCTTGAAGCTGGCGGTGGTGATGTTTTCGTCGATGCCGACGCCATGCACCGCACGTTCACCGTTTACACGCAGTTCAATGTAGGCCGCAGCCTTGGCATTGGTGCCCGCGCCGATGGCGTGCTCGTTGTAGTCCATGATTTCCACCGGTACCGGCAGGCCGGCCACCAGGGCCTCCAGGGCGCCGTTGCCCTTGCCGCGCCAGTGCAGGTTGGTCTCGCCCTGGCCTTGGCTGGCCACTTCCACTTCAACGGCACTGTGGCCGTTTTCTTCCTGCAGGCGATGGCTGACCAGCGCGTACGGGGTGTTGGCCTGCAAGTACTCGCTGTGCAGCAATGCGTGGATCTGCTGGGCGGTCATTTCCAGGCCGAGGCGGTCGGTTTCACGCTGCACGACCTGGCTGAACTCGATCTGCATGCGACGCGGCAGGCTGATGCCGTATTCCTGTTCCAGCAGGTAGGCGATGCCGCCCTTGCCCGACTGGCTGTTGACGCGGATGACCGCCTCGTAGCTACGGCCGATGTCGGCCGGGTCGATTGGCAGGTATGGCACTTCCCACAACTCGTCCGGTTTCTGCTGGGCAAAGCCCTTGCGGATCGCATCCTGGTGCGAGCCGGAGAACGCGGTATGCACCAGGTCGCCGACGTATGGGTGACGCGGGTGCACCTGGATCTGGTTGCACTCTTCGACGACTTTGCGCACGCCGTCGATGTCGGAGAAGTCCAGCTCAGGATGCACGCCCTGGGTGTAGAGGTTCAGGGCCACGGTCACGAGGTCGACGTTACCGGTACGCTCGCCGTTGCCGAACAGGCAGCCTTCGACACGGTCGGCGCCAGCCATCAGGCCCAGTTCGGTGGCGGCAACGCCGGTGCCACGGTCGTTGTGGGTGTGCAAGCTGATGATCACGCTGTCACGACGGTTGATGTGACGGCCGAACCATTCGATCTGGTCGGCGTAGATGTTCGGCGTCGCGCATTCCACCGTGGCCGGCAGGTTGAGGATCATCTTGTGCTCGGGCGTCGGGTTCCAGACTTCGATCACCGCGTCGCAGACTTCCTTGGCGAACTCCATTTCGGTGGCGCTGAAGGTTTCTGGCGAGTATTCGAAGGTCCACTCGGTGTCCGGCTGCATGGCCGCGTATTTGACGAACAGCTTCGCGGCGTTCACGGCGATGGCTTTGACCCCGTCCTTGTCCTGGTTGAAGACAATGCGGCGGAAGGAAGGGGAGGTCGCGTTGTACAGGTGAACGATGGCTTTCTTCGCGCCGCGCAGGGATTCGAAGGTGCGCTCGATCAGGTCTTCACGGCCCTGGGTAAGCACCTGGATGGTGGTGTCGTCCGGGATGTGGTTGCCTTCGATCAGGGTGCGAACGAAGTCGAAGTCGGTTTGCGAGGCGGCCGGGAACGACGCTTCGATTTCCTTTACGCCGACCTGCACCAGGGTTTTCCAGAAGCGCAGCTTCTTGACGGCGTCCATCGGCTCGATCAGCGACTGGTTGCCGTCGCGCAGGTCGGAACTGCACCAGATCGGCGCGGCGGTGATGGTTTTCGACGGCCAGGTGCGGTCCGGAATGTCGATGGTCGGGAACGCGCGGTATTTCGAAGACGGGTCTTTGAGCATGCTCATCGGGAAATCCTTATTGTGTGGGCCGAAAAAAGGCGGCCTGCCGGTGGATCAAAAGTTCTTGGACTAACGCTTGGGACGAGGCACCACGATTCAACCCGGCAGTCGTGCACTGACGAGGCACAGGCTGCGGTGCTGGCGGAGTTGAATGAGGGTGTGAGAGGTTTTCATGCCTTCAACCCTAACCTTGGGGGGGGGAAGATGGCAAGCAGTCGAAAAAAATTGAGAGGAATACTCGTGAGCGGGTGTAAATCGAGATTTTATTGCTGTGATTGGCAGTGATTGTTTTGTTGTTTGCGCGAGGTTTGAGTGGTGCGCAATTGATGAGGTGACACTGCCGGACTGCTTTCGGTGTCTGTGATATTGCCATCGCGAGCAGGCCAGAGGCCTTATTCAGGGGTCAGGGTTGAAACGCGCCGATAAAAATAGCCGGATCAACCCGCGCATCGTTCAGGCTGATGTTCCAGTGCATGTGCGGCCCGGTCGCGCGGCCGGTCGCACCGACTTTGCCGACTACGTCACCACGGGCTAGTGGCTGCCCCACCTTCACGTCGATTTTCGACATGTGGCAGAACATGCTGATAAAACCCTGGCCATGGTCGACGAACACCGTGTTGCCATTGAAGAAGTAGTTGCCGATCAGGATCACCTTGCCGGAGGCCGGGGTCTTGATCGGTGTGCCGGCCGGCACGGCGAAGTCCAGTCCAGCGTGGGGGTTGCGCTCTTCACCGTTGAAAAAGCGCCGCACGCCGAACTTGCTCGACAGCGGCCCGTTCACCGGTTTGTCCAGCAGCAGGTTGCTCGGGGTGTTGGGGCTGAACGTGCGGTAGGCAGTAATCTGCTCGGCCAGTTCACGCTCGATGCGCTTGAGATTTTCCGGGTCTGGATTGACCTGTTGGGTGTTCTTCAGGGTGATGCGCTGTTCCGGGTATTGCTTGTTGCCAACCGTAAAGTTCAGGTTACGACCGCCGCTGCTGACCGATTGAGCCCCCGGCTTGACCGTCAGCGGTAGGCCGACAATGGCCAGCCAGTTGTTCTGTTCCTTGACCACCAGCACCGGTTTGCCTTGATAAATGGCTTTTGGCGCCTGGGCGGACGTGCCCAGGTCCACCACCGCAACGCCGCCCGGCACCGGTTTGTTCAACTGGCGGGTGATGTAGCTGTCGGCGTGGGCGTTGAAGGTCAGGAGCAGCAACAGCAACGGAGCAAAGAAACGCGGCATGGATCAATCCAGTAAAGAAAGGGTGACAGGCGTCAGGTGATTGTCTTCGACCCGCACTTGCAGTTCACCTTCGCCCAGTTTGGCCTTGAGGCGCTGGCCGGTATGGGTTTGCGCGGCGTTGCGGATCGCGTTGCCGCGCTCGTCCAGCAAGATGCTGTAGCCACGGCCGAGGGTCGCCAGCGGGCTGACCACATGCAGCGTCTGCATCTGGCTGTGCAACTGCAGCCGACGGTTCTTCAGCCCTTCGCGGATGGCGCGCGGCAGGCGTTCGGCCAGGCTGTCGAGGCGCTGGCGAAGCATTGCCAGTTGCCGTCCCGGATGTTGTGCGGCCAAACGGGTTTCCAGGCGGATCAAGCGTTCGCGACGGGTGTTGAGGCTGCGCTCGAACGCGCGGCGCATGCGCATGTCCAGGTCATCCAGGCGTTGCGCTTGCTGGCGCAGGCGCTCGCCGGGATGGCGCAGGCGCCGGGAAATGCCTTCCAGGCGCAGGCGGTCGCGCATCAAGCGGTCACGCATGCGCATCACCAGCCGTCGGTGCAGGCTTTCGACCCGACGCACCAGGTCGCTGGAGTCCGGTGCCAGCAATTCGGCGGCAGCGGAGGGGGTGGGCGCGCGAACGTCGGCCACGAAGTCGCTGATCGACACGTCGGTTTCATGGCCGACCGCGCTGACAATCGGCGTCACGCAAGCGTCTACGGCGCGGGCCACGGCTTCTTCGTTGAAGCACCAGAGGTCTTCCAGCGAACCGCCGCCCCGGGCCAGGATCAGTGCGTCGAAACCGCGGGCATCCGCCAGTTTCAGGGCGCGGACAATCTGCGCTGTGGCTTCGCGGCCCTGTACGGCGGTAGGGATCAGGGTCAACTGCACCTGCGGTGCGCGACGGCGGAACACGCTGATGATGTCGCGGATCACCGCCCCGGTGGGCGAACTGATGATGCCGATGCGTTGTGGGTGCGCCGGCAGCGGCACCTTGCGCTCGGCACTGAACAGGCCTTCGGCGCTGAGCTTTTCCTTGAGTGCATCGAAGGCCAGGCGCAAGGCGCCGTCGCCGGCCGGCTCCACGGTGTCGAGGATCAGCTGGTAATCACCGCGTCCCTCGAACAGCGAGACCTTGCCACGGACCTTGACCGCCAGGCCGTCTTTCAAGGCCTGGCGAACCCGTGCCGCGTTCTGCCGGAACAGCGCGCAACGCACCTGGGCGCCGCTGTCCTTGAGGGTGAAATACACGTGGCCGGACGCCGGGCGGGCGAGGTTGGAGATTTCGCCTTCGACCCAGATGTTGCTGAACACGTCTTCGAGCAACACCCGCGCGCGGCCGTTGAGCTGGCTGACGGTCAGGACTTCGCGGTCCAGGCCGAGTCTTGCAAAGGGATCTTTAATCATGGGGCGCAGTTTAATGGCTTTTGCCCGGCAATCTCCATGGCTCAACATAAATCCCTTGTGGAACCGCTTGATGTGGGAGCGGGCTTGCTCGCGAAGACGGTGTGTCAGCCACATTGATCTGGGATGTGAGTCCGCTTTCGCGAGCAAGCCCGCTCCCACAAAGGTAGAGTCACCGGCGGGTAATCACGGAAGATATGTGGATGAATGTGTTTGAACTGTTGAACCAATGGCCCTTCGGCCCGCTGGACTGGCTGGTGATCGCATCGGGCATTGCCCTGGCCTACATCGTGTTCGGCATCGCCGGTTTCGGCACCGCGCTGGTGGCGGGGCCGATTCTGATTCTGTTCATGCCGTTGTCGAAGATCGTGCCGTTACTGGTGTTGCTCGATTTTGTCGCGGCATTCGGCAATCTGTTGCCCTCGCGGCGTGATGTGGCGAAACCGGAACTGCTGCGCTTGCTGCCGTGCATGGCGGTGGGCTGCACCCTCGGCGTGATATTCCTGCTGAACCTGAAATCCGATCTGTTGCTGCTGTTGATGGGGCTGTTTATCAGCGCCTATGCAATTTACAGCCTGTGGATCAAGACCCGACCGACGCAACTGTCTGCCGTGTGGGCGCTGCCGATGGGGACGGTGGGCGGAATGTTTGGCGCGTTGTTTGGCAGCGGTGGCTTTCTCTATGCGATCTATTTGAACAGCCGGTTGCCCAAGGAGGCGGCGCGGGCTACACAGAGTGCGCTGATCAGTTGCAGTACGGTGGTGCGTCTGAGCCTGTTTGCAATCGCCGGTGTGTATGCCGATTTACCGCTGCTGGTGCTGGCGGTTTGTCTGTTGCCGGCGATGGTGCTGGGGCTGTGGTTCGGTCGACGGCTGACCATGAGGTTATCCCGCGAGGCGTTCGTGCGGCTGGTGACGTGGCTGGTGCTGGCCAGCGGGATTGCGTTGATTGGGCGTTATCTCAGCACCTGATCAGAGAACGTGTGGCGAGAGGGCTTTTTGTGGCGAGGGTGCTTGTCGGACCGCCGCACCGCCCCGTTCGGCTGCGCAGCAGTCGTCAATTCAAACAACTCGGTGTGGCTGATAAAAAGCCAGGGCCGCTTCGCAGCCCAGCGGGAGCAAGCTCCCTCGCCACAGGCAAGCCCCTCTCCACAATTATTCAATCGTTGTACTGGCTCAACAACCGCTCCAGCCGCGCACTGAGGCGACGTTTGATTTCGGTCTCGATGTGCGGGGCGAAATCGTCGATCACGTCTTGCATGATCAACTGTGCGGCGGCGCGCAATTCGCTGTCCAGGTGCAGCAAGTCATCCGGGTTCTTGCTGGCGGCAGGCGCCGGCGTCGCCGTGGTGACGGGTTCAACGATGGAGGCAGGGGTTGTCGGTACGACGGGTGGCGAAGGCTCGCTCACGGCGTCGAACAACATCGGAATCTGTTCCTGATCACCTTCCTCGACCGTATCGGTCAGCAGGGGCGGTTGCAGGTTGTCATCGCCGAGCAATTGGCGGATCGACTCAAGGTCGTCCAGCAGGTGCGCGGACTGTTGCAGCGGTTTTGGAGTGTCCATTGGAAGGCTCAGAGTCGCTGTAAACGGTGATCTTGCAGAGGATAGCCCTGTTCGCGGTAGAAACGGAAACTCTCCCGCGCGGCCGCTCTGATCGTCGGATCCTCCACCACCACTTCCGCCACCCGGGCGAACCTGTTGGCGAAGGCCGGGACTTTCAGGTCGAGATTGACCAGCAAATCCTGATGCTGACCGCAGTCGTCGCCCAACCCTAGGACAATCAAGCCGTCAGGTTCGCTGTCGGCAGGGCCGTGGGGCACGAAGCTTTCACCCTTGAACGCCCACAGCCGCGCATTGAGATCGTCACGCTGGGCCGCATCGCTGCAATGCAGGTAGATGCGGTGGCCCATGCGCCAGGCTTTCTCGGTGAGCTTGCAGGCAAAGTCCAGGCGTGCCGAAGGATCGGCGCTGGGCAGGATATAGAAGTCGACTTTGGTCATTGCGGTTCCAGAGCGGCAAGCGGCGCCACCGAAAAGTGACGCCGCTGCCCATCAACGGTTTCAGGCTTTGGCGCGGTCCAGCAGGTATTGGGTCAGCAGGGGAACCGGACGGCCAGTGGCGCCCTTGTCCTTGCCGCCGCTGGTCCAGGCCGTGCCGGCGATGTCCAGGTGCGCCCAGTTCAGGTTCTTGGTGAAACGCGACAGGAAGCAGGCCGCGGTGATGGTGCCGGCTTTCGGGCCGCCAATGTTGGCGATGTCGGCGAACGGGCTGTCCAGCTGTTCCTGGTACTCATCGAACAGCGGCAGTTGCCAGGCGCGGTCGTCGGCGGCCTTGCCGGCGCTCAGCAGTTGGTCGATCAGTTCGTCATTGTTGCCCAGCAGGCCCGACGTGTGGGAGCCCAGGGCGACCACGCACGCACCGGTCAGGGTCGCGATGTCGATGACCGCTTGCGGCTTGAAGCGCTCGGAGTAGGTCAGGGCGTCGCACAGCACCAGGCGGCCTTCGGCGTCGGTGTTGAGGATTTCCACGGTCTGGCCGCTCATGGTGGTGACGATGTCGCCAGGGCGCGAGGCGTTGCCGCTCGGCATGTTCTCGGCGCAGGCCAGGATGCACACCAGGTTGATCGGCAGCTTCAGCTCGAGCACGGCACGCAGGGTGCCGAACACGCTGGCGGCGCCGCCCATGTCGTACTTCATTTCATCCATGCCGGCGCCCGGCTTGAGGCTGATGCCGCCGGTGTCGAAGGTGATGCCCTTGCCGACCAGTGCGTACGGCTTCTCGGATTTCTTGCCGCCGTTGTATTGCATGACGATCAGGCGCGGAGGCTGGGCGCTGCCCTGGCCGACGGCGTAGAACGAACCCATGCCCAGGGCCTTGATCTTCTTCTCGTCGAGGACTTCGACTTTCAGGTCCTTGAATTCTTTGCCCAAGTCTTTCGCCTGCTCACCGAGGAAGGTCGGGTGGCAGATGTTTGGCGGCAGGTTACCCAGGTTGCGGGTGAAAGCCATGCCGTTGGCGATGGCGGTGGCGTGGGTCACGGCGCGTTGCACTTCAGCCTGGGCGGCCTTGATGGTCAGCAGGGTGATTTTCTTCAGGGTGCGGGGTTCGGCTTTCTGGCTCTTGAACTGGTCGAAGCTGTACTCGCCGTCCACCAGGGTTTCGGCCAGCAGGCGGGTCTTGCCGTAGCTGTCGCGGCCTTTGACGATCACTTCATCCAGGGCCAGCACAGCGTCGTTGCCGCCCAAACCTTTGAGGGTATTGAGGATGCCGGCGATGATTTTGCGGAACGGGCGGTCACCCAGCTCGTCGTCCTTGCCCACACCCACCAGCAACACGCGCTCGGCCTTGAGGTTCGGCAGGCTCTGCAGCAACAGGCTCTGGCCAACCTTGCCGGCCAGGTCGCCGCGCTTGAGCACTGCGCTGATCGCGCCGCCGCTCAGTTCGTCGAGTTGTTTGGCAACAGCGCCGAGCTTGCGGCCTTCGCCGACGGAGACCACGAGAGTGGCGGTCTTCAACGTTTCGGGGTTGACGCTTTTTACAACCAGTTCCATGTCCGGGTCCCTGAATTGATGGTTATCACGCATGCGCCCGACACCTTATGTGCGTCGATTGCTTATAAACAGAAAGGCGCCAGGATCGACCGGCGACAAAGGCCGCAGTTTGAACCTCGCTACCGGCGGCTGACAACCCTCGGTTGTACGATTGTAGGAGCAGCCGGTCGACGCTCGATTGCTCGCGAAGAACCTGAGACCAACGCGGGGTTTGAGGTTCTTCGCGTTATCGTTGACGACCTTCGCGAGCGAGCTCGCTCCTACACCCCCCAATGCATTGCGCAGTGACAGGCGCACCCAATCACAGGATAATGCGCCATCTTTTTTCGGCGGCTCCGCCTTGCGGGCTGTCCGATACGTTTGCTTGTTTGGCCGCCTTAGCCTGACAACCCTGGAGTGTCTGGTTTGATCGTCTTCCGTTATTTATCCCGCGAAGTCCTGTTGACCTTGAGCGCCGTCAGCGCCGTGCTGCTGGTCATCATCATGAGCGGTCGCTTCATCAAGTACCTCGCCCAGGCGGCCTCGGGCCTGCTGGATCCGGGGTCGCTGTTCCTGATCATGGGTTTTCGTCTGCCAGGCTTCCTCCAGCTGATCCTGCCGCTGGGGCTGTTTCTCGGGATCCTGTTGTCCTACGGGCGCCTGTACCTCGAAAGTGAAATGACCGTGCTCTCGGCCACCGGCATGAGCCAGCAACGGCTGGTTTGGATGACAATGTTTCCGGCCACCCTGGTTGCACTCGTCGTGGCGTGGCTGAGCCTGAGCCTGGCGCCACAAGGGGCCAACCAGTTTCAGTTGCTACTGAACAAGCAGGATGCCTTGACCGAATTCGATACCCTGGAGCCAGGGCGTTTCCAGGCCCTGCGAGACGGTACCCGGGTCACCTACACCGAACGTATGTCGGATGACCGCGTCAATCTGGGCGGTGTGTTCATCTCGCAAAAAAACATCAGCTCCAATAACAAGGATCGCGGAATTTCTGTCCTGGTGGCAGAAAAGGGGCGTCAGGAAATTCGCCCGGACGGCAACCGTTACCTGATCCTTGATAACGGCTATCGCTATGACGGTAATCCAGGGCAGGCCGACTACCGGGCGATCAAGTACGACGAGTACGGCGTGTTGTTGCCAAAACCGGACGTCAGCGACGAAGTCACCGACCGTGATGCGATGCCGACCAGTAAGTTGATCGGCAGTGAAGACATTCGTTTGCGCGCCGAGTTGCAATGGCGCATGTCACTGCCATTGCTGGTGTTCATCGTGACCTTGATGGCGGTACCGCTGTCGCGGGTCAATCCGCGTCAGGGCCGGTTCCTCAAATTACTGCCGGCGATTCTTCTTTATATGCTTTACCTGACCATTCTGATTGCCGCCCGCGGTGCCCTCGACAAGGGCAAGATCCCCGCGGTGCTGGGCTTGTGGTGGGTGCACGGGATTTTCCTGGGTATTGGCCTGGGCCTGCTTTATTGGGAACCCCTGTGTTTGAAGAGGGCGAGTCGCCGCAGCGCGCTGGAGGTGGCCCGTGGTTAAGCTGGATCGCTACATTGGTAGCAGTGTGTTGATTGCGATTCTGGCGGTGCTCGGGATCATTCTCGGTCTGGCGACACTGTTTGCCTTCATCGACGAGATGAGTGAAGTCACCGATACCTACACCCTGGTCGATGTTCTGAGTT
This sequence comes from Pseudomonas sp. GL-B-12, assembly GCF_019955895.1. Lineage (NCBI taxonomy): Bacteria > Pseudomonadati > Pseudomonadota > Gammaproteobacteria > Pseudomonadales > Pseudomonadaceae > Pseudomonas > Pseudomonas sp. GL-B-12. Next base: position 42,609 of record NZ_JAHBCX010000003.1, read on the forward strand.
ATGTGACGCTGACCGCGCCGCGCCGGATGTACGAAATGATGCCGATGGCCGCGCTGATCGGTTGCCTGATCGGTCTGGGCAGCCTGGCCAGCAACAGTGAACTGACCATCATGCGTGCCGCTGGTGTGTCGATCGGCCGGATCGTCTGGGCGGTCATGAAACCGATGCTGCTATTGATGCTCGCCGGTGTGTTGGTCGGCGAGTACATCGCGCCGCCTGCCGAAACCACCGCACAGGCCAATCGCTCTCTGGCCCAGGGCAGCGGTGATGCACAAAGCGCCAAGCACGGCTTGTGGCACCGCCAGGGCGATGAATTCATTCACGTCAACTCGGTACAACCCAACGGCATCCTGTATGGCGTGACCCGTTATCGCTTCGACAACGAACGGCACATGCTGTCGGCGAGCTTCGCCAAGCGTGCCGAGTTCGACACCGATCACTGGCAGTTGACGGACGTCACGACCACGCTGTTCCACGAGCGCAGCACCGAAGTGGTTTCGACCCCGATCGAGCGTTGGGAAGTCGCATTGAGTCCGCAGTTGCTGAACACCGTGGTCATGGTGCCAGAGTCGCTGTCGATCAGCGGCCTGTGGGGCTACATCCATTATCTGGCTGACCAGGGGCTGAACAATGGCCGCTACTGGCTGGCATTTTGGGTCAAGGTGTTGCAGCCGTTAGTCACTGCCGCGTTGGTGCTGATGGCCATTTCCTTCATTTTCGGTCCATTGCGTTCGGTAACTCTCGGCCAGCGTGTGTTCACCGGTGTGCTGGTGGGCTTCACCTTCCGTATCGTCCAGGATTTGCTGGGGCCTTCCAGCCTGGTATTCGGCTTCCCACCGTTGCTTTCGGTGCTGCTGCCGGCGGGTGTTTGTGCTGTGGCGGGGCTCTGGCTGTTGCGTCGAGCAGGCTGATGGTCGGCATTTTCCGACCGCTTTGACGATTTAAAGCGCCCTTGTCGCAAGACCGGGGCGTTTTTGTAGGCACCGTCTGACCTGCGAACGTGACGCTTGCGCCGTGGATCAGGTACAATTCCCGGCTATTTTTCGGCGGGCTATGCCTGCAGCCTTTTTGAGTGTTGATCCGTGAGTGATTTGAGTCATATCCGCAATTTCTCCATCATCGCCCACATTGACCATGGCAAGTCGACGCTGGCCGATCGCTTCATCCAGATGTGTGGCGGCCTCGCCGAGCGCGAAATGGAAGCCCAGGTCCTGGACTCCATGGACCTCGAGCGTGAACGCGGGATCACCATCAAGGCGCACAGCGTTACCCTGTATTACAAGGCTCGCGACGGTATCAACTACCAGCTGAACTTCATTGATACCCCCGGCCACGTCGACTTCACCTATGAGGTGAGCCGTTCGCTGGCTGCCTGTGAAGGCGCGCTGCTGGTGGTCGATGCCGGTCAAGGCGTCGAGGCACAGTCGGTTGCCAACTGCTACACCGCGATCGAGCAGGGCCTGGAAGTGATGCCGGTGCTGAACAAGATCGACCTGCCACAGGCCGATCCGGACCGCGTCAAGGAAGAGATCGAAAAAATCATCGGCATCGATGCCACCGACGCGGTCACTTGCTCTGCCAAGACCGGTCTGGGCGTCGATGAAGTGCTCGAGCGCCTGGTCGCCACCATTCCTGCACCGACCGGCAACTACGAAGATCCGCTGCAAGCGTTGATCATCGACTCCTGGTTCGACAACTACCTGGGCGTTGTTTCCCTGGTACGCGTGCGCCACGGTCGTGTGAAGAAGGGCGACAAGATCCTGGTCAAGTCCACCGGCAAGATCCACCTGGTGGACAGCGTCGGTGTATTCAACCCGAAGCACACCCCTACCGCTGACCTCAAGGCCGGTGAAGTGGGCTTCATCATCGCCAGCATCAAGGACATTCACGGTGCGCCAGTGGGCGACACCCTGACCTTGAGCTCGACGCCGGACGTCGACGTGCTGCCAGGCTTCAAACGTATTCAGCCGCAGGTTTACGCCGGTCTGTTCCCGGTCAGCTCCGACGACTTCGAAGACTTCCGCGAGGCGCTGCAAAAGCTCACCCTGAACGATTCGTCGCTGCAATACACACCGGAAAGCTCCGACGCACTGGGCTTCGGCTTCCGTTGCGGCTTCCTCGGCATGCTGCACATGGAAATCATCCAGGAGCGCCTGGAGCGCGAGTACAACCTGGACCTGATCACCACGGCGCCGACGGTAATCTTCGAACTGCTGCTCAAGACCGGCGAGACGATCTACGTCGATAACCCGTCGAAGCTGCCGGATCTGTCTTCCATCGAAGACATGCGCGAGCCGATCGTGCGCGCCAATATTCTTGTGCCGCAAGAGCACCTGGGCAACGTCATTACCCTGTGCATCGAAAAACGTGGTGTACAGGTCGACATGCTGTTCCTCGGTTCGCAGGTACAAGTGACCTACGACCTGCCGATGAACGAAGTGGTCCTGGACTTCTTCGACCGTCTGAAATCCACCAGCCGCGGCTATGCTTCGCTGGACTACCATTTCGATCGTTATCAATCGGCTAGTCTGGTGAAACTGGACGTGCTGATCAACGGTGACAAGGTCGATGCCCTGGCGCTGATCGTGCACCGTGACAACTCGCACTACAAAGGTCGCCAGCTGACCGAGAAGATGAAAGAACTGATTCCACGGCAGATGTTCGACGTGGCAATCCAGGCCGCCATTGGCGGGCAGATTGTTGCGCGGACAACCGTCAAGGCGCTCAGAAAGAACGTATTGGCCAAATGCTACGGTGGTGACGTCAGCCGTAAGAAGAAGCTGCTGGAAAAGCAAAAGGCCGGTAAAAAACGCATGAAGCAAGTCGGCAACGTGGAAATTCCACAGGAAGCCTTCCTTGCAGTGCTCAGGTTGGATAGTTAGGTCCTATGTCACTAAATTTCCCGCTGTTGCTGGTCATCGCCGTGTTCGTCTGCGGCCTGTTGGCGTTGCTCGATCTGCTGGTCCTGGCCCCGCGTCGGCGTGCCGCCATCGCCTCCTATCAGGGCAGCGTCAGCCAGCCTGACATGGTCGTGGTCGAGAAGCTGAACAAAGAGCCGCTGCTGGTTGAATACGGCAAATCGTTCTTCCCGGTGTTGTTCATCGTGCTGGTGCTGCGTTCGTTCCTGGTGGAACCGTTCCAGATTCCTTCCGGTTCGATGAAGCCAACCCTGGATGTCGGCGACTTCATTCTTGTGAGCAAGTTTTCCTACGGGATCCGCTTGCCGGTAATCGACAAGAAAGTCATCGAAGTCGGTGATCCGCAGCGCGGCGATGTCATGGTGTTCCGCTACCCGAGCGACCCGAACGTCAACTACATCAAGCGTGTGGTTGGTTTGCCGGGCGACACGGTTCGCTACACCGCCGACAAGCGCCTGTTCGTCAACGGTCAATCGATTGCCGAGCAACTGGTCGGCGCCGAGCCGGGCACGCTGGGCAGCGCTGAGCTCTACAAGGAAAAACTCGGCGCGGCCGAGCACATGATCCGCAAGGAAATGAGCCGCTACCGCGCAATGCCGGACCATTCGTGGACCGTGCCGGCCGGGCACTACTTCATGATGGGCGACAACCGCGATAACTCGAACGACAGTCGCTACTGGGATGATCCGAACATTCCCAAGGATCTGCTGGGCATGGTTCCCGACAAGAATATCGTCGGCAAGGCCTTCGCGGTCTGGATGAGCTGGCCGGAACCCAAACTCAGCCACCTGCCGAATTTCTCGCGGGTTGGCCTGATCAAGTAATCAAACACGGCGCTGTTGAACACAGCGCCGAATGCATTTCTGGAACCGGCAGATTCGGGGGCCAGAGGCATGAAAACAATGATATTCAGGACGTTATTTTTGAACACAGCGTTAATTGTCCCAAGCCTGCGCCGCATTACGGCGATGGCGGTGGAATCCAGCCACGAACTCAGCGTGGGTAAACCGTGAGCGTCTCCCTAAGCCGTCTAGAGCGTCAGCTCGGCTACACCTTCAAGGATCAGGAACTGATGGTCCTGGCCCTGACTCACCGCAGCTTTGCCGGGCGTAACAACGAACGCCTGGAATTCCTCGGTGACGCCATTCTCAACTTCGTCGCCGGCGAGGCGCTGTTCGAGCGTTTCCCGCTGGCCCGCGAAGGCCAGTTGTCGCGTTTGCGCGCGCGTCTGGTCAAAGGTGAGACCCTGGCCGTACTGGCCCGTGGTTTCGATCTGGGCGAATACCTGCGCCTGGGCTCGGGCGAGCTGAAAAGCGGCGGTTTCCGTCGCGAGTCGATTCTGGCCGATGCCCTCGAAGCGTTGATCGGTGCTATCTACCTCGATGCCGGCATGGAAATGGCCCGCGAGCGTGTGCTCGCCTGGCTGGCCGGCGAGTTCGAAGGCCTGACACTGGTCGACACCAACAAAGATCCAAAGACCCGCCTGCAAGAGTTCCTGCAGTCCCGTGGTTGTGAGCTGCCGCGATACGAAGTGGTGGATATCCAGGGTGAGCCGCATTGCCGGACGTTCTTCGTCGAATGCGAAATCATCTTACTGAATGAAAAAAGCCGAGGTCAGGGTGTGAGTCGTCGTATTGCCGAACAGGTAGCGGCCGCCGCAGCACTGATTGCCCTGGGTGTGGAGAATGGCAATGACTGATACAAACGCAACTCGCTGTGGCTATGTTGCCATCGTCGGCCGTCCGAACGTGGGCAAGTCCACGCTGCTGAACCACATCCTGGGTCAGAAGCTGGCGATCACCTCGCGCAAACCGCAAACCACCCGTCACAACATGCTCGGTATCAAGACCGAGGGCGATGTGCAGGCTATCTACGTCGACACCCCCGGTATGCACAAGGGTGGCGAGAAGGCCCTGAACCGCTACATGAACAAGACTGCTTCGGCGGCGTTGAAAGACGTCGACGTGGTGATCTTCGTGGTCGATCGCACCAAGTGGACCGAAGAAGACCAGATGGTTCTCGAGCGCGTCCAGTACGTGACCGGCCCACTGATCGTGGCGTTGAACAAGACCGATCGCATCGAAGACAAAGCCGAGCTGATGCCGCACCTGAGCTGGTTGCAGGAGCAGTTGCCGAATGCGCAGATCATCCCGATTTCCGCACAGCACGGGCACAACCTCGATGCACTGGAACGCGTGATTGCCGAGCACCTGCCGGAAAACGATCACTTCTTCCCGGAAGACCAGATCACCGACCGCAGCAGCCGTTTCCTCGCCGCCGAACTGGTGCGTGAGAAAATCATGCGCCAGATGGGCGCCGAGCTGCCGTACCAGATCACCGTTGAAATCGAAGAGTTCAAGCAGCAGGGCAAGACCCTGCACATCCATGCCTTGATCCTCGTCGAGCGCGATGGCCAGAAGAAAATCATCATTGGCGACAAGGGCGAGCGCATCAAGCGTATCGGCACCGAAGCGCGCAAGGACATGGAGCTGCTGTTCGACTCCAAGATCATGCTCAACCTGTGGGTCAAGGTGAAGGGTGGCTGGTCCGATGACGAGCGTGCATTGCGTTCGTTGGGTTATGGCGATCTGTAATATTTCGCAAGGCCCCCTGTAGGAGCGAGCTTGCTCGCGATGGACTTGAAAGCGCCGTGTTCATTCAGAATGCCCGCGTTATCGTTACCCACCATCGCGAGCAAGCTCGCTCCTACAGTTCATTGAGAGTTCCATGTCCCAACCCATTGCCCAACCCGCCTACGTCCTCCACTCCCGCGCCTACCGTGAAAACAGTGCGCTGGTGGACTTCCTGACGCCGCAAGGCCGGCTGCGGGCGGTGTTGCGCAGTGCACGGGGCAAGGCCGGGACGTTGGCGCGGCCATTCGTGCCGCTGGAAGTGGAGTTTCGGGGCAAGGGCGAGCTGAAGAATGTCGGGCGCATGGAAAGCGCCGGTGTTTCAACCTGGCTCAATGGAGAGGCGCTGTTCAGCGGTCTTTACCTCAATGAACTGCTGATTCGCCTGTTGCCCGCTGAAGATCCGCTCCCCTCGGTGTTCGATCATTACGCCTCCACCTTGCTGGCCCTGGCCGAAGGTCGCCCACTGGAGCCGCTGCTGCGCTCCTTCGAATGGCGCTTGCTCGATGACCTCGGCTACGGTTTTTCCCTGACGACTGATATTCATGATCAGCCCATCGCGCCGGACGGCCTCTACCGTTTGCAAGTGGACGCGGGGCTGGAGCGGGTCTACCTGTTGCAACCGGGCCTGTTCAACGGCACCGAGCTGCTGGCGATGGCTGAAGCTGACTGGTCCGCCCCCGGCGCTCTGTCTGCTGCCAAGCGCTTGATGCGCCAGGCGTTGGCCGTTCACTTGGGCGGTCGTCCCCTGGTCAGTCGCGAGCTGTTTCGCAAGCCGTAGTCTCCCCGTATGCTGTGCACCGAACTTTCTCTTCTTCTGGAGCGCTTTCCGTGACCACCAGCACCCGCATTCTTCTTGGCGTGAACATCGACCACGTTGCCACCCTGCGTCAGGCCCGGGGCACCCGTTACCCGGACCCGGTCAAGGCTGCACTGGACGCGGAAGAGGCGGGCGCGGACGGCATCACCGTGCACCTGCGCGAAGACCGTCGGCACATTCAGGAACGCGACGTTCTGCTGCTCAAGGACGTGCTGCAAACCCGCATGAACTTCGAAATGGGCGTCACCGAGGAAATGATGCAGTTCGCCGAGCGCATCCGCCCGGCGCACATTTGCCTGGTACCGGAAACCCGCCAGGAGCTGACCACCGAAGGTGGCCTGGACGTGGCGGGTCAGGAAGCGCGGATCAAGGCGGCGGTCGAGCGCCTGTCGAAGATCGGCTCCGAAGTGTCGCTGTTCATTGACGCCGATGAGCGCCAGATCGAAGCATCCCGCCGTGTCGGCGCACCGGCCATCGAACTGCACACCGGGCGTTATGCCGATGCCGAGACGCCGACCGAAGTCGCCGAAGAACTCAAGCGTGTGGCCGATGGCGTGGCCTTCGGCCTGACCCAGGGCCTGATCGTCAATGCCGGCCATGGCCTGCACTATCACAACGTTGAAGCCGTGGCGGCGATCAAGGGCATCAACGAGCTGAACATCGGCCATGCGCTGGTGGCCCACGCGCTGTTCGTTGGCTTCAAGTCGGCAGTTTCGGAGATGAAGGCGTTGATTCTGGCGGCGGCTGCCAAAGCTTAAAAACCAACACAAAACCCTGTGGGAGCGGGCTTGCTCGCGAAGGCGGTTTATCATTCAACATCTCTGTTGGCTGACACTCCGCTTTCGCGAGCAAGCCCGCTCCCACATTTGATCTCGGTTGTTCTGTTAGAGCGGGGCGGGCTCTTGGGCCGGCTTGGTCTTGTCGATCCCCGGAACAAGCAGTTTACCCTGGGCGACCTGGTCGCCCTCAAGCTGCGGCTGCGTGACCCAGGTCAGGATGTCGTAGTAGCGACGGATGTTCGCCACGAAATGTACCGGTTCGCCGCCACGGGCGTAGCCGTAACGGGTTTTGCTGTACCACTTCTTTTCCGACAGGCGCGGCAGGATTTTCTTTACATCCAGCCATTTGTCCGGGTTCAACCCTTCCTTGGCCGCCAGTTTGCGTGCGTCATCCAGGTGCCCGCTGCCGATGTTGTAGGCTGCCAGAGCAAACCAGGTACGGTCCGGTTCCTGAATCGAATCGTCGAGCTGGTCTTTCATGTAGGCCAGGTACTTGGCGCCGCCCATGATGCTCTGCTTGGGGTCCAGGCGGTTGGACACGCCCATGGCCTGCGCGGTGTTCTGGGTCAGCATCATCAGGCCGCGCACGCCGGTCTTGGACGTGACCGCCGGTTGCCACAACGACTCCTGATACCCGATGGCCGCGAGCAGGCGCCAGTCGACTTTCTCTTTTTTGGCGTATGACTTGAAGTGCTGTTCGTACTTGGGCAGGCGTTGCTGCAAGTGTTGGGCAAACGTGGTGGCGCCCATGTAGCCGAGGACGTCGACATGCCCGTAGTAGCGGTCCTTGAGGCGTTGCAGGGTGCCGTTCTTCTTGACCTTGTCGAGGTAATCGTTGATTTCGTTGAGCAGGCTGTTGTCGTCGCCCGGGGCGACGGCCCAGCTCTGGTTGCTGGCATCACCGAGGTCGAAGGCGACCCGGATGTTGGTGAAGTACACCTGGTTCATCGCCACTTCGTTGGAGTCGACCAGTGTCAGGTCGATCTGACCTTCGTCGACCATGCGCAGGAGATCGACGACCTCAACCGCGTCAGACTCTTCGTATTCGATGCCGGGAAATTTCTGTTTCAGCTGTGCGAGTTGTTCGGCGTGGGTGCTGCCCTTGAGCACCATGATCTTCTTGCCCACCAGATCCTTCGCATCGGTCGGCCGGGACTGGCCGTTGCGGTAGATGATCTGCGGGGTGACTTCCAGATAGGAGTGGGAGAAGCGCACCTGCTTCTTGCGTTCTTCGCTGCTGACCAGACCGGCCGCCGCCAGCACCGGGCCGTTGGGCTTGCCGACCTGGTTGAACAGGTCATCGAGGTTGTCGGCGGTCTCGATCTTGAGCTCGACCCCCAGATCGTCGGCGAAGCGCTTCACCAGCTCGTATTCGAAGCCGGTTTCACCGTTGCGATCCTGAAAGTAGGTGGCAGGGCTGTTTCGGGTAACCACCCGCAGCACACCATCCTCCTTTACGCGCTCGAGCGTGTTGGGTTTATCAACACAGCCACCGAGCATCAGGAAGAGTCCGGTTGCGATGAGCCATTTGGCGTACCGCGGACGCAAAGCCGTTGGGAAAAACATTTGCGCAGTATACGCAAAGGACCACGGGCGCCATATCTCGACAGTGAGGGGCTAGTCTGCTAGAGATCACAAAACCGGCCGAAACCCCGCAGGAATGGGCTTTGTCTGCATTTTGTTACAGTAAAAATAAGCTGTCGTCACACACTCGGTTAACCTGACTTTCGAGGCAGAAACACAGATCGACGCCCGGGTGCAACCGTGCGTAGCGTTTCGGGTGCTGTCGCGGGCTGTTTAGGCTAGAATGCACGGCCTCAAAGCACACCCCTTCCCGAGGCTGTCCCGAAGATGTTGATCCTGCGCGGCGCTCCTGCCCTTTCTGCCTTTCGCCACAGCAAACTCCTTGAGCAACTGAGCCAGAAGGTTCCGGCTGTCAGTGGCCTGTATGCTGAATTCGCTCACTTCGCCGAAGTTACCGGCGTCCTGACCGGCGACGAACAGCAGGTGCTTGCGCGCCTTCTGAAGTACGGTCCAAGCGTTCCGGTACAGGAACCGACCGGTCGTCTGTTTCTGGTGCTGCCGCGTTTCGGCACCATCTCGCCGTGGTCGAGCAAGGCCAGCGACATCGCCCGTAACTGTGGCCTGGCGAAAATCCAGCGCCTTGAGCGCGGCATCGCGTTCTACGTGGCCGGCCAGTTCAGCGACGCTGAAGCCCAGCTGATCGCCGACGGTCTGCACGACCGCATGACCCAGATCGTCCTGGGCAACCTCGAACAGGCCGCCGGCCTGTTCAGCCACGCCGAACCGAAACCCCTGACCGCCATCGACGTGCTGGGTGGCGGCCGTGCCGCGCTGGAAAAAGCCAACACCGAGCTGGGCCTGGCCCTGGCCGAAGACGAGATCGACTATCTGGTCAACGCCTTCGTCGGCTTGAAGCGCAACCCGCACGACATCGAACTGATGATGTTCGCCCAGGCGAACTCCGAGCACTGCCGTCACAAGATCTTCAACGCCAGTTGGGATATCGACGGCCAGAGCCAGGAAAAAAGCCTGTTCGGCATGATCAAGAACACCTACGTGATGCACAGCGAAGGCGTTCTGTCGGCTTATAAGGACAACGCTTCGGTGATCGTCGGCTCCGTCGCCGGTCGCTTCTTCCCGGACCCTGAGACCCGCCAGTACGGCGCGGTGCAGGAGCCGGTGCACATCCTGATGAAGGTTGAAACCCACAACCACCCGACCGCGATTGCCCCGTTCCCGGGCGCATCCACCGGTTCCGGTGGCGAAATCCGCGACGAAGGCGCGACCGGCCGTGGCGCCAAGCCGAAGGCTGGCCTGACCGGTTTCACCGTGTCCAACCTGCAAATCCCGGGCTTCGAACAGCCGTGGGAAGTGCCGTACGGCAAGCCTGAGCGCATCGTTACCGCCCTGGACATCATGATCGAAGGCCCGCTGGGCGGCGCTGCGTTCAACAACGAATTCGGCCGTCCGGCCCTGACCGGTTACTTCCGTACCTTCGAACAATCGATCACCACCCCGCACGGTGACGAAGTTCGCGGTTACCACAAGCCGATCATGCTGGCTGGTGGTATGGGCAACATCCGTGAAGAACACGTCAAGAAAGGCGAGATCCTGGTCGGCTCCAAGCTGATCGTGCTCGGCGGCCCGGCGATGCTGATCGGCCTGGGCGGCGGCGCGGCTTCCTCCATGGCCACCGGCACCAGCTCGGCGGACCTGGACTTCGCTTCGGTACAGCGCGAAAACCCGGAAATGGAACGTCGCTGCCAGGAAGTCATCGACCGTTGCTGGCAACTGGGCGACAAGAACCCGATCAGCTTCATCCACGACGTGGGTGCGGGCGGTCTGTCCAACGCCTTCCCGGAACTGGTCAACGACGGCGACCGCGGTGGCCGTTTCGAACTGCGCAACATTCCAAACGACGAGCCGGGCATGGCCCCGCACGAAATCTGGTCCAACGAATCCCAGGAACGCTACGTACTGGCGGTCGGCCCGGCGGATTTCGAACGCTTCAAGGCGATCTGCGAACGTGAGCGTTGCCCGTTCGCCGTGGTCGGCGAAGCCACTGCTGAACCACAGCTGACCGTGACCGATAGCCACTTCGGCAACAGCCCGGTGGACATGCCGCTGGAAGTGCTGCTGGGCAAGGCTCCGCGCATGCACCGTTCGGTGGTTCGTGAAAACGAGCTGGGCGATGATTTCGATCCGTCGACCCTCGACATCGCCAACTGCGTCGAGCGCGTCCTGCATCACCCGGCCGTGGCGAGCAAGAGCTTCCTGATCACCATCGGCGACCGCACCATCACCGGCCTCGTGGCCCGTGACCAAATGGTCGGCCCATGGCAGGTTCCGGTAGCCGACGTTGCCGTCACCGCCACCAGCTTCGACGTCTACACCGGTGAAGCCATGGCCATGGGCGAGCGTACTCCGCTGGCACTGCTGGACGCTCCGGCGTCGGGCCGCATGGCCATCGGCGAAACCCTGACCAACATCGCCGCTTCGCGCATCGGCAAGATCTCCGACATCAAGTTGTCGGCGAACTGGATGTCCGCTGCCGGTCACCCGGGTGAAGACGCACGCCTGTACGACACCGTGAAAGCGGTCGGCATGGAGCTGTGCCCTGAGCTGGGCATTACCATTCCGGTGGGCAAGGACTCGATGTCCATGGCCACGCGCTGGAACGATGAAGGCGTGGACAAGTCCGTCACTTCGCCGATGTCCCTGATCGTGACCGGATTCGCGCCAGTGACTGACATCCGTCAGACCCTGACCCCGCAACTGCGCATGGACAAGGGCACCACTGACCTGATCCTGATCGACCTCGGCCGCGGCCAGAACCGCATGGGCGCCTCGATCCTCGCGCAGGTTCACGGCAAGCTCGGCAAGCAGGCTCCGGACGTCGATGACGCCGAAGACCTGAAAGCGTTCTTCGCGGTGATCCAGGGCCTCAACGCCGACGGTCACCTGCTGGCTTACCACGACCGTTCCGACGGTGGTCTGTTGACCAGCGTTGTCGAGATGGCGTTCGCTGGTCACTGCGGCCTGAGCCTGAACCTCGACGGTCTGGCAGAAACCTCCGCCGACATCGCCGCCATCCTGTTCAACGAAGAACTGGGCGCCGTGATCCAGGTTCGCCAGGACGCCACCCCGGACATCCTCGCGCAGTTCAGCGCCGCCGGCCTGGGCGATTGCGTGTCGGTGATCGGTCAGCCAATCAACAATGGCGAGATCAGCATCACCTTCAACGGTGACACCGTGTTCGAAGGCCAGCGTCGTCTGCTGCAACGCCAGTGGGCCGCGACCAGCTACCAGATCCAGCGTCTGCGTGACAACGCCGACTGCGCCGAGCAAGAGTTCGACGTGCTGCTGGAAGAAGACAACCCGGGCCTGAGCGTCAAGCTGAGCTACGACATCAACCAGGACATCGCCGCGCCTTACATCAAGAAAGGCATTCGCCCACAGGTTGCCGTACTGCGTGAGCAGGGCGTCAACGGTCAGGTGGAAATGGCGGCCGCGTTCGACCGCGCCGGTTTCAACGCGATCGACGTGCACATGAGCGACATTCTGGCCGGCCGTGTCGACCTGAACGAGTTCAAGGGCATGGTCGCTTGCGGTGGCTTCTCTTACGGCGACGTATTGGGTGCCGGTGAAGGCTGGGCGAAATCCGCACTGTTCAACAGCCGTGCCCGCGATGCGTTCCAGGGCTTCTTCGAACGCAACGACAGCTTCACCCTCGGCGTGTGCAACGGTTGCCAGATGATGTCCAACCTGCACGAGCTGATCCCGGGCAGCGAGTTCTGGCCGCACTTCGTGCGCAACCGTTCCGAGCAGTTCGAAGCCCGTGTTGCCATGGTGCAGATCCAGGAGTCGAACTCGATCTTCCTGCAAGGCATGGCCGGTTCGCGCATGCCGATCGCCATCGCCCACGGCGAAGGCCATGCCGAGTTCTCCAGCGAAGAAGCACTGCTGGAAGCCGATCTGTCGGGTTGCGTGGCGATGCGTTTCGTCGACAACCACGGCAAGGTCACCGAAAGCTACCCGGCCAACCCGAACGGCTCGCCGCGCGGGATCACCGGCCTGACCAGCCGCGACGGTCGCGTGACCATCATGATGCCGCACCCGGAACGTGTGTTCCGCGCCGTGCAGAACTCGTGGCGCTCCGATGACTGGAACGAAGATGCACCGCTGATGCGTATGTTCCGTAACGCTCGCGTCTGGGTGAACTGATAGCCGTGTACAAGCTCAGCTTCTTTGTTCCCGACAGTCATGTCGAAGTGGTCAAAAGTGCCGTATTCGCCGCCGGTGGCGGTCGAATCGGTGCTTACGACCACTGTGCATGGCAGGTGTTGGGCCTCGGTCAGTTTCGTCCACTGGACGGCAGTCAGCCGTTCATTGGCGAGGCAGGGCAGGTCGAGCAGGTCGAGGAATGGAAGGTTGAGCTGGTGGTGGCGGATGAGTTGATTCGCTCGGTGGTGGCGGCTCTTAAGCAGAGCCATCCCTACGAGACACCGGCTTATGAAGTGTGGCGGCTGGAGGATTTCTGATCTTCCCGGCTGCTGAAATGAGAAACCCGCTGAAAGTGATTTCAGCGGGTTTTTTGTTGCAAGCCGTTCAACGAATGTACACTGATCAAAACTGTGGGAGCGGGCTTGCTCGCGAAGGCGGCGGGTCGGTCAGCATTGATGTTGACTGACACTCCCTCTTCGCGAGCAAGTCGGATCGCCGCGCCGCCGCTCCCACATTGGTTCGATGTAGGCCGGCAATCAGGTGCTAAACCTTGGCACTCACCTCAGTACGATTGACCAACGCTTCCAGCGCATCACTCACACTCGGTGCCTTGTCGCCAATCAACAGATGCCAGATGCCACCTTCCAACTGGCTGACTCCCTGGCAACCCAACGCTTTCAAATCACACTCCGACAACGCTTTGCCATTGTCCAGTTGCAGACGGATGCGGGTCATCGCGATGCAATCGAGTTGCAGCACATTGTTGCCACCGCCCAGGGCATTGAGCCATTGCTGGGCCTCGGGTGTTGCCACGGCGGCAGGTGGAGGTGCGTCGATTTCTGCCGCTGGTGACGACACCAAGGCGCGACCCAGCGCCGGCATCGCCAGGCGAATTTCATCGGCAATCGCGTCGGCCAAAGGCCCCACCACCACCTGCAAACTTCCGCCCTTGCCCGGACGCACCACGGCCATGGCGCCGAGCGCTTTCAGATCGGTATCCGATGCCTTGTTGCGATCCACCATGTCCAGGCGCAAGCGCGTGGTGCAGGCGCCGACGGTGATCAGGTTTTCGGCACCGCCCAAGGCCTTTATGTAAGCCCCGGCGCGTTCATTGTCGGCCACCGCAACCTGCGGGGTGGCAGCGCTGGTTTCGCGGCCCGGTGTCTTCAGGTCGAAGCGGCGGATACAGAAATCAAACACCACGTAATAGATCACCGTATACGCCAGGCCCACTGGGAACACCAGCCAGCCGTTGGTGGACTTGCCCCAGCCAAGAATCATGTCGATGAAGCCGCCGGAGAAGGTGAAGCCCAAATGGATGTTCAGGGCATTGGTGATGGCCATCGACAGGCCGGTCAGCAACGCATGCAGCAGAAACAGCAACGGCGCGAGGAACATGAAGGCGAATTCGATCGGCTCGGTGACGCCGGTCAGGAACGCGGTCAACGCCATCGACAGGAAGATCCCGCCCATCACCTTGCGCCGTTCCGGCAGGGCGTTGCGGTACATCGCCAGGCAGGCGGCGGGCAGGCCGAAGATCATCATCGGGAACATGCCGGTCATGAACTGGCCACCTTTCGGGTCGCCGGCGAAGTAGCGTGACAGGTCGCCAGTCACCAGCGCGCCGGTGGTGGGGTCGGTGAAGTTGCCGAACACGAACCACGCCATGTTGTTGAGGATGTGGTGCAGGCCGGTGACGATCAGCAGGCGGTTGAACACGCCGAAGACGAATGCGCCGAAGCTGCCGCTTTCCATCATCAGCGTGCCGAAGCTGTTGATGCCGTGCTGGATCGGCGGCCAGATGTAGCCGAACACCACGCCCAGCCCCACGGCGGCGAACCCGGTGGCAATCGGCACAAAGCGCCGGCCCCCGAAGAACGCCAGGTATTCCGGCAGCTTGATGTCCTTGAAGCGGTTGTACAGCGCGCCGGCCATCAGGCCGCTGACGATCCCGGCGAGCATGCCCATGTTGATGCTCGGGTCGAGCACCTTGAGGGTGGAGATCATCACCAGGTAGCCGATCACTCCGGCAAGACCCGCCGTACCATTGTTGTCTTTGGCGAAACCGACCGCGATGCCGATGGCGAAGATCATCGCCAGGTTGGCGAAAATCACCTGGCCGGCGTCGTGGATGATCGCGATGTTCAGCAGGTCGGTATCGCCCAGGCGCAGCAGCAGGCCGGCAATCGGCAGGATCGCGATCGGCAGCATCAGCGCGCGCCCGAGGCGTTGCAGGCCTTCGATGAAAAGTTGGTACATGGCGGTTCTCCGTGGATTTTTGTTGTTCTTTAGCTCAGAGGCCAATGCTGGTGACAGGCGTGACGCACCGCGCCGGCGCTGCTCAGCTTGAGCAAGTCCAGGCTGATGCGCCGGCATTCGCTGGCGTCGAGATGACGCACGCGGTCCTTGATTTCACCGACCTGTACCGGGCTCACCGACAATTCACTGACCCCCAGGCCGATCAACACCGGCGTGGCCAACGGATCGGACGCCAGTGCACCGCACACGCCCACCCAACGGTTGTGCAACGCCGCACCGGCACAGGTCTGGGCGATCAACCGCAGCAGCGCCGGGTGCAGTGCATCGACGCGGGCGGCGAGCCCGGCGTGGTCGCGGTCCATGGCCAGGGTGTATTGCGACAGGTCGTTGGTGCCGATGGACAGGAAGTCCGCGTGTTCGGCCAGTTGCTCGGCCAGCAGCGCGGCGGCCGGAACCTCGATCATCACCCCCAGCTCCGGGCGTTGCGCCAGGCCGAGTTCACCGCACAAGGCATCGAGGCGTTGGCGGATATGCAGCAGCTCATCGACTTCCGTGACCATCGGCAGCAGGATCCGGCAGCGTGACAACGGGCGCAGGTGCAGCAGCGCGCGCAGTTGCTGGTCGAGCAGTTCAGGGCGAACCTGGGCCAGGCGAATGCCGCGCAGGCCGAGCACCGGATTGGCCTCGGCGGGCAGCGGCAGGTAGTCCAGTTGCTTGTCGCCGCCGACGTCGATGGTGCGGATGATCACCGACTTGTCGCCCATGGCATCGAGCACCGCTTGATAGGCGTGGTGCTGTTCCTGTTCGTCCGGGGCGGTGTGGCGGTCGACGAAGAGAAACTCGGTACGCAGCAAGCCGACGCCGTCGGCGCCATTGGCCAGTGCGTCTGCCGCTTCCGTGCTGGACGCCACGTTGGCGGCGACTTCGATGCGCAGGCCATCGGTGGTCAGCGCGGGTGTGTGCGCTTGGGCCTGCTGTTCGGCCCGGCGTTGTTGCTGTAGCTGTTGCAGCTGGCGCACGTCCGCCAGGCGCTGTGTGCTGGGTGTCAGTTCGAGGCGGCCGCCGTCGGCGTCCAGCACCACCGGTTGCCCCTGTTGCTGATCGAGCAGCGTCGAGCCCAGTGCGACCATGCACGGCAGGCCTTTGCCCCGGGCCAGAATCGCCACGTGGGAGGTCGCGCCGCCTTCGGCCATGCACAACCCGGCGACGCCTTGCTGGCTCAGTTGCAGTAAATCGGAAGGCGTCAGTTCATGCGCCGCGACGATGGCGCCGGCCGGCACATCGTAATGCCAGGTATCGCCGAGCAATGCGCGCAGCACCCGTTGCTTGAGGTCGCGCAGGTCGTTGGCGCGCTCGGCCAGCAGCGTGCTGCCGGTTTGCTGGAGGACTTCGCATTGCACGTCGATGGCTTGGCTCCAGGCGTGCGTCGCGGCCGTGCCCTGGGCGACGGTTTGACTGGCGGCGTCCAGCAGGGCCGGGTCTTCGAGCAGTGCCAGGTGTGCGGAGAAAATCGCCTCTTCGGCGGTGTCCTTGTGTTTTTTCGCCTGGGCCAGCGTGTGCTCGATTTCGCTGCGCACCTGGCACAGAGCTGCATCCAGAACATGCTGTTGTTGCTGCGGATCATGCTGGCCGGCATCCAGCGGCAGGCTGATTGCATTCAGGCGAAACAGCGGCCCGCCGACCAGGCCGGGTGCCGCGCAGACGCCGTGCAACACGCCGGCTTCGGCGGGGCGATTGCGTTGGGCAATCGTGGCTGGCGCGGCGGCGTGGCTATCTTCGGCCAAGGCTGTGGATAACGCGGTCAGCAAGGCTTGCAGCGCGGCTTCGGCATCTGGCCCCCGACAACTGACCTGGACCTCCGCCTGCTCGCCGACGGCCAGCCCCATCAGGCCGATCAGGCTGTCGCAGGTGGCCGACTTGCCGGCGAAATGCAGCTGCGATTTGCTTTTGAATCCTTGCGCGGTCTGACGGATCAGTGCGGCTGGCCGCGCATGCAGGCCGCCACGGTGAGCAATGCGCCCGTGACCGACAATCTCGGCGCCGGCAAAATCGGCATCAACCTGTGCGCTCGACGTCTGTCGACGAATGATGTGCAGCAGCGGCTCGCCGACCTTTACCGACTTGAGGGTGATGGGCCGTGCCTGAAAGTCCTGGCTGTTGGTGAGGATCAGCAGGCTGACCAGGCTCTTGCACTGTTGCGCGACCTTGTCGAGGTCGTAGCGCAGCAACGGTTGGCCGTTGGCGACGCGCGCGCCTTCCTTGACCAGCATCGAGAAGCCCTGGCCCTGCAACTCGACCGTGTCGAGGCCCAGGTGCAGGAGCAGTTCTGCGCCGTTGTCGGCACGCAGGGTTACCGCGTGACCGGTGCGGGCGACATGCACCACCACGCCGGCGCAGGGTGCGTGGAGCGTGTCGTTGAGCGGATCGATGGCGATGCCGTCACCCATGGCGCCGCTGGCAAACACCGGGTCCGGGACTTTGGCGAGCGTGAGCACCGGGCCGCTGAGCGGGGCGCTTAAGGTCAGCTCTTTATTGTTGTTATGCATGGCTCGGTCTCATCAGGAAATCGTTTCGAGTCGGACTCAATGGGTGCGTGTCACTTTGCTCAGGTGTCGCGGCTGGTCCGGGTCCATGCCACGGGCCACGGCCAGGCCGGCGGCCATCACGTAGAAACTCTGGATCGCCAGAATCGGGTCGAGGGCCGGGTGTTCGGCGCGGGTCAGCGTCAGGTCGCGTTCAAGCACGTCATCCGGCGCGGCCAGCAGGACACGGGCGCCGCGCTGGCGCATGTCGGCGGCCAGGCTCAACAAACTGGCCTGTTCGGCGCCCCGTGGGGCAAACACCAGCAGCGGGTAGTTGTCGCCGATCAAGGCCATCGGGCCGTGACGGACTTCGGCGCTGCTGAAGGCTTCGGCCTGGATCGCCGAGGTCTCCTTGAACTTGAGCGCCGCTTCCTGGGCGATGGCGAAACCGGCGCCACGGCCGATCACCATCAATCGCTGGCAATCGCGCAAGGCGTCGATGGCCGGGCTCCAGTCCTGTTGCGCGGCGTCGCGCAGGCCGTCGGGCAAGGCAGAGCCGGCCTCGAGCAATTCGGCGTCTTCTTTCCAGTGGCCAATCAACCGGGCGCTGGCGCTGAGGGTGGCGATAAAACTCTTGGTCGCAGCGACGCTGCTTTCGGTGCCGGCACACAGCGGCAGGCTGAATTCGCAGGCGGCTTCCAGCGGCGAGTCTTCGACGTTGACCAGCGAAATGCTCAAGGCACCGCGCTTGCGCAACAGGCGCAGGCTGTTGACCAGGTCCGGGCTTTGCCCCGATTGCGAAAAGGCGAATGCCACCTGGCCGCTGACCTTCAATGGCGCCTGCTGCATGGTCACCACCGACATCGGCAGCGACGCCACCGGGATGCCCAGCAGTTGCATGGTCAGGTAGGCGAAGTAGCTGGCGGCATGGTCGGAGCTGCCGCGCGCCACGGTCATGGCCACTTGCGGCGGCTGACGACGCAGGCGCCCGGCGATCTCGATCATCTGCGGGTCGAGTGTTTGCAACTGGGCCTGCACGGCCTGGAACGAGGACAGCGCCTCTTCAAGCATTTTTGAAGTCAATGTCTTCTCCTTCGACCATGACAGCGGTCAGTTTCAGTGAGCGATCCAGCCGCACGCAGTCGGCCCAGGCCCCCGGTTGCAGGCGCCCGCGTTCGGTGATGCCGAGGTAGTCGGCGGGGAATTGCGACAGGCGCTGCGAGGCTTCGGCGATGGACAGGCCGATCTTCACCAGGTTGCGCAGGGCCTGATCCATGGTCAGCGTGCTGCCGGCCAGGGTGCCGTCGGGCAGGCGCACGCCGCCCAGGCATTTGGTCACGGTGTGGCTGCCGAGTTTGTACTCGCCATCGGGCATGCCGGCGGCGGCGGTCGAATCGGTGACGCAATACAGGCACGGAATCGAACGCAGGGCCACGCGGATGGCGCCGGGGTGCACGTGCAGCAAGTCCGGAATCAGTTCGGCGAATTTGGCGTGGGCCAGGGCTGCGCCGACGATCCCCGGTTCGCGGTGATGCAGCGGGCTCATGGCGTTGTAGAGGTGGGTGAAACTGCTGGCACCGGCCTCCAGCGCGGCCACGCCTTCCTCATAACTGCCCAGAGTGTGGCCGATCTGCATGCGAACGCCGCGGTTGCTGAGGTCGCGGATCAAGGCGTCGTGACCGGCGATTTCCGGGGCAATGGTGATCACCCGGATCGGTGCGAGCGCCAGGTATGCTTCGACTTCAGTCATCAGCGCGGTGTGGGCGAAGTTGGGTTGCGCGCCGAGTTTGCCAGGGTTGATGTAGGGGCCTTCGAGGTGCACGCCGAGCACCCGGGCGCAGCCTTTGGGTCGCTGCTCACAGAATTCACCGACGGCCTTGAGCACGTGCAAGATCTCTTCGTTCGGTGCGGTCATGGTGGTGGCCAGCAGCGACGTCGTGCCGAAGCGCACGTGGGTTCGGGTGATGGTTTCGAAGGCCGACGCGCCTTCCATGATGTCTTTGCCGCCGCCTCCGTGCACGTGCAGGTCGATAAAGCCCGGCAGCAGGTACGGCAGATCATTGTCCGCCGGATCGCAGGGCTGGCCTTCGATCGACACGACTTTACCGTGCTCGTGGACCAGTCGGCCGCGAACCCAGCCGTGGGCGGTGAGGATGTTGTCTTCGGACATGTCTGGATCTCGGTGTTTAGCGACGCAGCTCTTTATCTACGAAGCTCTTTATCTTCGAAGCTCTGCGACAAAGTCGTAGTAGTCGTTACGGCAATAGGTGTCGGTGACTTCGATGGGCGTGTTGTCTTCGAGGTAGCCGACCCGGGTCATCAGCAACATGGCGGTGCCGGGGGCGATGCCCACCAGTGCGGCGAACTCGTCCGAGGCGTTGATCGCCTGGATGTGCTGCAGGGCACGGACCACCGGTTTGCCGATGCCGTCGAGGAACTCGTAGAGGGAATCGCCCACCGCCTGCGGCTTGGGAATGATCGAGGCGGGCAGGGTGCTCATCTCGATGGCCATCACCGTGTCGTCGGCCTTGCGCAGGCGTTTGAGGCGCGCAACCTTGTCGTTGGGCGACAGGCCGAGGCGAATCAGCTCTTCGTGGGTCGGCAGGGTGATTTCCCGCTCCAGCCATTGCGAACCGGGCACGAAACCCTTGAGGCGGAGCATTTCACTGAAGCCGGAAAGGCGCGACAACGGTTGTTCGAGGCGCGGCGTGATGAAGGTGCCGGAGCCCTGGTTGCGGCGGATCAGGCCTTGTTCGAACAACACTTCCAGCGCCTTGCGGGCGGTGACGCGGGAGATGCCCAGCGTCTCGCTCAAGTTGCGTTCCGATGGCATAGCCTGCTCGGCTTTCCACTGGCCGGCATGGATCGCCGCTTCCAGGCTGCGTGCCAGTTGCAGGTACAACGGTGTGGGTTGGGTGTCGTCGGGGCGCAGGGCCTGGAGATCGTTCATGGCGGGTGTCCGGGGCGGATATTGGAATGTTTTTGCCCGTGAATGGGCGAAAACTAATACCACTTGAATACCATGTCAACGCCAGGGCTTTACCGCAGGCGAGCAAGAACACGCCGATTATGGCCGGCTGGAGGTGGGTTGGTTTGAAGTGGTATTAGAGGTAGGGTTTAAAGCGACAAAGATCGCAGCCTGCGGCAGCTCCTACAGAGCGAAATGGTATTCACCCAGTAGGAGCTGCCGCAGGCTGCGATCTTCTAAATTTATTTTTCGAGAGCGACCAACGGTCGTGGGGAATTACGGGCGGATTTCGATCATCGTGCCGTCCGGCACCAGATTCCAGACTTCGCGCATGTCCATGTTGCGCATGGCGATGCAGCCGTCGGTCCAGTCCAGGGTGTGGAACAGGTCTTCGGGGGTGTCTTCGCTGTCCGGGGTGCCGTGGATCATGATCATGCCGCCGGGCTCGACGCCTTCACGACGGGCGCGGGCAGAGTCGCTGATGTTCGGGTAGGAAATGTGCATCGCCAGGTTGAAGCGGTCGCTGATCTTGCGCCAGTCGACCCAGTAGAAGCCTTCCGGGGTGCGCTTGTCGCCTTCCATCAGCTTCGGCCCCTTGGGACGCTTGCCCAGGGAAATGCGATAGGTCTTGAGCGGCTTGCCGTCATTGATCAATTGCAATTGATGGGAAGACTTGAGAATCAGGATTTTCTCGATGACCTTGCCGTCCAGGGTTTCCACGGCAGAAGCCTGGGATACCGTGACGAACGACAAACAGAACAGGGCAAGCAACCAGCGCATTGAAACGATTCCCCAGGAGGTGTCGCGACTATTTATTTATAATAGATGTTTTTAGTTGGCAGGCTGAGCAAGCGGCGGGATCGATTCAGACCGTACGGGATAGACCTCGGTCCGCCGGTCAGCGAAGAAGCATTCTAAGGTACGGCCCACCGTGCGGAAAGCCAGCTCATCCCAAGGAATGTCCGCTTCGTCGAATAGTTGTACTTCCAGGCTCTCGGGGCCGGCAGAAAAATCCAGGTCCGCCAGCTCGGCACGGAAGAACACATGCACCTGACTGATGTGTGGCACGTCGATCAGGGTATAGATGCTCAGGTTGCGCACCCGGGCGCAGGCTTCCTCGGCGGTTTCGCGAATGGCTGCCTGCTCGATGGTCTCACCGTTCTCCATGAAACCGGCGGGCAGGGTCCAGTAACCGCGGCGCGGCTCGATGGCCCGCCGGCACAACAACACCTTGGTGCCCCAGGTCGCCACGCAGCCGGCGACGATGTTGGGGTTCTGGTAGTGAATGGCCTGACAACTGTCGCAGACAAAACGCAGGCGCGAATCGCCTTCGGGAATGCGCTGGGTCACCGGGTTACCGCACTGGCTGCAAAATTTCATGCTGGGGTTCCTGAATGCTGCGCCTATCTTGGCGTGCGGCAGTGTCTGTCGGCAAGTTGTCGTTTCGCGACATGGGGCGGTTGCGGGGGTTGGGCGACCGCAGCGATTGGTGCATGATGCCGGGTAGGGCACAGATCGAGAACACTCATGCTGGACGAGCTACTGCATCGGGTTAGTAACCACACACCACGCACATTGGAGACCGACCGTCGTTTTCCCGAGGCCGCGGTGCTGGTGCCTATCACCCGCAGTGACGAGCCTCAGCTGGTGTTGACCCTGCGTGCCAGCGGCCTGTCGACCCATGGCGGCGAAGTCGCCTTTCCCGGCGGGCGCCGTGACCCCGAAGACCCCGACCTGATTTTCACCGCCCTGCGTGAAGCCGAAGAAGAGATCGGCCTGCCACCGGGGCTGGTCGAGGTGATCGGCCCGCTCAGCCCGCTGATCAGCCTGCATGGTATCCAGGTCACGCCCTATGTCGGGGTAATCCCTGATTTTGTCGAATACCGGGCCAACGATGCCGAGATCGCCGCGGTGTTCAGTGTGCCCCTGGAGTTCTTCCGCAAAGACCCCCGCGAACATACCCATCGCATCGATTATCAGGGCCGCAGCTGGTACGTGCCGAGCTATCGCTTTGGCGAATACAAGATCTGGGGGCTGACGGCGATCATGATCGTCGAGTTGATCAACCTGCTGTATGACGCCAAAATCAGCCTGCATCAGCCTCCCAAAAGCTTTATCAATATCTGACGCCATCGTTCGAATGGCCTGAATCCTGATTTTGCTGAAAAAAAGCCTGCCTGAGCCTTGAGGAATACCACAATGAAATACCGCCTGGGCGACGCCCGCGTCGAAACCCATCCACAGAGCTGGGTCGCACCCAATGCCGTGCTGGTGGGCAAGGTCAAGCTGGAAGAGGGCGCCAACGTCTGGTTCAACGCCGTATTGCGTGGCGACAACGAATTGATCCTGATCGGCAAGAACAGCAACGTCCAGGACGGTACCGTGATGCACACCGACATGGGCTACCCGCTGACCATCGGCACCGGCGTGACCATCGGCCACAATGCCATGCTCCACGGCTGCACCGTCGGCGACTACAGCCTGATCGGCATCAA
This sequence comes from Pseudomonas sp. GL-B-12, assembly GCF_019955895.1. Lineage (NCBI taxonomy): Bacteria > Pseudomonadati > Pseudomonadota > Gammaproteobacteria > Pseudomonadales > Pseudomonadaceae > Pseudomonas > Pseudomonas sp. GL-B-12. The sequence goes on from NZ_JAHBCX010000003.1 coordinate 65,748, forward strand.
CGCGGTAATTCTCAATGGCGCGAAGATCGGCAAGAACTGCATCATCGGCGCCAATTCGCTGATCGGCGAAGGCAAAGAGATTCCGGACGGATCGCTGGTCATGGGGTCGCCCGGCAAAGTGGTGCGCGAATTGACCGAGCCGCAAGTCAAGATGCTGGAAGCCAGCGCTGCTCACTATGTACACAACTCGCAGCGCTATGCCCGCGACCTGGCCGAGCAGGAAGAATGACTGCCACCGAGCGCCCGGTAGCATCGCCCTGCGTGAATATTTGTGCGCTGGACGACGATGATATCTGCACCGGTTGCCAACGCACGGTGGAGGAGATTACTCGCTGGAGCCGCATGGACAACGACGAGCGACGCAAGGTGCTGGGGTTGTGTCATGAGCGGGCCAAGTCCAGTGGGTTGATCTGGATGCTGCCTTCCAAATCCGATAACTGAGTGGCGGAGCTTCTGTGGCGAGGGAGCTTGCTCCCGCTGGGTTGCGAAGCAACCCCAAAAATCTCAAGTGAATGTGCTGATTTCGGGGCCGCTACGCGACCCGACGGGAGCAAGCTCCCTCGCCACAGGTTATTTGTGTACCGAAGATGAAGTACCCTGTGCACAAAATTGACAGGTACTTGTACACGCCATGCTCTTCCTGATCGCCTACATCAGCAGCGTCGTGCTGATCAACTACGCCTTTTCCACCGCGCCGCACCTGGACATCATCTGGTCGGCCTGGGGCGGGCTGGTTTTTGTGTTGCGCGACATGGTGCAAGCTCGGTTCGGGCATGGCGCTCTCGCGGCGATGCTGGTGGCGCTGGTGTTGTCCTATGTCACCTCCGATCCGTCCATCGCCCTGGCCAGCGCCACGGCGTTCGCGGTTTCCGAGTGCATCGACTGGCTGGTGTTCAGCATCACCAGGCGCCCGCTGCATGATCGCCTGTGGATAAGTTCGGCCCTGAGCATTCCCCTCGATACCTTTATCTTTTTCGGCATGATCGACGCCCTGACGCCGGGGGTGATCCTCACCGCCCTGGGTTCGAAATTCGCCGGGGTCACCGCCGTGTGGCTGATCATGGCCTGGCGCCTGCGCAAACAGGCTGTCGTCGGCTGAAGTTCATGTAAAATGCCGCGCTTTCTCCCCATGGGAAGCGCGCATGGCGACGCGTCCCTCGATGATCCGCTCCTTGAGGACCTTCAGATGACCCGTATCGGAACTCCATTGTCGCCCACCGCGACCCGCGTATTGATGTGTGGCTGTGGCGAGTTGGGCAAGGAAGTGGTGATCGAGCTGCAACGCCTGGGCGTTGAAGTAATTGCCGTGGACCGCTACGCCAACGCGCCGGCCATGCAGGTGGCGCACCGCAGCCACGTGATCAACATGCTCGATGGTGCTGCGCTGCGCGCCGTGATCGAAGCCGAGAAGCCGCACTTCATCGTCCCGGAAATCGAAGCCATCGCCACCGCGACCCTGGTGGAACTGGAAGCCGAAGGCTTCACCGTGATCCCGACCGCCCGTGCTGCGCAATTGACCATGAACCGCGAAGGCATCCGTCGCCTGGCCGCTGAAGAGCTGGACCTGCCGACCTCGCCGTACCACTTCGCCGACACCTTCGAGGACTACAGCAAAGCCGTCGAAGACCTCGGTTTCCCATGCGTGGTCAAGCCGGTCATGAGTTCCTCGGGCAAGGGCCAGAGCCTGTTGCGTAGCGTCGATGACGTGCAGAAAGCCTGGGACTACGCCCAGGAGGGTGGTCGTGCCGGTAAAGGTCGGGTGATCATCGAGGGCTTCATCGATTTCGACTACGAAATCACCCTGCTGACCGTGCGCCACGTCGGCGGCACCACCTTCTGCGCGCCGGTCGGCCACCGTCAGGAGAAGGGCGACTATCAGGAATCCTGGCAGCCGCAAGCCATGAGCCCGGCTGCCCTGGCTGAGTCCGAGCGTGTCGCCAAAGCAGTGACCGAAGCCCTGGGTGGCCGTGGTCTGTTCGGCGTCGAGCTGTTCATCAAGGGCGATCAGGTGTGGTTCAGCGAAGTCTCGCCGCGCCCGCACGACACCGGCCTGGTCACGCTGATTTCCCAGGACCTGTCGCAGTTTGCCTTGCACGCACGGGCCATTCTCGGTCTGCCGATCCCGTTGATCCGTCAGTTCGGGCCTTCGGCTTCGGCGGTGATCCTGGTGGAAGGGCAGTCGACCCAGACCGCATTCGCCAACCTCGGCGCTGCCTTGAGCGAGCCGGATACCGCGCTGCGCCTGTTCGGCAAGCCTGAAGTCAACGGCCAGCGCCGCATGGGCGTGGCACTGGCCCGCGACGAATCGATCGACGCCGCCCGCGCCAAGGCGACCCGTGCTTCGCAAGCGGTTGTTGTAGAGCTGTAAGTACCTTCACGGGCCGGCCTGCATCCCTGTAGGAGCGGGCTTGCCCGCGAATGCGATCTGACATTCAGCAATGATGTCGACTGACACACCGCCTTCGCGGGCAAGCCCGCTCCCACAGGTTCGGTGCCATTCATCAGGTCTGGGTCAGCCTATAATTTGTGGATGCTCCAGACCCTTTATCAAAGTTTCAGGCCTGTACCCATGAATTCCCAAAGCATCATCGTCCCGAAAATCTCCACCCTGCCGGTGCACGAACCCCGGGCCAGGGCCGTCGTGCGCTGGCTGGTGCGCAAGAACATCATCGAGGAACAGCTGACCACTTGCGGCCGCACCGGCAATCGCATGGCCCACGCCATCGCCGAAGGTGCCCGCGCAGTGGTGCTGCACCCCGAAGCCCTGCCGTTCGGCGAACCGATCAATGGCCTGGAGATCATCACCAAGCGCTGCATCTATACGCCAGCCAAGGGTTTCCTTGAAGAGGCGGGCTGCGCCGAGTGCCGCAAGGAAGTGGGTGAAGCCCTGTTCGAAAGCCTGGAAGACTGGATGCCGGGGCGCACCGACAACTTCACCTGCCCCGAATGCGGGCATGAAGACGACATCAACGGCTTCCTGTTCCTGCAGGAATGCGGCTTCTCCAACCTCGGTTTCATCTTCAATAATTGGGCCGAAGCCGGGTTCAAACAGCGCTTTCTCGATGAATTCGCCGATTGGCTCGATCAGCCGGTCAGTTGGGTGAAAGTCGAATTGTAGGCGCCGCCAATCTCCGTATATCAGTAATGCCAATAATAGACAGAGTTTTACATTGAACCCGAGGGGGTGTCTGACTATAATGGCGCGCTTCCATTTTCCCGCTCGGGAGCCCCCGCGATGCTGCGTATCAGCCAAGAAGCTCTGACATTCGACGACATTCTCCTAGTGCCCGGTTATTCCGAGGTGCTTCCTAACGAAGTCAGTCTCAAGACCCGCCTTACCCGTGGCATCGAGCTGAATATTCCACTGGTCTCCGCCGCCATGGACACCGTCACTGAAGCCCGTCTGGCAATCGCCATGGCTCAGGAAGGTGGTATCGGTATCATCCACAAGAACATGACCATCGAGCAGCAAGCTGCCGAAGTCCGCAAGGTCAAGCGTTACGAAGCCGGTGTGGTCAAGGACCCGATCACCATCGTCGCCGACGCCACCGTGCGCGAGTTGTTCGAACTGACCCGCATGCACAACATCTCCGGCGTTCCGGTGCTGCACAATGGCGACCTGGTCGGCATTGTCACCTCCCGTGACGTGCGTTTCGAGAATCGTCTGGAAGCCACTGTCCGTGAAGTGATGACGCCTAAAGAGCGTCTGGTCACGGTCAAGGAAGGCGCCGACAAGAACGATGTGCGTGAACTGCTGCACAAGCACCGCATCGAACGCGTGCTGATCGTCGACGACAAATTCGCTCTCAAGGGCATGATGACCGTCAACGACATCGAAAAAGCCAAGGCTTACCCGCTGGCCAGCAAGGACGATCAAGGTCGTCTGCGCGTCGGCGCTGCAGTCGGCACCGGTAAAGACACCGGCGATCGCGTTGCCGCGCTGGTCGCTGCCGGCGTTGACGTGGTGGTGGTCGACACCGCTCACGGTCACTCCAAGGGCGTGATCGATCGCGTTCGCTGGGTCAAGCAGAACTTCCCTGAAGTGCAGGTCATCGGCGGCAACATCGCCACCGGCGCTGCCGCCAAGGCCTTGGCCGAAGCTGGCGCTGACGCAGTCAAGGTCGGTATCGGCCCTGGCTCGATCTGCACCACCCGCATCGTCGCCGGTGTCGGCGTGCCGCAAATCAGTGCCATCGCCAACGTTGCCGCTGCCCTTGAAGGCACTGGTGTACCGTTGATCGCCGACGGCGGCATCCGTTTCTCCGGTGACCTGTCCAAGGCCATCGTGGCCGGTGCTTCCTGCGTGATGATGGGCTCGATGTTCGCCGGTACCGAAGAAGCGCCAGGCGAGATCGAACTGTTCCAGGGCCGTTCGTACAAGGCTTATCGCGGCATGGGGTCACTGGGCGCCATGTCCCAGGCTCAAGGTTCCTCCGACCGTTACTTCCAGGACTCCTCGGCAGGCGCCGAGAAGCTGGTTCCGGAAGGCATCGAAGGGCGTGTTCCGTACAAGGGCACCCTGAGCGCCATCATCCATCAGCTGATGGGCGGCCTGCGTTCCTCGATGGGCTACACCGGCAGTGCCGACATCGAAGAGATGCGCACCAAGCCTGAGTTCGTGCGGATCACCGGCGCTGGCATGGCCGAATCCCACGTTCACGACGTGCAGATCACCAAGGAAGCGCCAAACTACCGCGTAGGTTGAGCCTTCAAGCAACAAGCTAAGCAACCGGGGCTGTTTTATTCAGCCCCGAGTTGTTTCTGAATCACGACTGTTTCTGAATGACTTAGACGAGACTGAATCATGGCCCTCGATATTCACGCTCACCGCATCCTGATCCTCGACTTCGGTTCCCAGTACACCCAGCTGATCGCCCGCCGCGTGCGTGAAATCGGCGTGTACTGCGAACTGCATCCGTTCGACATGGACGAAGATGCGATCCGCGAATTCGCTCCTAAAGGCGTCATCCTCGCCGGCGGCCCAGAGTCGGTTCACGAAGCCAACAGCCCGCGCTGCCCGCAAGCCGTTTTCGATCTGGGCGTGCCGGTCTTCGGTATCTGCTACGGCATGCAGACCATGGCCGAGCAACTGGGTGGCAAGGTTGAAGGTTCCGAGCTGCGTGAGTTCGGTTATGCCCGCGTTGACGTAGTCGGCAAGAGCCGCCTGCTCGACGGCATCGAAGACCACATCGACGCCGATGGCCTGTTCGGCCTCGACGTGTGGATGAGCCACGGTGACAAAGTCACGAAGATGCCGGAAGACTTCCACATCCTGGCCAGCACCCCGAGCTGCCCGATTGCCGGTATGTTCAACGATGCTCGCGGCTACTACGGCGTGCAGTTCCACCCGGAAGTGACCCATACCAAGCAAGGCGGTCGTATCCTCTCGCGCTTCATCCTCGACATCTGCGGCTGCGAAGCCCTGTGGACGCCATCGAAGATTGCTGAAGACGCCATCGCCCAGGTTCGCGCCCAGGTCGGCACCGACAACGTCCTGCTCGGCCTGTCCGGCGGTGTGGATTCGTCCGTGGTTGCCGCGCTGCTGCACAAGGCCATCGGCGACCAGCTGACCTGCGTGTTCGTCGACAACGGCCTGCTGCGCCTGCACGAAGGCGAGCAAGTGATGGCCATGTTCGCCGAGAACATGGGCGTCAAGGTGATCCGCGCCAACGCCGAAGAGCAGTTCCTCGGCAACCTGGCCGGCGAAGCCGACCCGGAGAAGAAGCGCAAGATCATCGGCCGTACCTTCATCGACGTGTTCGATGCCGAATCCTGCAAGCTGGACAACATCAAGTACCTGGCCCAGGGCACCATCTACCCGGACGTGATCGAGTCGGCTGGCGCGAAAAGCGGCAAGGCCCACGTGATCAAGTCGCACCACAACGTGGGCGGCCTGCCGGAAGAAATGAACCTCAAGCTGGTTGAACCCCTGCGCGAGCTGTTCAAGGACGAAGTCCGTCGTCTGGGCCTGGAACTGGGCCTGCCGTACGACATGGTCTACCGTCACCCGTTCCCGGGCCCGGGCCTGGGTGTGCGCATCCTCGGTGAAGTGAAGAAGGAATACGCCGACCTGCTGCGTCGTGCCGACCACATCTTCATCGAAGAACTGCGCAAGGCCGACTGGTACCACAAGGTCAGCCAGGCATTCGTGGTGTTCCAGCCGGTGAAATCGGTAGGCGTGGTGGGCGATGGCCGTCGTTACGCCTGGGTCGTGGCCCTGCGTGCCGTGGAAACCATCGACTTCATGACCGCGCGTTGGGCGCACCTGCCTTACGAACTGCTGGAAACCGTCAGCGGCCGCATCATCAATGAAATCGAAGGCATCTCCCGCGTCACCTACGACGTGTCGAGCAAGCCGCCAGCGACCATTGAGTGGGAATGATCGAATTGAACCTGTGAAACCAGGTTCAAATCGATAATGCCAAGCGAAGCCCCGGGTCGAGAGACTCGGGGCTTTTTGCATTTCAAGGGACGCGTGTGGGTTTCAAGCCATTGCGGCGCAATGCATCCGAAAGGTCGGCCAGGCTGGCAAATTGCTTATTATTGATGCTGCCCCACTGTGGGCGCTCGATGTACACGCCTGTGGCGTCGGCGTGGATCAGTGTGCGCACCAGTGAGCCGTCCCGGGCGCGGTGAACCAATTCGAGCTGGTTGCCGTACTTCTCGATGCTGAGCATGCCCGGTTGATTGAGTGCAGCCTCGAGTACCAGTTCCCTGGCAAGCTCTGGGGATTCCACTTGCAGGAGCAGGTCGTTCTTGATGGTGAACACGGTGCTGTCTGTTCTGCTGGTTCCGGACTCTCCCGGATCTGGCTCAATGCTCGTGGGCTGGGCGACCTCGCCACTTTTTACCCGCAGTCCGATGCCCCCTTCCAGTTCGCTGACACCCGCGACGCCTTCCCAGGTATTGGAGTGGGTATTGCCAACCAGTGCAATCCAGCGATGAGGGCCTCTAGCGGCCTGATCAGCATCGATAATGATCTTGGCAAAGTAATTCATCATTTTGTGCCGGTGGGCGTGTGCTGTCTCGAACATGTTATCGACGCGATAGCTGGCGGCACAGTCGATCGCCTGTACGCGAATGTGGTTTTTCTGCGCGGCCTTGACCACTTTCATAAAGGTGAATCGGCCAGAGGGATCGGTGTGATGACCTATATCAAGGTTCTTCAGGTAACTTTTCAGGCTTTTCGACATTACGCCGCTCTTGTTGAAAACATCCAGGTCTACCTGATGGAAGTCGTTGAGCAGGTGTTCCATGTACAAGGTTTTAACCTTTTGTTTGCTGAGTATTTCCATGTTCTCGATCAGGAACTGTTTGCTGCCAATGCTGGAGTGGCTTTCGCCGACTACAAGGGCGGGTGACTCTTCGAACAGCGTCTCGATGATGTCCTTGGTTCGGCTTACCGGGCCAAAGGTCGGAATGGTCGGCCTGGGAGGGAGTTCCGGAAGGTTTTGATAGTAGGCCTCTGCGTCTCGAAACAAGGTTTTTCTCAGGGCCTTGAACTGCATCAGAGCGCCTCCGGGATTAAAGATGTCGTCGAAAGCGTCACTGAGTTGATTGACTTTGTAAACGTCAGTGACGATAGGCAGCAACTCGGCCCGTAACGCCTGGGGCACGTCATAGACAGTGGTGGGGCTGGCTACGTTAGGTAAAGGTTCTGGCGTCCTTCCCCATGGCCAGCATCCGAAAATGCTACCGCCGCCATACAGCCCGGGCCGTGTCAGGAGTTCCCATTCACCCGCGGCGTTCAAGCGAACCGGCAGGTTGCGGTAAAACGAGAACGGATTGGCGGGATCGATGATGACCCAGGTCTTCAACTCGTTGACGTAGCGCACCAGGTAGTAGTCGCCATTGATCCTGATGTAGTTGCCGCCCGTCGCCGGCTGATAAATGTTGCGGTACTGGCCTTCCTCGGCCGCTACCTCCAGCCCATCGAGTACTTCATTGGTCTCGAACGGGGCCAGCGGGTTTTCGCCTTCCAGGACATAGGCTCGGCCAGGAGCGGCAACGGTGATTTTCGGAGGGGCGCCATTGGGGTGTTCGTTTTCGGCGGCGAGATTCTCCTGGGGGGTGAACTCATCGTTGGCTTCACCGACCTCCGCTACCTCGACCGCGCCGCCGAGCGCCAGCGCATTGAAGAGGGTATCGATGCTGCTGAAGATGGCGCCGAGTACACCGGCCTTGCGCTCCTGGGTATTCTTCCCGTTGACGGCCAGGTCGATGTTCAGGCCGATGTTGGCCAGGCCGGCGCCGACAGCCGCCAGGGCAACCGGCCAGCCCACCACGGCCATCGCCCCAAAGAGGCGGCTGAAGGTGCTCAGGTAGCCGATCCACATCTTTTCCCGCAGGTCGCCATTGGAGCGCAGGGACAGATCGGCATCGTCGAACATACGTTCCCTGACCGAGTCACGGATCCAGCTGAAGACGTCACCCTCGATGTCGGGCGCGTCCTGATCGAACAGGCTGCTGTCGTATTTGCCCCAGGTCGAGTACAGCAGGTCGATCGTGTGATTCAGGCCGACGTTGTCGCCATCCTGTTGTTGGGCCGACAGGGGAAAGTGCGCCATGAACCGGGCGCGATTATCCGGGTGGTTGTTCTGGCACAACAGCCACCAGTGCAGGTCGTGGGAGGTTTCGAATACATGGAAGGCATCTGTTTCGCCAGGGGTATACAGGATCTGCCGACCCTGGCGGTCGATGATGCGCAGTATGTCGCAGGCGAAGTAGTTGCCGATGTACAGCGGCGCGACCCGCAGGCCTTCGGCAGGCGGCTCATGGGCGTGGAGCATGTCGAGGGTGATGGGCCAGGAGAGATGGCCGGCCACGGCCTTGAGCACGGTCTTGAGGTTCTCGTTGCTCAGGCGTGAGCCATCGTGCTCCTCCAGCGCCTTGGAAATGAAATTGAGCTTGGCCAGGGTTCGGAAGTTGTCCGAATGATTGCGCCAGAAGGCGCCCATCTTGTCCCAATAGCGGTCGTGAAAATTGATGCGCCACAGGTCCTTGATGACCACGCTTGGGTACATCTTCACTTCGTTGGTTTCGTTGTAGATCCGGGCGTTCGCCCCCTCGTTGTAGAAACCGCCGTCACTGTCCAGCAAGTCGGCGTTGTCCTGGTCGTGGGCTTGAAAGCGCTGGATCACCAGTTGCGGCAAGGTCAGCGACTCAATGGGCTTGGGGTAGTGCTCCCAGAACAGGAAGGCCTTGTTGCTGGACACCGAGGTGTTGTCGAAACGGTGCCACCAGACCCGGTCCGGATCGATGTGCTGGATGCCGTATTTGTCCAGAATCCCCCGGGCTTCGATATGGGCCATGTCGTGCATGTCGGGGCATGCTTCCACGAACGGGACCACCAGGTCGTTGAGGGCCCGCACGTCGTCGGGGTTGGGAAGTAGGAATTGTGAGTTTGTATCTGAAGAATTCATTTCTCTCTCCTTGAGAAATGGATGGGTTTGAAGTCGGCACTATGCGCTGCGGACTACAGCCGGATCTGTAGGAATGACGGCGCACGGTGCCCGGTATTGATGGATCTGTGTTGTCAGAGGCAGAGCTGAACAGATTGCAGCCCCGCTGCGGCCCGTCGTCACGCCCGCTTTGCTGTTTCTTTCACAACTGCGGGTGTATCGTATTCGCCTTTTGCGGGCCCCGGGCCTGTCGCTGATACGTGAGGTAGTTGAGTTCATGTCGTTTACCCGTCGCCAAATCCTCGGTGGCCTGGCCGGTCTTGTTGTCGTTGGTGTCGGTGCGGGGGGCGCGTCGCGCTACTGGCTGGGCAAGATGGCTGACGCCGAGGCGGGCCACGATTACGAGCTGATCGCAGCGCCGCTGGACGTGGAACTGGTCGCCGGGCACAAGACCCAGGCCTGGGCCTTCGGTCCGTCGGCGCCGGGCACCGAATTGCGGGCGCGCCAGGGTGAATGGCTGCGGGTGCGCTTCATCAACCATCTGCCGGTCGCCACCACCATTCACTGGCATGGGATCCGCCTGCCGCTGGAAATGGACGGTGTGCCTTACGTGTCGCAATTGCCAGTGTTGCCGGGTGAATACTTCGACTACAAATTCCGCGTGCCGGATGCCGGCAGCTACTGGTATCACCCGCATGTGAACAGCAGTGAGGAACTCGGCCGTGGCCTGGTCGGCCCGTTGATCATCGACGAACGCGAGCCGACCGGTTTCAAGTATGAAAAGACCTTGAGCCTCAAGAGCTGGCATGTCGACGACGTCGGCAATTTCGTCGAGTTCAGCATTCCCCGTGAAGCGGCCCGTGGCGGTACGGCGGGGCGCCTGGCGACCATCAATGGCGTGCCGCAAGCGGTGATCGACCTGCCGGCCGGGCAGATCACCCGTGTACGCCTGCTCAACCTCGATAACACCCTGACTTATCGCCTGAACATTCCCGGCGTCGAAGCGCAGATCTATGCGCTGGACGGCAATCCGATCGAACCGCGTCCACTCGGCAAGGAATACTGGCTCGGTCCGGGCATGCGCATTTGCCTGGCGATCAAGGCGCCGCCGGCCGGTGAGGAGTTGTCGCTGCGCAACGGTCCGGTGCGCCTGGGCACGTTCCGTTCGGTGGCCAATACCGATGCGCCGACCGAGTGGCCGCCGGCCCTGCCGGCCAACCCGATCGCCGAGCCGGACCTGGCCAATGCCGAGAAACTCAACTTCAATTTCGAATGGGTCGGCTCGGTGTCGGTCAATGTCGACAACGGCAAGCCGCCGAGCCTGTGGCAGATTAACGGCAAGGCGTGGGACATCACCGACAAGACCTGCGCCGACCGCCCGATTGCCAAGCTTGAGAAGGGCAAGAGCTACATTTTCGAATTGAAGAACATGACTCAGTACCAGCACCCAATTCACCTGCACGGCATGAGTTTCAAGGTCATCGCCTCGAACCGGCACAAGGTCATTCCGTACTTCACTGACACCTACCTGCTGGGCAAGAACGAGCGCGCGCAGGTAGCGCTGGTGGCGGATAACCCGGGTGTATGGATGTTTCACTGCCATGTGATCGACCACATGGAAACCGGCCTGATGGCCGCCATCGAGGTGGCGTGATGCGTCAGATTCGTCCCGCCGCCATCATCGACCGCAGCCGTGATCGCGAATTCATGCGTGAGGCCCTGGCACTGGCGGCCCAAGGCGCGGCCCTCGGCGAAGTGCCGGTGGGCGCGGTGCTGGTGCAGGACGGGGAAATCATTGGTCGCGGCTTCAACTGTCCGATCACTGGCAGCGACCCGAGCGCTCACGCCGAGATGGTCGCGATCCGCGCCGCCGCTCAGGCCGTGAGCAACTACCGCCTGCCGGGTAGCACGCTGTATGTGACGCTGGAACCGTGCAGCATGTGCGCAGGCCTGATCGTGCATTCGCGGATTGCGCGTGTGGTGTACGGTGCGCTGGAGCCGAAAGCCGGGATCGTGCAGAGCCAGGGGCAGTTTTTTACCCAGGGTTTTTTGAATCACCGGGTGTTGTATGAAGGCGGGGTGTTGGCGGAGGAGTGTGGGGCGGTGCTCAGCGAATTCTTCAAGGCACGGCGCGCGAAGTCCTCAGACTGAACACCGAACCCCTGTGGGAGCGGGCTTGCTCGCGAAAGCGGTGGGTCAGACACATTAATGTTGACTGACACTCCCTCTTCGCGAGCAAGCCCGCTCCCACATTTTGATCTCCGTTGATCGGGAGATTGGGGTTTACTTGCGGGCGACAATGACGGCGCGCATCGGCGCCGGCAGCCCTTCAACGGTCTTGCTGTGATCCTCGGGATCGAGGAAATCGCTCAGCGACTGATACTTCATCCACTCCGTCCCGCGCTGTTCCTCGACCGTGGTGGTGCTCACATCCACGCACTTCACATCCGTGAACCCGGCCCGACGCAGCCACAACTCCAGCGCCGGCACCGACGGCAGGAACCACACGTTGCGCATCTGCGCGTAGCGGTCTTCCGGCACCAGCACCTGATGCTTGTCGCCTTCGACCACCAGGGTTTCCAGCACCAGTTCACCACCCTTGACCAGGCAATCCTTCAGCGCCAGCAAATGCTCGATGGGCGAACGGCGGTGGTAGAACACGCCCATGGAAAATACCGTGTCGAACCCTTCGAGGTTCGGCGGCAGGTCTTCGAACGGGAAGGGCAGGTGCCAGGCATTCGGCTCGGACAAGTAACGCTGCACCGCCTGGAACTGGCAGAAGAACAGCCAGTTCGGATCGACGCCGATCACGCTGTCCGCGCCAGCGCCAAGCATGCGCCACATGTAATAGCCGTTGCCGCAGCCGACATCGAGGATGCGCTTGCCTTTCAGGTCCAGGTGCGGAGCGACCCGCGACCACTTCCAGTCCGAGCGCCATTCGGTATCGACATGCACGCCGAACAGGTCGAACGGCCCCTTGCGCCATGGCGACAGGCCCATCAATGCAGTACGCATTTGCGCGCGGGTTTCATCGTCGCAATCGGTATCCAGCTTCAAACCATTGAGCAAATCGACTTCGCTCGGCTGGATCTTCGGCAGGGCGTCCAGCGCGCTTTGCCAGCGTTCCAGGTCGCCATGGCCCTTTTCCATTTTCTTGTCGAGTTGCGCTTGCAGGGTGCTGGCCCAGTCGGCCAGCGGGGTGCCGGCCAGACGGCGGGCGAGGGGGGACAGATCAATCATGGCAAGGCAATCAACGAGGCAAAGTTAAGACACTGGAACCACGGCACGACTTTCGAGAACCCGGCGGCCAGCAGGCGTTCGCGGTGTTCTTCGAGGCTGTCGGGCTTCATGACGTTTTCGATGGCGCTGCGCTTCTGGGCGATTTCCAGCTCGCTGTAGCCGTTAGCGCGTTTGAAGGCGATGTGCAGGTCGGTGAGCAGTGCGTGCTCCTGCTCGTCTTCGAAGCGCAGTTTTTCCGAGAGGATCAGGGCACCGCCGGGCAACAGCGACTGACGGATGCGCGACAGCAACGCCGTGCGCTGCTCCGGGGCGATGAATTGCAGGGTGAAGTTCAGCGCTACCACCGAGGCCGGCTGGAACTCCAGCGCCAGGATGTCGCCCTCGATCACTTCAACCGGCAGCAACTCCTGGAACATCGAATCCTGCCCGTTGAGGTACTCGCGGCAGCGTTCGACCATCGCCGCGGAGTTATCCACAGCGATGACACGGCAACCGTCGGTGCGCACGTGCCGGCGCAGGGCCTGGGTCACGGCGCCCAGCGACGAGCCGAGGTCGTAGAGCACACTGTTGGGCTGGGCAAACTGCGCGGCAAGCACGCCGAGGTTTTCCACGATGGTCGGATAACCCGGCACCGAGCGCTTGATCATGTCCGGGAACACCCGCACCACGTCCTCGTTGAAGGCGAAGTCAGGCACCTGGGCCAAAGGCTGGGCGAAAAGGCGATCGGGTTCTTTGCTCACGGCGGTTCCAGCGGTGTAGGTGGAAAAGGCCGGCATTTTAGCCAAGTTGGCGCGGGGATGCGCGGGTTGTCTGATAAAGCGGCGGGGGTTAGCGGTTGGAAACGCTGTTGTGGCGAGGGAGCTTGCTCCCGCTGGGCCGCGCAGCGGCCCCAATACCATTCAAACCGGTTTAATCAGATGGATCAGACTGGCCGGGGTTGCGACTGCTGCGCAGCCGAGCGGGACGGTGCGGCGTTCCGACAAGCTCCCTCGCCACAGGGGTTAACGTGATCTTTGGGGGAATGCCGAGGCTGTGATCCCCCATTGCCCCAGCCAGTAACTGAGGATGATCACATAAGGCGCGGCATCGAACGGCACCACAAACCGGCTGATGCCGATTACGCTGTCGGAGAACACAAACGCCACCGCCCCCGCTGCTGCCAAAAGCGCCGAACGCTTGGGCACCTCGGTGCCGAGCCGGGCCAGCGCGCGCCAGAGCATGGCGCTGATCGCCGTGCCATAGACAATCACTGGCAACAGCAAGGGGCCGAGGCCGTTGGAAATCAGAATCCCCAGCAGGACGGCACCGACGCCAAGGGCCAGCACCAGCGGCAGCACGGCCAGGCGTCGGCAATCGCTCAGATAAGCCTTGAGATAAGCCAGATGCGCGACCAGAAACGCACCCAGCCCAAACACGAACAAATCCCCCGGCCATGCCAGCAACACATCGCCGAGCAGGGAAAATATCAACCCCAGGCTGATCCAGCTCCGATATTCACCGGGCGGTGCGTCTTGCAGCCAGCCCAGCAGGGCCAGCACCGGCAGCGGCTTGACCAGCAGGCACAGCAGAGACGCATGCACGCTCAGGCCATAAAGGAAGGTCACCGCGCCCATCAGCGCCAGAATCAGCCAGCCCATGGTCAGTTAACCGAGATCGCGCAGTCGAACGAGTCCACCGGCAACACTTCCGGCGCCCACGGCTGTTGCGAGGTCAGGCGCAAACGCCCGGTGCCGGGCGCAAAAGCCTGAAAGCGCCAGGTCGAGACCCCGGCCGCGCCGACGATACCGGCATCTTCCGGATTTCGATAAACCTCTGGCCCCAGGGTGTGCAACACGCCGCCGGCCGAATCTTGAATCGCCCAGCGATAGCCCGTGGTCGGATTGCTCGGCAGGGTCAGGATCAGGTTTTGCCCGTTGGTGAGTTTCACCGGACATTCGCTTTGTTTTTCCACGGTCACGTTGTGTGCAGGTTGCGTGGCGCATGCGGCCAGCAAGGCGAGGGCGAGGGGGACAAGCAGGCGAATGGGGGACATGGGGTCAGGGGCTCCGGCGTTCACGACGAACGGCGAGCATAACTTAAGATGAGACAAAGTGTGACAGTCAGCCTGGGCGGTGGTGTCAGGACTGACGCCTTCGCGGGCTTGCCCGCGAAGACGGCGGTACAGGCGCTACAGGAACATCAGAACAACACCTTCGCCACATCTGCAAACTTCTTGGCAAAGTGCACGGTAATGCCTTCCTTCAGGTACTCCGGCAGCTCCTCGAAATTGCCCTGATTCGCCTCCGGCAGAATCAGCTCGAAAATCTTCTGCCGCCGCGCCGCAATCACCTTTTCCCGCACTCCGCCAATCGGCAGTACATGCCCGGTCAACGTCAGTTCGCCGGTCATGGCTACGCCTTTTTTCGGTGGCTGATTGCGCGCCAGCGAAAGCAGGGCGCTGGCCATGGTTACGCCGGCGCTCGGGCCGTCTTTCGGCGTGGCGCCTTCCGGCACGTGCAGGTGGACGAAGGCCTCGTCGAAGAATTTCGGATCGCCGCCATAGGACTTCAGGTGCGAGCTGACGTAGCTGTAGGCGATTTCCGCCGACTCTTTCATCACGTCACCCAACTGTCCGGTGAGCTTGAACCCACGGTTGAGGGTGTGGATGCGCGTGGCTTCGATCGGCAGGGTTGCGCCGCCCATGCTGGTCCAGGCAAGACCAGTGATCACGCCGACACCCGACAGCACCTGTTCGTTGCGGAACACCGGTTTGCCGAGGGATGTTTCGAGGTCTTTCGGGCCGAGCTTGATTACCGCCTTCGGCTCGTCGAGCAGTTTCATCACCGCTTTGCGCACCAGTTTGCCGAGGTTTTTTTCCAGCTGGCGCACGCCGGCTTCACGGGCATAACCGTCGATCAGCGCCTTGAGCGCGCTGTCGCTGATGCTCAGGCTGCCCTTGGACACGCCGGCTTTCTCAAGCTGCTTGGGCCACAGGTGACGCTTGGCGATGGCGACCTTTTCCTCGGTGATGTAGCCCGACAGGCGAATCACTTCCATCCGGTCCAGCAATGGGCCGGGGATCGAATCGAGGGTGTTGGCGGTGCACACGAACAGCACTTTCGACAGGTCCAGCCGCAGGTCCAGATAGTGGTCGAGGAACTCGACGTTCTGCTCCGGATCCAGGGTTTCCAGCAACGCCGAGGCCGGGTCGCCCTGGTAGCTCTGGCCCATTTTGTCGATTTCATCGAGCATGATCACCGGGTTCATCACTTCGACGTCTTTCAACGCCTGCACCAGTTTGCCCGGCTGCGCACCGATGTAGGTGCGGCGATGGCCCTTGATCTCGGCTTCGTCGCGCATGCCGCCGAGGCTGAAGCGGTAGAACGGCCGGCCCAGGGATTCGGCGATGGATTTGCCGACGCTGGTCTTGCCCACGCCCGGCGGCCCCACCAGCAATACGATGGAACCGCTGATCTCGCCCTTATAGGCGCCGACCGCGAGGAATTCGAGGATGCGGTCCTTGATGTCATCGAGGCCGGCGTGGTGTTTGTCCAGCACCTTTCGAGCGTGCTTGAGGTCGAGTTTGTCCTCGCCGTACACGCCCCACGGCACCGAGGTCGCCCAGTCGATGTAATTGCGGGTGACCGCATATTCCGGCGAGCCGGTTTCGAGGATCGACAGCTTGTTCATTTCCTCTTCGAGGCGTTTCTGCACCTGCGCCGGCAGGACTTTGCCCACCAGCCGCTGTTCGAACTGTTCGAGATCGGAGCTGCGGTCGTCCTTGGTCAAGCCGAGTTCCTGCTGGATGACCTTGAGTTGTTCCTTGAGGAAGAACTCGCGCTGATGTTCACCGATCTTGCGGTTAACTTCGGCGGAAATCTCTTTTTGCAGGCGCGCGACTTCGACTTCTTTGCGCAACATCGGCAGGACTTTTTCCATGCGCTTGAGCATCGGCACGCAGTCGAGCACTTCCTGCAGCTCACTACCGGTGGCCGATGTGAGCGCGGCGGCGAAATCGGTCAGCGGCGACGGATCGTTGGGGCTGAAGCGGTTGAGGTAGTTCTTCAACTCTTCGCTGTACAGCGGGTTGAGCGGCAGCAGTTCCTTGATCGCGTTGATCAGCGCCATGCCGTAGGCCTTGACCTCGTCGGTCGGCTCGGTGGGCTGGTGCGGGTACTCGACTTCCACCAGGTATGGCGGGCGGTGATGCTTGAGCCAGGTCTTGAGGCGGACGCGGGTCAGGCCTTGGGCGACGAATTGCAGCTTGCCGTTTTCGCGGCTGGCGTGGTGCACCTTCACCAGGGTGCCGTAGAGCGGCAGGGCCGAGGTGTCGAAGTGGCGCGGGTCTTCCTGGGGGCTGTCCATGTAGAACAGGGCCAGGGAGTGGTGTTCGGACTTGGCCACCAGGTCCAGGGTCTCGGCCCACGGCTCTTCGTTGACGATGACCGGCAACACTTGGGCCGGGAAAAACGGGCGGTTGTGAATCGGGATGATGTAGACCTTGTCCGGCAGGTTCTGGCCAGGCAAGGCCAGGCCTTTGCCAGGTTTGTGCTGCGGGGCGTTTTCCGGATCGGCGTATTCGCTCGGGTCTTCGGGGAATTCCTGCTGGTCGCTCATGGGGGCACCTGCGCAATGGGTATGGGTCTTAGATGGGGCAGGTTGGCGGTGGTTTCAACGGTCATTTTCTGCGAAGCGGTGTTTCGCAGGTGTGTTCAGCGCAGAGACAGGTTAGCTGAACCATGGCCGTGCACGGTCAAAATGTGGGAGCGGGCTTGCTCGCGAATGCAGTGTGTCAGTCGATGCAAATGTTTTCTGGTACACCGCTTTCGCGAGCAAGCCCGCTCCCACAGGGGGGGGCGGTGTGGCACAAAAAAGGCGACGCCTGTGAGGGCGTCGCCTTTGTTTTGACTGCCGCTAAAACTTACTCGGACAGTTTGTACGCAATCACATAGTCACCCATTTTGGTGCCCAGTGAGCCGTGGCCACCGACGACCAACAGCACGTACTGCTTGCCGTCCTTGCCGGTGTAGGTCATCGGCGTGGCCTGACCGCCAGCCGGCAGGCGCGATTTCCAAAGCTCGTTGCCGGTGTTGACGTCATAGGCGCGCAGGTATTGATCCAGCGTGCCGCTGAGGAAGCCGACCCCGCCGGCGGTGACCATCGAGCCGCCCATGCTTGGCACGCCGAGTGGCAGGCCGATAGGCAATGGCGAGCTGTCGCGGCTGGTGCCGTTCTTGCGTTTCCACACGACTTTGTTTGTGGTCAGGTCGATGCCGGCCACGTAGCCCCAGGCCGGAGCCTGGCACGGTACGCCGAACGGCGACATGAACGGGTGCATGATCACCGCGTACGGTGCGCCTGTGTTCGGTTGCACGCCCGCGGTTTCGCTCTCGCGCTTGCTGCCGGCCGCGACTTCGGCGCGAGGCACCATTTTCGAGACGAAGGCCATGTAGTTCGGGCTGGTGAACAGCATCTGGCGAACCGGGTCGACCGAAACTCCGCCCCAGTTGAAGACGCCGACGTTACCCGGATAGATCAGGCTGCCCTGTTCCGACGGAGGGGTGTACTGACCTTCGTAACGCAGCTCCTTGAACTGGATGCGGCACAGCATCTGGTCGAACGGGCTGGCGCCCCACATGGCTTTTTCGGTCAGTTCCGGGGCCAGCAGGTTCAGGTTCGAACGGGCCTGGGTCGGCGCGGTGTGGTCACCTTTCACGGCGCCTTGCGGAACCGGGATTTCCTTGATCGGGATGATCGGCGTGCCGTCGCGACGGTCGAGGACGTACAGGCTGCCCTGTTTGGTCGGGGCGATCAGCGCAGGTTTCACGCCGTCGGCGGTTTTCATGTCAAGCAGGGTTGGCTGGCTGCCGACGTCCATGTCCCACAGGTCGTGGTGAGTGAACTGGTAGTTCCAGCGCACCTTGCCGGTGGCCAGATCCAGCGCGACCAGGCCTGCACTGAACTTCTCGGCGCCCGGGGTGCGGTCTGCGCCCCACTGGTCAGGGGTCTGGTTACCCAGTGGCAGGTAGACCATGCCGAGTTTTTCGTCGACGCTGGCCAGGGACCACATGTTGGCCGAGTTGCGGCTGTAGTGTTCGCCCTCTGGCAGCGGTTCGGTCGCGTCGGGATTGTTGCTGTCCCAGTTCCACACCAGATGACCGTCGTGTACGTCAAAGGCACGGATTACACCGGATGGCTCGTTGGTCGACTCGTTGTCGGTGACGTGGCCGCCCATGATCACCAGGTCACGGGTGATCGCTGCGGGCGAGGTGGAGTAGTAGCCACCGGGGGTGAACGGTCCGATGCCTTGAGTCAGGTCAACCACACCGTTTTTACCGAAACCTTCGCAGACCTTGCCGGTGTCGGCGTTGAGTGCGATCAGGCGTGCATCAGCGGTTGGCAGGTACAGTCGACGCGGGCAGGCCTGGGCGACGGCTTTGCCTGCCTCGGAAATCACTGCAGAGGCAGCGTTTTCAGACTTGGCGTAGGCCGCTTCGTCGTAGTACGACACGCCACGGCAGGTCATGTGGGCGAAGCCCTTGAAGCCCACCGGGCTCTTGATCTGCGGGTCGAAACGCCACAGCTCCTTGCCGGTGTCCGGGTCCAGCGCCAGCACCTTGCTATGGGCGGTGCAGGCATAGAGCATGCCGTTGGCCTTGAGCGGGGTGTTTTCGTTGGTCAGTTCCACCGGGTCATCGGCGGTCGGCAGGTCGCCGGTCTGGATACGCCAGGCTTCTTGCAGCTTGCCGGCGTTGGCCGGGGTGATCTGCTTGAGCGGCGAGTAGCGGTCACCGAACTCGCTGCGGCCATAGGCCTGCCAGTCTCCGTCAGGCATTTGTGGCGCAGTGCTGGTCATTTCAGCCGAGTCACGACCCAACTCGCCTAAGGTCTCGCCCGGGTGAGTGAACTGGCTGGCTACGGCGGTGGCGCCGGCCAGGACCACGGCCACGCTCAAGGCGCCAGTGCCCATGGGGGCAGGGCCGTTGATCAGCAATGGACGACGGAACCACGGCAGCAGCATCACCACACCGAGGGCGAACCACAGCGCCAGACGTGGCACCAGTTGCCACCAGTCCAGGCCGACTTCCCACAGCGCCCACAGGGTGCTGGCGAACAGCACCAGTGCGTACAGACCCAGCGCCGCACGGCGGGCGGCGATCAGCAACACGCCGCTCAGCGCGATGCCGATACCGGCCAGCAGGTAATACAGCGAGCCGCCGAGCATGCTCAGCTTGATCCCCCCGGCCAGCATGGCCAGGCCCATTAGCAGAAGCAGTATGCCGAGCAGGGTCGGCCATAGACGGCTTCGACCCAAGGCACTATCAGTGCTCATAGTGTGATTCTCCGTGACGTTTCAAGTAGTCCCGCGCAAGTTCACTGTAGATGACGATCTTGCGCGGGCATGGTTCAGATAAAACTGGTGTGGTTGACGCAGTCCCTGTAGGAGCGAGCAGTGTGGCGAGGGGGCTTGCCCCCGTTGGGTTGCGAAGCGACCCCAATACCTGCAACTGCGGCGTGTCAGGCACACCGAGTGCAATGCTTTGCGACTGCTTCGCAGCCGAACGGGGGCAAGCCCCCTCGCCACATGTCGCTCCCACAGGGTTTTGTGGTGTTTGTCAGAACGACGACTGGACCTTGATCCCGCCGATCAGCGCGTCATCGACCTCGTTCACGCCACCGGGATGGCGGATGTATTGCAGGTTCGGGCGCACGGTCAGCCAGTTGGTCACGTGCACGCCGTAATACAGTTCGGCGCTGTATTCGGTGTCCTGGGGCGGCAGGAAGGACGGATTGTCGAAGTCGAAGACGGCCTTGGCCTGGTTGGTCGCCTCGGCATTCTTGCGAAAGGCCGGGTTGACGTGGACACGGGCCATGGCGAAACCAATGTCGTCCCGGGCGCGCGCGTCGAACGGGCCTTTGTAGACGAGGCCGGCCTGGACGTAGTTGTCGATGGCGTTGGTTTTCTTGTCGTGCATCGTGCCGTTGGCGAACAGGCTCAGGCCACGGGAGTGGTCGCTGGCGACGCTGGTGACTTGCTGCTGGAGGCCCAGCCACACGCCGTGTTTACTCGAGGCGCTGCGGTAGGCTTCGCCAGTCAGGGCGGCAGGTTGGCCATTGCTGTCCTTGTAGACGTCGGTGGCGTTGGCGCTGCTGTAGTAGTAACCGGCGCGATATTCACCCGGCAGGCCGTTGAGTTTCGGCGTCCACACCAGCTCCACCGGCAGGACCGCACCCTGGGTGCCGCTACCGCTGAGCTTGAAGCCGTTGTCGCGGTCAAGGTTCGACGGGTTCTGCTCGTACGCACCGACCTGTGCATAAAGCTCTGGCGTCAGGTGATATTTGACCCGCATCGCCCACTGGCTGACCGGCCAGTTGTACCAGATGTCGCCCGCCCAGTTGCCGACCTGGGAACCGCAGAACGCCAGGTTCTGGAAGTCGCAGGGGAAGCTGTTGAAATCTTCGCCTTCGCCGAATCGGCCGACCTTGATGTCGAGTTTTTCAACGAAGAACTTCTGCTGATACCACATCTGCGTCAGGCGCCAGGTCTGGCCGCGGCCCCAGACTTCCTGGGCCGAGGTGAAGCCGCCGACACGCGGGTCGTTGATGCGGTCGTTGCTGATGTTGTTGCCGTTGCGTTCGGTGATGGTCAACTGGAATTCGGCATCGTCCCAGCCGAGGATCTTCTGCAAGTCCAGGTGGGTGCCCAGGCCGAACTGGTCGCTGTAGCGCGCGGTGCGGTCGTGGTCGTAGCCACCGTGCAGATTGCTGCCCATTTCACCGGTGTAATCGACTTTGAAGTCGTAGCCTTTTTCCGCGAGCTCTGTGCGAGTGCCGTTCCAGTCACCGAGCATCCACGGTGAATCGCTATCGAAGGCCGGCGCCGCCTGAACGCAGGAGGCAAGGCCCAGCGCGGTGAGGCCACCGATCAGGGGCAGGATGTTTCGCTGGGCAGCAGTTGCAAAGACAGCGCTGTCTCGCAGGGTTTTAAAGTCGGGCATAGAGACGGAGTTCTTGATCTTTTTCTGGGGGATAAACGGAAAGCAGCAGGCGTGAAGCGAAAGCAGAAGCGTTTCAGCAGGCAGCGGGGCGCAAGGATAATGTTCTGTTACAAATAGAGAAAGTGCTTTTGCTGACATGCATCGTTTCGGATTTGGTAACAGTGACAAAAGATCGCAGCCTGCGGCAGCTCCTACATTGGAATGCGTATCCTGCCGCAGGCTGCGATCTTTTCCGTTTCACCTACATTTAACGTAAGGTGCGCGGCTTCCAATTCCCACTCTGCTCGAAGGCCCGGCATGACCGAACACAACACCGATCCGTTGCATGGCGTGACGCTGGAACAGATCCTCAACGCGCTGGTTGAACACTACGAGTGGTCGGGGCTGGCCGAGCGCATCGATATCCGCTGCTTCAAGAGCGACCCGAGCATCAAGTCGAGCCTGACGTTCCTGCGCAAGACCCCGTGGGCGCGGGAGAAGGTCGAACGCCTGTATGTGAAGTTGATGCGCACCAAACGACCGCTTTGAACATGGCCGACCCGTCTGCGTTACGCCGTCGTTTGGTGGCCATGGCTGCCATGCTTGGCTGGGCGGGATTGAGCATTCAGATGTACCTGATTCTCCATTCACGCTGGACGCTGGGCGCGAGCCTGATCGGCGGGCTGATGAGTTTTTTCAGCTATTTCACCGTGCTGAGCAACACCTTGGTGGCGACCGTGCTGACCTGTGAATGGACATCCCGCGAGTCCGCCGCGCGCCGCTGGTTCCTGCAGCCTTGGGTCAGCAGTGCGATTGCTGTGAGCATCGCCGTGGTGAGCCTCGCCTACAACCTGCTGCTGCGCCACTTGTGGCATCCCGAGGGCTGGCAATGGCTGGCCGATGAGCTGTTGCACGACATCATGCCGTTGCTGTTTCTGGGGTATTGGTGGCGTTGTGTGCCCAAGGGCACATTGCGCGTGTGGCATATCGCGCTGTGGGTGATTTATCCACTGCTGTATTTCGCCTATGCGCTGTTGCGCGGGCATCTGCTGGCGGTTTACCCGTATCCCTTCGTGGACGTGGACAAACTCGGTTATCCACAGGTGTTCATCAATGCCGGCGGGTTATTGGCTGGGTTTGTGGTGATTGCGTTGCTGGTGATCGGGCTGGATCGGTGGCGGGCTCGAAGGTGAGCGCTATGGGTGTTTTGAGCACCTTTTGTGGCGAGGGAGCTTGCTCCCGTTGCACTGCGCAGCAGTGCTAAAACCTGCAACCTGGTTAATCTGATACACCCAATGCGCAGATTTACGACTGCTTCGCAGCCGAGCGGGACGGTGCGGCGATCCGACAAGCTCCCTCGCCACAAAATCTTCAGCCTGCGATTGAGTGGATATCACTCCTCGCCGCTGTCCCCCAGTTTCCAGTACCCAACCGCCTTGACGAACTGCTCGTCCAGCCCATGCTCATCGAGCAACACCCGACGAGTCTGCCGCGACACCTTGCTCTCGGTCGCCACCCACGCATACAGGCTGCCGGCTGGCATCTGGATCTGGCGCACGGTAGCCAGCAGATTGTCCTTGCCACCTTCGCGCAGCACCCAGATCACATTGACCTCGGCCGCACTGTGCAGCACCTGCTGCTCCTTGCCGTTTTCCACTTCGACGATCACCAGCGCACGGCGGTTGGCCGCCAGGCCTTCCAGACGCCGGGCGATGGCGGGCAGGGCGGTTTCGTCGCCGATCAGCAAATAGCTGTCGAAGATGTCCGGCACGATCATCGAGCCCCGTGGCCCGCCGATGTGCAGGAACTGCCCGGGCTGGGCCTGCGCCGCCCAGGTCGAGGCAGGGCCGTCGCCGTGCAGTACGAAGTCGATGTCCAACTCCAGGGTATCGAGGTCATAGCGGCGCGGGGTGTAGTCACGCATCTCAGGCAGCGGACCGTTGTCCTTGCCGGCGCCCAGTACCAGGGTTTCCAGCGCCGCGGCCTGTTCGGCATTCTGCGGGAACAACAACTTGACGTGATCGTCCGTGCCCAGGCTGACGAAGCCCGCCAATTCAGGGCCACCCAGGGTAATCCGGCGCATGCGCGGGGTCAGGTCGACCACGCGCAACACTTCCAGGCGACGGCGTTTGATTTCGTGCATGACACGGTGAATGGTTGAGGCGATGACTTCAGTCATTCGGCGTTCTCCTGAACGGGTTGAACGGCGGGGCCGTCGACGATGGCTTTGGCGGTGTCGTTGAGCAGGTCACGTACCCGCAGGATTTCGTCCGGGCTCCAGCGTCCATGGTGCATTTGCAGGGCGTGGCGCAGGTTATGCACAGCCTCATGGATTTCCGCCGGGCGATCATGGCCGCGCAGCGAACGCTTGCTGACGTCGATGCGCATCCGCACGCCATCCAGTGCTACGGCTTGCTCTTGCAGGAATAGACGTCCGGCATCGGTGATGGTGTAGCGTTTTTTTCCGCCTTCGGCGTCGCCCAGGATCAGTTCGCTTTCTTCCAGGAACGTCAGGGTCGGGTAGATCACGCCGGGGCTGGGGCAGTAGGCGCCCTCGAACATGCCTTCGATCTGGCGGATCAGGTCGTAGCCATGGCACGGCTGTTCGGCGATCAATGCCGGCAGCAACAACTTCAGATCGCCGGGGGCAAACACCCGGGGCCCACGGCCGCCGCGTTCGCGGGCGGGACGTTTCTCAAAGCAGTCACGGTTGTCGCCGTGTTCGCGGTGGGGGGAATGATGGTCTCTCATTTTCTGCTTTCTCTCGTCGTCTTTAGATACAACTTAAGATATATCTTAACGAAAAAGCAAAGGCTCCTGACCAACGGCAATCCCTGCATCGGCCCTGGCTTGAAGGTCAAATCGAAAAAATAGAGCTTATTAGTACAGGTAAAATCTCAGAAATTAGTGTTAACTCTCTAATGTATTAGTTTGCTCCATTGTTTGCTGGGGTTGTGGTATTGGTCTTACAGAAGGTACTTTGTTAATATCTCGAATATCATTGCAGGCAGGATGCTGTTTGTAGTCTGTCTCTTACAGTCAAACATCGCTTCTGTAGTTATTTCCGTTTTTTTCTTTCTACTGTCATGGCACTCCGGCTACGCACTTGCAGGAACTTTCTTGCTTACTTTCAAGAACAATTGGTCGATCATCTTTCGGCGTTGAAAGTTCAGCTGGGCAAATAGCTGCTCGTGACAGTTTTGCTCTGTATGAACTTTCAGCCCTTCATCCTTTTAAAAACACAGGTACTGAAAGATGTTCAAGAAAATCGCGTTCGCTGCTCCCCTGGCTGTTTTGGCTCTGAGTTCTTCGATGGCGTTTGCCGCTACCGAAGCCAGGCACACCATCAGTCTGGTTGCTACTGTCAATGCTGACGACTTCTATGCGGTGCCGGTTGACTTTGATCTGGTCAACAAGGATCAGGACATGAGCTACAACCCCTCTACCGACTCCATGAGATCCGTCGATGGGCACTTTGATGTGCTTCATACCGCCGGCAAGGTCAACGCACGACTTGAAGGCGTCCCCAAGCTGATTGCCGGTAACAAAAGCATCGACTTGAAAGTCGAGCTCAATGGCAAGACGCTGACAACCACTTCACAGGAAGTTGTTGGAGATGAAGAGTCCAATACCCGTTATCGCGCGCCATTCAAAATCAGTGCGGTGACCACGCAAAAACCTGATGCAGGCGATTACACCGGCGTCGTGATGTTGGTTGTCGAGCCTTCCGTCTAAGTAATATTCGCGACGGCAAACCGTTTACTTATATCAAGTGACGTTCTCGGTCGGCAAACTTTCCGGTTTGTCGGCCGTGCTTTAACTCCTTTGTAATTAGAGAACTCGTTCATGTTCCCGATGACGCCCATCGCGGCGGCGCTTGCGCTGCTGTTATGTAGCAGTGCATTTGCGGCGCCCACTTCCGTTGATAACTCGCCGCGAAGTTTGCTGGCACAGGCCAAGGGCTTGCCGGCCGAGTTCGAGGAGCATTTCTTCGATGTTCCCTTGGCGGTTCGTGTCGAACTCGATCAACAACCACTGGGTGAGGCGATGATTGTGTTGTCCCGTGATGACCGGGTAACGCTGCTCGATTTCACCGACACCAGCGAAAGCCGCTTCACTGCAAGTGAGCGTGATACCTGGGCCGATATTCTCAAACCCGGTGTGACGCTGGGCACCTGCACAGGCCAATGCCCGGAGCAGATGCTGGCGGTTCACTACAACCTCGAAAATTCATTGCTGTCGATCGTCACTGAAAATGCCGAGCGCGACAGCGAAGCCAAGCGTTTCTACGATCAGCCCGAAGGCGGCAGCAATGGCCTGATGGTACGTAACCAGCTCAATCTCAATGGCGGCCAGGATCAGGACCTGGGCGGTCGTTTCGGCCTGGAGGCCAGCGGCAGCCTGGGCAACTGGAGCCAGACCTTCAACATGCAACTGTCCCGTCTTGGTGGTCCGGACAACAAGACCTACCACGCGGTGCACGAGCTCTATAGCCAGCGCGAACTGGAGGGCCGTTTTTTCCGACTGGGCTACTTCACCCCCAATTCCGAAGGCCTGACGCGCGAGCCCCGTTCGTTCGGCACCAGCCCCGATACGGCGGTGGGCGTGATGTTCGGCAGTTCCGACAGCCTGGCGATCGACAGCCCGAAACCCAGTGTCTATCCGGTTTATGTCACGGCCAACCGACAGGGTTCCGTGGAAATTTACCGCGACGGCTTGCTGATCAATACCCAGTCGGTTCCGGCGGGTTTGCAAACCCTCGACACCCGTCCGTTGCCCGGTGGCATTTACGAGGTGGAAGTGCGGTTGATCGAAGACGGTCAAATCACATCGACCACCCAGGAGTTGATTTACAAGCCGAACAATTGGCGCAACCACGATGAGCGTTGGCGCTACAACCTGTTTGCCGGACAGGAAAGCAAATTGATGAGTAATTGGAATGATCAAGAGAGCGGCGATGCGACGGTGGGGGCGTCATTCAACTACTTGCTGCACCCACGGGTGATTCTCGGGCTGTCGGCACGCCAGGTCAGTGACAAGCTGCAGTACGGCAGCTCCATCGACTGGAGCCTGGCCAACAGCGTCAGCCTCTATGCCAACCTGTACCAGACCGAAGACCACGGCACCGGTGCCGATTTTCAAGGCCTGTACAACTATGGCGCC
This sequence comes from Pseudomonas sp. GL-B-12, assembly GCF_019955895.1. Lineage (NCBI taxonomy): Bacteria > Pseudomonadati > Pseudomonadota > Gammaproteobacteria > Pseudomonadales > Pseudomonadaceae > Pseudomonas > Pseudomonas sp. GL-B-12. The sequence goes on from NZ_JAHBCX010000003.1 coordinate 92,509, forward strand.
GGCAGTCTGGTGATCAGCCACAACCGCAGCTGGCTAGACACCACCAACACCTTCGACACATTGCCCGACGGCACCCGAGTGCGTCAGCGCAATGTGTTCACCGGCCAGACCAGCAATTCGTCATTGGCGCTGAACCACCGGATCAGCCGCAAAAGCTCGCTCAACGCACGGGTGTCCCACAGCGAGGGCAACGTCGAAGGTATGGGGGTGGACCTGGGCTGGACGCAACGCACCGTTCTGTTCGGCAGCGATGCCAACTGGCGGCTCTCGCTGTTTGATCGCCCCGGCAGCTACAGCAGTGGTGATGCGCGTAATCGCGGGGTCGACCTGAGCATCAACATGGCGCTCGGTGGCCCGGGGCAGCAGGTTTCCGGCAGCATCGGCAGCCGCACCGCCCGTGATGGCAGCCGTGACAACAACGCCTCCCTGGGTTGGCGAAAGGACCTGCAAGACCATGTGTTGCAGAGCGTATCGGTGACCGCGCTGACCGATACCTACGGTGTCGGATTGTCGAGCCTGGCGAACTTTCGCACCGATGCCATCAATGGTGACGGGTTCATCCAGCGTTCGTCCTTCAACGACAATTTCACCGGTGGTTTGAACCTCGACAGCACGCTAGTCGTTGGAGCGCAGCGCATGGCGTTGACCAGTCAGCACCAAGGACGTGGCGCCGGGATGATTGTCGATGTCGAGTCCGACATCGACGGCATTGCCCTGCGTGCCGACGACCTCAGCGGTGGCAGCGCTGCCTTGCGTCCCGGACGCAATTTCATACCGCTCACCGCTTACAAAAACAGTTCGGTGAGCTTCGACTTCGAAGGCAACGACGTCCCGGCGGCGAGCATCGAGCCGGCACGCACGCGCTATCACCTGAACAAGGGAGGCGTGGAGTACCGCAAGGTCCGTGTCATGAAAACCCTGACCGTGCTCGGCCGCTTGCTCGACCCGCAAGGACAGCCGCTCAAGGGCCATCACGTGATCAACCACGCCAGCCGTGGGGTCAGCGAAGTCGATGGCTTCTTCTCCATGGAAATGAATGCCGGCTCGCCAACCCTGGAAGTACGTTACGCAGACCAGTTGCTGTGCCAGTTCCGCCTTGATATCGACAAGCACCGCAGTGAAAACAACGTGCTGATGATCGGTGATCTGCGGTGTTCGCCGGACACGTTGGCGGATGCCACTTCCAACCAACGCACGGCAGGTTGAACGGCCCCGATTCCGATGTTCAAGAGAGTGTGATCATGAAACTAACGTCTACATGTTCCCGCCTGCTGCGGCGCAGTCGCTGGCTGGGGATGCTGGCCGTCGTCGCGGCGCCTTCGGCACAGGCGGTGAATCAGGAGATCCGGGCGCTGTTCACCCCGGACTCTGCCAACCCGCAACGAAATCTGTTCGTTAATAAAACGCCGGTCAGTGGCTATTGTGCCGACTATCCCAGCGAATGCCGGGACAACGAGACCTTCAGCATTCGCCTGCCCATGCGTTTCGAATCGGCGAGCACCATGCAACCCAATGCGTCGCCGCGCAACAGTGCGATGTTCAGCATTCCGGCCCTGTGGCGTCCGTTAACGGTGACGAACCGGGAAACGGGCGAAACGGAAACCGTCGAGGTGCGTATTGCCGGTTTCGGTTCCAGATACATCCTCAGTGATACCGCGGTCAATCTGACAGGTGCCGCCACGGCCATTGAAGGGCACCGCGCCTTATGGGGCGGTCCGGGGGGAGGCTGGGTAAACGCGGCACCTCCCTGCGCCTACAGTGGTGTCGGGCTGTATTCGGACAACTACTACCGGTTCTTCTGGAAGACCCCGGTACAAGGGACCTGCGTCAAGACTGCGAGTTTTCCGATACCAGCCATGACTTATGACTACCTGGACTTCTCCTATGAGCTTAAAACCCCCAATCCGCTGACGATGTCATCCGGGCTTTATACGGGGGACGTGAGTTATCGCATTGGTCCCGGTGGTGACTTCGACATGGGCGATGTGATGCTGCCGAGCGACCCCGACCTGACCCTGAATTTTGTATTGGATGTTCAGCACACCCTCAAGGTCGACATCCCCCCAGGAGGCGAAAAAATCCAACTGGTCCCGGCGGGCGGCTGGCAAAGCTGGTTGCACGCGGGGCGTAAACCTGTGCGTTTGTTTCGGGACCAGACGTTCAATATCTCCGCGTCTTCGCGGTTCAAGATGCTGCTGGAGTGTGAAATCACTGGTTTCCCCTATGACTGCCTGATTCTTGATCCGGTGTCTAGACGCTCGGTCGAATTGCAAGTCAGCGTCAGTCTGCCAAACGGGTTGACCAATCTCGCGGGGCAACCGGTCAAGCGCCAGCGACTCAGAACAGGGGCTGCCAATGCGCAGCAATTTCAACCTGGTTTTTATGTAGATCGAGCACCGGGAATTCTGCACTTCGAGATCCCGCCACATCAGATGGAATTCATGATTCAACCCGGTGTGGCGTCCACCTATCGCGGCAAAGTCACCGTGATCTGGGATTCGGAAGTCTGATGGCCCGCGTATCGATGGCGCGAGTCCGATTTGTGTTCTATGTGATGAGGTTCAAGAGTATGAAACGTTTGTGGGCACTGCTGGGTTTGAGCGGTTTTTCCCTGGCGGCTTTCGCCGGACCGCAAATCAATGTCGGAACGGTTTACGACTACCTCGACAGCGACAAGAGCACGTATCTCAAACGCGTGTTCAACAGCGGAGACAGTACTGCGTTCGTCAAGGTCAACATCCTGGAAATCGTCTACGACGCCGATGGCAGCCATCGTGAAATTCCGCTCAAGACCCAGGCGGACGGCAGCGGTCGGGATGGCTTGATGGCCAGCCCCGCACGACTGATCGTGCCGGCCAAAGGCATGCAGGGTACGCGTTTGTTGCACATGGGCGAACGTGACACCGAGCGTTATTTCCGCGTGCGCTTCGTGCCGGTGGTGCCAGAGAAAGAAGACGAATTCGCGGTGTCGAGTGAAGAGCGCGATGCCTACAAACACAACCTGTCGGCGGGGGTCAACGTGATGACCGGGTTTGGCACGGTGTTTTTTGTCCGACCGAAAAACAGTCGCTTCGACAGCGTGATCGATGACAGTCCCGGTGTTTACCGGCTGCGTAACAACGGCAATACCGTGGTGCTGATCGATGAGTTTCGCAACTGCTCGCTGAAAAACGAAACCGAGTGTGAGCCGACCACCAAACACCACATTCTGGCCGGTAAAACCTTTGAGTTCGAGAAAAAGCCCGGCCGCGAATATCGCTTCAACCTGGTGGAAGGCGCATCGAAAAAAACGCTGCGCATCGCCAGCCAGTAATACCGGGAGGGGCGAGTCACCTTGGCTGGCTCGCGGTATTTTTTGACGCAACAGGTACCTGACATGATCAAGCAATCGACCATCGCCGTGTGGATGAGCGTGATGGCGCTGATAAGTACCCAGGCTTTTGCGGCCCGGGAGGAGCGCACGTTCGAGGTGTCGGTGGATATCCCGACGCTGGGGTTTTACATCATCCCCGCCGAGTCGAACTGGATACACCTTGAACAGACGTTGCCGTGGAACATCCACACCAGGACATTGGAGGGGCTGCGCAAGAATTTCGACGTCAAGCACGACACCAGCGCGATCGAAGCACGGTTGGAAGCAGAACCGTATCTGACCAACGGGCGTGACGATCAGAACATTTATTTGCGCGTCAGCTTCAATGGCAAGGAGTTGAGCCATGACCCACGATCGCGGGAAGTGCTGACCGCTGCACAAGCAATCGCCGGTGGCCGCTTTCCCTTGGAGATCGTGCCGAAAGTGCCTGTCGGCGGCTACAAACCGGGTGTTTACTACGGCAATGTGCAACTGATATTCATCGCCGCTGCGCCTTGATGTGCGGCAGCCTGACGCGTCAGGCTGCCTTTGACTTGCTTTGTGGACTTTATTGGCCGGCTTTGCGCAGCGCCTCTCGGGTCAGTTGTCTCGCCATCTGTTTCTCCTCGTCACCCAGGTCGATGAGAAAACGATCGAAGTCAGATTCGCTGATGGGCTCATCGGCAAAGACTACGGTCTCTGGAACGGGCAGAACGTTGATGAGTTCCCAGAGCCGGTTGCGCAGGTCGGCTTTCTCAATGTCTGACGTCGACTCGAGCCATTCGCGCTGCGTGGTGCGCAAGGTTTCCAACTGGTCGAACAGGCTCTGATAGCGGTGTTTGTTCGCCTCCACTTCAACCGAGTAGCGTTCAATCAGGTAGTTTCCCCAAAAGTCTTGCTCGAGCATTCTGTTCACCAGACCATCGACTTCGCCCAGGGCCAGCACCGTGTCATAGGCTTGATCGATCATGCTGTCGGTGACGCCCGAGACTGGCCGGTAGAGCATGCCTTCCGATTGCCAGGGCAAGCCCAGGCGTTGTGCCAACCCGGTCTGATAAGCCAGATAGATTTCGACCTCATCAGGGTTGCCGCCACGGCTGGCAACGTCGGCCCGGGCAATGTCGTTCACTTGTTCCAGTCGCGCCGCACCTTTGGCCACGGTCACCAGTTTCTGCTCAAGCTCTGCCGCATCGATGGAGTAGGAGTAGGCCTCGGAGGCGAGCACGTTGATGCCCATGTGGTTGAACAGCTGTGCGCCGGCATCGGCACAGTCCACCGGTGCGATTGCCATGGTGAATAGCTTTTCCCGCAAGCGGGTGTCGACGTGCACGGCATCGAGCATGCGCCAGACCCTTTGTAGCAATTGATCCTGAGCCCGGCCGCCGGCCCGGTAGTCGGCAGTGTCTTTGGTGTTGAGCAGTACAGTCATGAACCGCTCGGCCTTGGGCTCGTCGATCAGTTCAGACCAAAGGTTGGCCCGATCGACGCCCCAGCCAGGCACATCATTCCAGTGGTCAGCGCTGTAGTTCGAGCTGATCATCAGCTCTGACTGAGTATTAGAGGGCACGATAGGTTCCGGAGGCAGCGCCATTGAGCGGCGGATTTCCTGGTAGAGCAACTGGTTCGGTTCCGACAGATTGCCGACATCGAGCCGGGTACGCCCCACTACCCAGGCTTGTGGGGTGCCGGGGACCACGTTGGGAATCAGGCTGATCGGGTTGTCTCGAAGGTCCAGCAGGAAGCCGCGGGGCCTGGGATTGCTCAAAACGCCTTTGGGCCAGGTCATGATCACGGTGTCTCTCAACCCTACGACTTTCAGCCGGGGCATAAGTGAGATATCCACAGACCGTCCCAACGGATTTTCATCGAGCTTGAGTATTTCCAGATAGGTCAGGTGCTTTAGTTTCTCCACTGCTTGGGTGTCCAGAACGATCTCGTTGTCACTCAAGCGCAGGCGTTCCAGCCGATGCATGGTGCCAATGTGTTCCGGCAGGCCTGTCAGCTCGCACTGGCTGGCGCTGAGTTCGCGAAGGTCGGGGAAGTCTTTCAACAAGCCGTTCGCCTTGCCGGAAAAGCGCGTGTTGTCGAGTTTCAGGATCGTGACCTTGTCCAGAAACCTTTTTAGCTGCGGTCGTTCCGGCCACCCGGATTCCAGGTCCAGCGGCAGCAGGTCCACTGACAGATCCAGCGCATAACGGTGCGGATCGGTACGGCTACCGAGATTGGTGTTTTTTCGCTCAAAACAGTCGAGCAAGCCCTGGGCAATGTGTTGCCGGACGCCACGCAAAGGAATCGGATTATCGGCATCCAGCCCGGCGGATTGGATCTCCCAGAGATCGACGAGTTTGCGCAGTTGGTCGAGATCGTTTTCTTGTTCTTCCAGAAGCTTCATTGGCTCGCCCTTTTCGATCAGGGCGTTCGCGAACGTATCAACCTCGGCCTCACTGAAGTGCGGATGAAGATCCTGAATTCGTTCGTGCAGTGTTTTTCCTTCCTTGCTTAGGCCTCCTCCACGTACCAACAGCATGGTCTCGTGCTCGGCCACTGTACGAATCGGTGGCGTGGCCAGAACCGCCCGGCGCTCGCTCGGTGTCTCGGTCTTGGCGATGATCCAGTGCTTGAAGAACCCGATATCCCCCGCTCGATATCCCACCGCTCTGCGCCCATCCCGGCCCATGGCCTGGAGCAGGGCTGGAAGAAAATCATCGGCTGCGTGGATCTGCTGATCCTCGGCGTCACGTACTTCGTATTTTCCGGATTCGTCGCGAATCATGACCCTTACTTGTGCTGCATCTTCCGGCCCGGCGCTGCATCGCAGTTCGCCGTCGAGCGCGCCTTGGCGGATTTCGATGCGCAGGTTGCCGAAGGTATCGGTTTGCGTCCGCAGGGTGCCCAGCACCAGGCGTTCGGTATCGCGACTGACCAGCGCGTTGTCGTACAGGCCGTGGGCGGCGCGCACCGCCTGGGTCTCGAACTGAAGTTCCCGGGCCTGGCTTTTCAGGCGCAAGGGCAGGCGCTTGTGTCGGGTAGTCTGCTGGCGTTCCGAATGGGTGGCGCCGGCGAAGATTTTTTTCGCGACGGGGCCGGGCAGTTCGGGAAATTCGCTGAAAAGTGCAGCCATTTCGGGGGACAACGCAGGAGGTGGATTCACCGGTGCCCCCAGGCGTTGCAGGGTGTCGGTCAGCAAGGGCGGCGGCGGGGCGTGCTCGATGTGCATCCTGCGCAGTTCGGCCTCTTCAGTACCGCTGATCTGACGGATCCGCTCCAGTTGTGTGTCGCTGAATGCGTCGGTCGTATGGCCCAGGCGACGCATCAGGGTCGTGCCTTCCCACTCGCGCGGGTTCTCCGTTTCACTGACCCAGGCACCATGACTGTTGTGCCGCAGGTTCGGGGTATACGCGTCGGGGCGTTGTGGATGTTGAATGCGGTGTTGTCCGGTTACCGGGTCTGTTTGCACGGCGAACAATTGATCGTCCAGTCGCAGAATCTGTTGCCCTTGATGCTGGTAAATCCCCTGTGCATCGGGCCTGGCGTCTGTGGGCAAGGCCAGGTCAGATTGTTGATAGGGGGCGAGGTCCGGGTTCCACAACCGCGTCCGCCCATCGGCCGTTTGCACCGGCTTGAGTCCTTCGAAAAACGGCGAGAGCTTCGCGCGCGCGACATTGCCGATTGCGCCGCCCGCGGCAAATGCGCCCAACTGGACGACGCTTTCCAGCACGCTGATGGTCTGTTCTGCCGCCTCGGCAAAATGACCCTCGGCCAGGTCGACGATACCCTCGACCACTTCATCGGTCAGTTGATAGGCGGTGTAGGCCAGCATCAACTCGCCAAGGCCGGGGACAAGCGGCGTGGCCACCAGCAGCGCGACGTTGAGAATGTCCGACAGCATTTTTTCCAGGTTATCCCACCAGGCCCAGCGGGCCATACGATCGGCGTACTCGGTGGAAATCGCGATTTCCCGCCCATCGTTGAGAATCTTGTTGAGCTTCTGGCGGTAGTAGTAGCCCCAGAGATCATTCTTGAACACAGTCTCTCGGTCGGTCTTGACGCTCGACAGGCTGAACTTCAAGTCGGGGTTGGCCACGGGCGTTTCACGCCAACTGGGCAAGCTGGAGCCAGGTGGGACCGGCTGCCATTCGATTGTGCTCAGGCGGTCATTGAGTCCGGCGAAGAAATGCCCGCGTTGCTGATGGGGCACGAACTGGCTGAAGTACTGTTGATAACTTTTGCTGGAGGTGCCATCGCGCAGCTGGCGTGTCAGTTGCGCCATGAAATCGAGCGTCGACGGGTACAGCTTGAGCGGATGCTCCGGGTCATGGGGAACATACGCCAGGACCGGGACGGCACCTGTGGCGGTGAATACATCGGGGGCGATCAGCACAATGCCAACCAGGCGCGTGTCCATCATCGACAGGTTGTAATAGCCGACGGGCTGACCGTGCCATTGCAGTTGTGAACGATCGTCGAGCATGCCTTGCACGACGTCATAGGCCTCCTGGTCGATGTCCTTTTTCATCAGGGCCATTTGTGCCGCAACATTCAACGCGCTTTTCTGACTGCGAATGACGATGTAACGCAGGTAATTGCTCGCCACTCTGTTGGTCGACAGCAAAAACTCGTTCAGATGCTGTTGGTATCTGGCACCGATGTTCAGTTCGCGGCACAGTGATTTGAACTGATCGATGCTCAGTTTGTGCTTGAGGTGTTTGACCCCGAAATGCCCGCGAGCGTCGGGGCGGGTGATGAACTCGGAGTCTTGGTGAAATGACTCGTCGAGCGAAAAATTATGCAGGGCGGCGTCCAGTAGCGAAACGGTCCGGCTGGTGGTGCCGCCTGAAAAGTCATGCACCCACCAGGATGTTTTCACCGGTGCATACAAATGTAGCCAGGTCTGCTCGACATCGTCGTCGACGCCGAAACGGTCCTTCAGTGCCTGTTGCAGGATGGGACGGGCAAATGCGTAGACATCCTGCAGTTCGCTCAGTGCGCGATCTACTTCGTTTTGCGCAGTCCAGCTGAGCTTGATGCCGTGCTTCAGTCGTTGCTGCAGCGCCTGGGTGGCGTCCCGCAGCGGGTCTGGAAGGATCACCCTGTCGGCTTTCAGTTCATTGACGCGAGTGATGGAAGTGTCTTTCAGCCAGGAAGGGATGGCCTGTTCGACCCGTTCGAAATGGATACTTTTATCGGCCAGGTCATTGGCGAGCGAGTCTGGAGTCTTATAGGGGTTGGGCATTGTCTGATCGTCCGTTGATCAATAATGGAACGAACAGACTAGGTACGCGTGGCCCCCGAAAAAAGCTCAAAAACTGGTTCTAAAGGATGTCTGTTTTGCCCCGAGCCTCCCAAAATCAAGGAGTGAAAAATAGATAGTTACCGCCACCTCGGCACTGGTTTTTGGTAATGCTTAGCGAACAGCCGTTGCCGCGGTTGGCTGGCACATCGTGTGGGTGCCCGGTTGCAGGTACGGCGTCAGAATCGGCGCCATGCCTTTGAGCACCTGCACCGGCAACGCCGAGGTGAAAGTGAAGCTCTCCGCCGAGCGACCCGGCACGTACGCGGTCAGGGTGCCGAAGTGGGTATCGCCGATGTAGAACACGAACGTGGCCGTGCGGTTGAGCGATTTCGAACTCAGGATCCGTCCGCCGGAACCGATGGCTTCGATACGGTTGTCACCAGTACCGGTCTTGCCGCCCATGGCCAGCGGGCTGCCATCCGGCAGTTTGAAACTGCCGGCCACGCGCTTGGCCGTACCGGCATCTACCACCTGTGAAAGGGCTTCGCGCATGGCGGTCGCCACCTCGGATGGCATCACCCGTTTGCCGACGTCCGGGTCATTGATCAGTTGGGTTTCATAGGGCGTGTTCGCAGCGAAATGCAGGCTGTCGATACGCAGGGTCGGCATGCGCACGCCATCGTTGAGGATGGTGCCGATCAATTCGGCCAAGGCGGCGGGACGGTCGCCGGAGCTGCCGATGGCGGTGGCCAGCGACGGTACCAGGTGGTCGAACGGATAGCCGACCTTCTGCCAGCGCTGGTGGATGTCGAGGAACGCTTCGATCTCCAGCATGGTGCGGATGCGACTGTCGCGGGCACCCTTGTGCCTGCTTTTGAACAGCCAGCTGTAGACCTCCTGGCGCTCGAACTGGCTGGCTTTGACGATTTCACCCCACTTGGCGTCGGGGTGATTGAGCAGGTAGCCCATCAGCCACAGGTCCAGCGGGTGAACCTTGGCGATGAAGCCCTGGTCCGGCAGGTCGTAGGAGCCGGGGCCGTAGCCCTCGTAGAGCCGCACGAGACGTTCGTCAGTGAGTTTTTCCGTGAGCTTGGCACCCGTGAGGTGCGAGCGCACGAAGGCGTTGAAGCTTTCCTGAGTGGCCTGTGGCAGCAGGTAGCGGTGTACGGCGGCCATGCGGATCGGGGTCGGCCGCATGCTATCCAGGAAGGTGTCGAGCCGGTCCTGGGTGTCCTTGTTCTTGTACTTTTTCCAGAATTTGAGCAGGAACGAATTGCCCTCGTGGTCGGCGAATTCGGCCAGGTATTCCTGGCGCCGCGGGTCGCGGTCGTCCTTGAGCAGTTCGGCACTGCTGTTCGGGCCGGAGTAGGTGGTGTAGCGCACCAGGTCACGCATCAGGCGAATGAACGGCAGGTTGATCGACTCGCGCAGGGCGTCGCGCAGGGTCGGTATCCGGCCGTTGTCTTCCTTGCGGAAATTGTGGAACACATGCAGGCCACCCCCGGTGAAGAATGCCTCGCCAGGGCTGGCGGAGTATTTACGGTCCAAGGCTGCACCGAGCATTTTTTGCAGGTCGCGGTCCTTGTTCTCGATCAGGTAATCGACCGCCCAGCGGCTCAGGCGGTCCTGATCCGGCACGTCGACTTTCTTCAGTTCCGGGACAGCCATGCCGGCGTATTTGTCGTGCAGCTCGGAGATGATTTGCAGGTAGGTGGTCAGCACGCGCATTTTCGCGGTAGAGCCCAGTTCCAGTTTGCTGCCTTCGTTGATGTCGAATGGCTGGTCGGTGCTGTCGGTCTGCACCCGAACCCGCGAGCCGTCCGGAGTCAGTTCGAACAGAGTGAAGCTGTAGCGCACCTGGGTGGTGCTGGTGGTGGTCAGAAGGCGTTCGCCGATCAGGCCGATTTGCGTGGCAAACTCAGGGTCGGCCAGTTTTTTCAGGTACTCGGTGGCCTCGGCTTGCAACTCGCCTTGCAGGGTGCTGGTGGCGGAGAGGTCGAGGCGGTCGAGGTCATACAGCGGACGATTGAGCATGCCGGCCAGACGGCTGCGCGCGACACTGATGCCCTTGTTGGCTTCGATCGGTTGAATGGTCGGCTGGGTGGCCCAGTCGCGGTAGGTCACTTTGCTGGCCAGGGCTGCTGCGGCGAGCTGAGCATCGATCACACTGTTTTGCGCCAGCAGGCGAATATGGCTGTCGGTGAGGTCGGCCAGTTCATCGTGACCCTTGGTCAGGTAATGCGACGGGCGGCGCTGGGCAATCATCAACGACAGCATTTCACGCAGGGCCAGGCCTTTTTCCGCCATGGTTTTTGGATCCGTCGCGGTGCTGGAAAGAGCTTCGTTGGCCTGATTGAAGTCGGAGCCGTACCACACACGCAACCCTTCAGCCATACCGTGCACTTCACCGTGGCCCGGTACGGCCGACAACGGCACGCTGTTGAGGTAGTCGCGAACCACGTTCTGCCGGGCTTCGAGGGTTTGTGGCCCGGCCTGGTAGGCGCGCACGGTGGCGGAAATCATCTGGCGAATCTTTTCCGCGCCATTGACCGTCAAGCCATCGGGGGAATGCCGGTACTTCTCAAGTTGCGTGGCCAGGGTACTGCCACCGGCGGATTGGCCTGGCACGTGTAACAGCTTGGCCACCTGGGACCACGCCGCCATGCCGAACCGCGGCCAGTCCACCGCCGGGTTGGCCAGCGGTTGCTTGGGGTCGAGCAGGAAGCGGTTCTCGATGAACAGCAGGCTGTTGACCACCACCGGCGGGATCGAGGCAAAGCTTGAATAAAGCTGCTGCGGATAGTTGTACTGGTACAGCGGGGCTGCACGGCAATCGGTGATCGACAGCCCGGCCTGGATTTTCTCGGCATAAGGCACGAACAGGCCCTTGTCGCTGTACTTCAACAGCGCCGGGGAAAAGCGGGTTTGTGCTTCGACGACGAAATTTCGCTTGATCAGGCGCGGCAGGAACTCATCCAGCGAGCTGTAGCCCAGGCGCCGATCGAACGGACCGTCGCCCGGATAGCGAATCGCATCGCTGGGGCCGGGTTTGAGCTCATAGTTCAGGGACGCGGCGTATTTGCTGACTTCCCGGGCCTGGAACCTCGAGGTACGCATTTCCCTCGCAGCCGCCAGCCCCACGACAATCGCGATTATCAACAGCAATAGCCAGAACGCTCCCCATCCGTGCCTGGAGCGACGGGGTTTTTCAGGAATAGGCGCTTCATCCTCACGTTCATTCGGAACCACGGTTTTACTCGAATCGGTTTGCCACAAAGCGCCCATAGTCGACTGATCCATTCACGCAGATTGATCGGACTTCACTGAAGCTTAGACGGTGGTTGGCGAAGGTGAAAAAAATGTGAAGGGCAAAATGTCGGGTAATGGCCTCTTTTTGTGGCGAGGGAGCTTGCTCCCGCTGGGCTGCGCAGCGGCCCCCAGGCAGGCAAATGCGATTTGTCTGGATGATATGTTTCACCGGCTTTACGACTGCTGCGCAGTCTAGCGGGAGCAAGAGGATCAGCCAGCCATTTGACCTCACAGCCAGCACGCATCCCAGAGCGGATAGTCGCCAATTTTATCCACAAGCCCCGCCCTGAGTGGATTGGCAACGATGTAGCGAGCGAACGGTAGAAGATCTTCTCCGTCGCGGATGGCCCGGTCGTGGTAGCCGGTTTGTCAGAAGGCTCCTCTTTCGTTCAATTCCCGGTTGATCGTGAGAGTGCTGCGAGATTTTATGGCCTGCATGAGTTGCGCCAGCGTGTGCCGCTCAAGCTGTATTAACCAGTGGAAGTGGTCCGGCATGATGACCCAGGCCATTGAGTTGACCCATTTTTGATCATGGGCTCGCCTGAGCTCCTCAACCAACAGGCGTCCAAGCCGCCAATCCGCGAATAATCGGCGGCGCTGATGTACGACTGCGGTAATGAGATAACCCCTACCTTGTTCCGAGTAACGTCCACGGCGCAATAGATGTGAGTTTGGATGGGGATGCATTCCGTTGCTTCCTTTGGCGTTTGTCTAAATACGCTAGCTCCTTGTTTTCTTACTTGTATCTGCATTGGCTGAATGAAATTTCCCCGGTTATTGAAGGATTCAAAGCAACGAGTGGCGAGGGAGCTTGCTCCCGCTCGGCTGCGCAGCAGTCGCAAAACCAGAGGTCTGGATCAACCCGACAAATCATGGTTGCTGAATTGAGGACTGCTTTGCAGTCCAACGGGAGCAAGCTCCCTCGCCACAGTAGGTAGGAGGGCTGAAACACTTGAACTAGAGCTTTATAGACTTTGGCAGGGGCATGACGATGCACCATTGTTGTGCAATACTCGGCGCCGTTTTTCCCACTGATCTTGCGGGTTTTTCCTACAAGACGACTCTGCCCACGAAGCAGAACCGGTTCGGGAGGCGATGGCTTATCGGTCAGCGCTTCGCCACTCGGTGGTCATATCCAATAACAAGACGAGGATGTCCCCCATGCCCGTAGGCAATCACCTGCCCCAAGGCGAGACCGCTCAGGGCGGTTCGCTTAAACGTGAACTCGGCGAGCGGCATATTCGCCTGATGGCACTCGGTGCCTGTATCGGTGTCGGCCTGTTCCTGGGCTCGGCCAAGGCCATCGAAATGGCCGGCCCGGCCATCATGCTGTCTTACATCATCGGCGGTCTGGCAATCCTGGTGATCATGCGCGCCCTCGGCGAGATGGCCGTGCACAATCCGGTCGCTGGCTCGTTCAGCCGTTACGCCCAAGACTACCTCGGCCCGCTGGCGGGCTTCCTGACCGGCTGGAACTACTGGTTCCTGTGGCTGGTGACCTGCGTCGCGGAAATCACTGCCGTGGCGGTCTACATGGGTATCTGGTTCCCCGATGTGCCGCGCTGGATCTGGGCGCTCGCTGCTTTGATCAGCATGGGCTCGATCAACCTGATCGCGGTCAAGGCCTTTGGTGAGTTCGAGTTCTGGTTTGCCCTGATCAAGATCGTCACCATCATTGCAATGGTGTTCGGCGGCATCGGCATCATCGCCTTCGGTTTCGGCAACGACGGTGTGGCCCTGGGGATTTCCAACCTGTGGACCCAGGGCGGCTTCATGCCCAACGGCGTGCAAGGCGTGTTGATGTCGCTGCAAATGGTGATGTTCGCCTACCTCGGCGTGGAAATGATCGGCCTGACCGCCGGTGAAGCGAAGAACCCGCAAAAGACCATCCCCAATGCCATCGGCTCTGTGTTCTGGCGGATTCTGCTGTTCTACGTCGGCGCGTTGTTCGTGATCCTGTCGATCTACCCGTGGAACGAAATCGGTACTCAGGGCAGTCCGTTCGTGATGACTTTCGAGCGGCTGGGCATCAAGACCGCGGCGGGTATCATCAACTTCGTGGTGATCACCGCGGCGTTGTCGTCCTGCAACGGCGGCATCTTCAGTACCGGGCGCATGCTCTACAGCCTGGCGCAGAACGGCCAGGCCCCGGCGGGGTTCGCCAAAACGTCGAGCAACGGCGTACCACGGCGTGCATTGCTGCTGTCGATTGGCGCGTTGCTGCTGGGCGTACTGCTGAACTATCTGGTGCCGGAAAAGGTGTTTGTCTGGGTGACGGCGATTGCCACCTTCGGCGCGATCTGGACCTGGGCGATGATCCTGCTGGCCCAACTGAAATTCCGCAAAGGCCTGAGCGCCAGCGAAGCGGCCGGCCTGAAATACCGCATGTGGCTGTACCCGATCAGCTCTTATCTGGCGCTGGCGTTCCTGGTGCTGGTGGTCGGCCTGATGGCGTACTTCCCGGACACCCGCGTGGCGCTGTATGTGGGCCCTGCGTTCCTGGTGCTGCTGACCGTGTTGTTCTACGTGTTCAAGCTGCAACCGACCAATGTTTCGCAAGGTGCGGCGCGTTCGGCTTCGTAAGTCGTAATGCCTGAAAGACAAAAGCCCCGGTCGAAATGATCGGGGCTTTTTGGTTTTGAAGATCAATGGATCGCAGGCTGTGATCTTTTGATTGTCTGGTTCAACCGCTTGTTGAACTCCAGCCACGCCGCCAGCAACGCCATCAACCCGGCACCCACCAGCGCCGTGAAGATCTGCATGGCAAAAGCATCGTCGGTCAACGCATTGATCATGTCCGCCAATGGTGCCAGCAGCACGCCCAGGCAGAAAATCTCCAGCGAGAAACGGCCCATTCGGCAACTTTGCTGCGCGAGCCAGTTTTGCGTCCATCCGCTGTCGGGAATCAGTTTCGCCGTGATGTAGGCCAGTGCGAGGAAATGCAGCAGGCGCACCGGGGACAGGTCGGTCTTGCTGATGGGGTACAGGAAGTTCTGCAGGCTCGCCGGCACCACGGCATCGTGTATATCCGGCCAGCGCCACAGCACGGTCAACACACCCGCGACCACGACATACAGCGCCGCACTGACAAACAACGGCTGGCGTAGCAATGGGCGCGTCTCGGGCAGGCGCGGGCGCTGGCTGTGAATCGCAGCGGCACCGCCGAGCACGAACAGCAACTGCCAGGCGACCGGGTTGAAATACCATACGCCGTCCTTGATGGCCGCCAGGTTCCAGCCAGCCAGCGGCACCATCAGATACAACGCCAATGACATCGCGACCACCACCCAGGCCTTGTGCACCAGCAGCGGCAGCACCAGGGGCAAGCCCGCCAACAGCACGATGTACAGCGGCAACGGGTCCATCAGGTTCGGCTTGAAGCGTAACAGCAGTTCATCGATCAGAGCCTGCTGCGGGTTGCTGATGAAGTGATGCATGCCCATTTCTTCCACCAGATCCCGTGTTTCCACGTGGCTGTTGGCAAAAAACACAATGCCCATCAGCATCGCCAGCAGGAAGATATGCACCACGTAGAGCACCCACGCCCGGCGCAGGATTTTCACGCAGGCGATCAGAAAACCTTCGCGCGCCAGGACTTTGCCGTACGCCAGTACGGCCGCAAAACCAGCCAGAAACACGAAAACCTCGGCCGCATCGCTGAAACCGAAGTTACGCAGGGTGATTTGCCCCAAAGGGTTGTGGGGCACGTGATCCCAAAAGATGAAGATCAGTGCCAGACCACGAAAAAAGTCGATCCGGTGATCGCGTGCTAACGTCATGACAGCAGACTCGTAACAGCGGGTAAAAATGGGATTGGTGGCGGGCGCAAAGGCCACGCGCCCGATCGGCGGCGCGCAGGGTGGACTGATTCGCGGGCAATTGCAAAGTCGGGATATTTCCGGATGTCTCGGGCGTTGCTTCAAGGCTCAACCGCTGGTCTGAAAGGTCCAAAAACCTGCGATTTCTGACAGCAGACAGGCTCAAATACTAATGAATGCAACGTTCTGAAACGGGAGCCTCACATGAGACTGTTGTGGAAAGGGCTGTCCAGTTACACGGCGATCGGGGTCGCCAACACCCTGATCCACTGGCAGATCTTTTTCCTGCTGAGTGTGGCGGCCGGCCTCAGCCAGGCAATCAGCAACCTGGCGGCCTTCTGCGTGGCTGCGTCGTTTTCTTTCTACATGAACGCGCAATTTACCTTTGCCGCCAGTGCCACGGTCGCAGGTTACCTGCTGTTTCTTTTGGGCATGGGGGCATTGAGCCTGGGGGTCGGCCATCTCGGCGATGTCTGGCGATTGCATGGTTTGCTCACCGTGGCCCTGTTCTCGGCGTTGAGCCTGGTATTCGGCTTCCTGTATTCCAAATACGTGGTGTTTCGCGAGCGTGATCAATGAAAGTGTCGCTCATTGTCCCGGTGTTCAACGAAGAACAGGCGATCGACCTGTTTTATCAGGCGGTACGACGGGAGTTGAAGCTCAGCGGCACCGACGTCGAGATCGTGTTCATTAACGACGGCAGTTCCGACCGCACGGCCGAACAGGCCACGGCACTGGCCCAGGCGGATGATCAGGTGCTGCTGATCAATTTCTCGCGCAACTTCGGCAAGGAACCGGCACTGTTTGCCGGCTTGGAACACGCCAGCGGCGATGCCGTGATTCCCATGGATGTCGATCTGCAAGACCCGATCAGCGTCATTCCGTTATTGGTCGAGCAATGGCAAAAGGGCGCCGATGTGGTACTCGCCAAGCGCCGCAATCGGGACGTCGACGGCTACCTCAGGCGTCACAGCGCGTCGATTTTCTACCATGTGCTCAATCGCATCGCCTACACCCGCATCGAGGAAAACGTCGGGGACTTCCGGCTGATGGATCGCAAGGTGGTCGATGTGATCCGTTCCCTGCCCGAGCACCAGTTGTTCATGAAAGGCGTGTTGTCGTGGGCCGGGTTCAATACCGTGGTGGTGGAGTTCGAGCGGGCAGGAAGGGTGGCGGGGAGCAGCAAGTTCAATGGCTGGAAGCTGTGGAACCTGGCCCTGGAAGGTGTGACCTCGTTCAGCACCGTGCCGCTGCGTTTGTGGACTTACGTCGGTGGCGGCATTTCGATTTTCGCGGTGCTCTATGCGGTGTATATGGTGCTGGACAAGATTTTCTTCGGCAACAGCGTCCCCGGTTATCCATCGCTGATGACCGCGATCCTGTTTCTCGGCGGTGTGCAACTGATCGGCATCGGCATCCTCGGCGAGTACATCGGTCGCATCTACATCGAGGCCAAGCACCGGCCGCGCTATGTGATCAAGGACATCGTCGGCGGTAAAGACCGGGGTAGGCGTTAGCATGGGCCGGTTCAGCGACTTCTTCGTTCGCGAGCTCAGCCGGCATCAGGTCTGGCGGTTTTTTCTGTTCGCGACCTTGGTGTATGTCCTGCCATTGATCCTCGTGGACTACCCTTACATCGATGACAACTGGCGCTCGCTGTCGGCGGGCATGGCCTGGGCCGAACAGGGCCGACTCTTCACTCAGCTGTTCTACAACGCGCTAACCTTCAGCCATGCCGCGCCGAACATCTTTCCCTTGCCCTTGTTGATTGCCACGCTGGCCATGGCGACGGCGCTGACCAGCCTGACGTTCCATTACTTTTGCAAGCCCACCATCGCTTGTTGCCTGGTGCTGTTGCCGCTCTGGTACAACCCGTTCTTCCTGCAAAACCTGTCCTATCAATACGACGGTCCCGCGACGGCCCTGAGCCTGGTGGCGGTGATCTATGCGATCACCTTTCGCCACCCGTGGCGCAGCGTGCAGTGGCTGGTGCCGTCGTTCCTGATTGCACTGGCGTTGGGTTTGTATCAGATCAGCCTGAATGTGTTTCTGGGCCTGTGTTGCCTGGAGTTGCTCAGGGCCGCCAACGATAAAACGGCCCCGGTGCCATGGCGCGACCTGCTGGGCTGGAAAGCCGCCCAGTTCATACTTGGCGGGTTGATCTACAGCGTCAGTGCTTATCCGTTCATGGACTCCAATCGCACATTGCTGCTCAATTGGGCGGCGAATCCTTTATTGCAGATCCAGATCAACATTGCCCGGGTCCTGGAAAAAGTCGTGCTGCTGTTCCATGGCGGATGGCTCTGGGTGTTTGGCGGGTTACTGCTGCTTGCGATAGCCGGGGCGGTGCAGTTGGGATTAAGCGTAGCGGCGCGTCAGGACAGCGGACCGAAGAAGCTGTTGATCGGCCTGATGTGTTTGCTGACATTGCCGGTGGTGACGCTGCTGGTGTCCGGTGTCGCGCTGTTTTTCCGCGACTTCAACGAAGGCGCCCGCACCTTGATGGGCTTCGCCGTGCTGTTGGTGTTGCTGTGCTATTTGAGTCATCTGGCGCTGGCGTCGATCCATGAGCGGCTGCCGCTGCTGTTGATGATTCCCCTGCTGGCCATGTTGTCGCTGTCGTTCGCCTATGGCCGGGTGCTGACGGTGCAGAAAACCTTCGCGTCCACGGCGCTGGCCGGTCTTGCTTACGACATCGCCAGCCACCAGTCGCTGCGCGAGGCCAGGCGGATCTACATCTCGGTGAGTTATTCCGACTACTGGTTAGCGGCGGCGGCGGGTTCATTCAAGCAGTTGCCGGTGCTGCACTACCTGCTCAACACCGACTTTTACATGCTGGCCGAGAACCTGCCGAAAGCGGGGATCACCAACGTGGTGGCGGAGCGGGAGCGGCGTAACGCGACGCGGGTTGGTTATCAGGGCTATCCGGCGCTGGTGGAAAGCCAGTTCTACCGGATTTACCTGATCGGTGATTACGGTTTCATCGTGATGAAGGAACCGGCCCCGATCACTGCTCTGCGTTGGTGAGTCTGAAGGGGCGTGAAAAGTGTCGACATCGTCAGTATGACCGCTGGTCTGAAATCCTTACCAGCCTGTTATTTCTGTCAGTAGACCGCTGTGGCGGCAACACTTAGTTTGAATGCTCCTGAAACAGGGATCTTGGCGGGCGTCGGCATGAATGTTTTGTGGAAGGGATTTTCTACCTATGCGGTCATCGGGCTGGTCAATACGCTCCTTCATAGGCAGGTTTTTTTATACTCATCAATGCTGCCGAACTCACCCAGGCAACCAGTAATTTTGCAGCGTTTTGCGTCGCTGCATCATTCTCCTTCTATGCGAATGCCCTTTATACATTCGATACAAAGGTGACGATATTGCGATACCTACTGTTTGTTTGCGTCATGGGTGTATCGAGTTTCGGCGTCGGTTTTTTTGCTGACAAGTGGCGCATTCACGGATTGGTGACCGTTGCCTCGTTTTCGTTGTTAAGCCTGACTTGCGGGTTCCTTTATTCGCGTTTCGTAGTATTTCGCGAGCACAAGGTATGAAGGTTTCACTGATTGTCCCTGTGTTCAATGAAGAGCAGGCTATCGGGGTGTTCTACCAGGCCGTGCGTCAGGATCCGAGCTTGCGCGAGTACCAAATTGAAATCGTGTTTATCAACGATGGCAGTACAGACGGAACATCCGACCTTGCCAATACGATTGCCTTGGTCGACAGCAGTGTGGTGGTGATCAGTTTCTCACGCAACTTCGGCAAGGAACCGGCTTTGTTTGCCGGGTTGGAACATGCAACTGGCGATGCCCTCATTCCCATGGATGTGGATCTGCAGGATCCAATCAGTGTCATTTCGCGGCTCATCGAAGAATGGATCAATGGGGCTGATGTGGTGCTGGCAAAACGACGAAACCGTTTGGCCGACAGTTATTTCAAACGTCATTTCGCAAGCCTGTTCTATCGGCTACTCAATCAGATTGCATCGACTCGCATCGAGGAAAACGTTGGCGACTTTCGCTTGATGGATAGAAAGGTCGTTGAAGTCATCAAGAGCCTTCCCGAGCAGCAGTTGTTCATGAAAGGTGTGCTGTCATGGGCAGGGTTCAACACGAAAGTCATTGAGTACGATCGTGCTCCACGGGTGGCTGGAAAAAGCAAGTTCAATTTCTGGAAGCTATGGAATCTGGCACTTGAGGGCATCACTTCGTTCAGTACTGTGCCGTTGCGCGTATGGTCCTACATCGGCGGCATCATCTCTCTGATAGCGCTTATGTATGCGGCTTACATGGTTCTGGACAAGGTGCTGTTTGGCAATAACGTGCCGGGGTACCCGTCTCTGATGGCCGCCATTTTGTTTTTGGGGGGGGTACAGCTGATTGGCATTGGCATTCTGGGTGAATACGTCGGGCGTATTTACATGGAGTCCAAGCATCGACCCCGGTATGTGATCAAGGAAATCACCAGAAGTATTAATGAACCGGTAGATCGAGCCTCAATGGAGAGAATCCCATGAGCGCAATGGATCGCTTGGTCGATGCTCAAGTGCGGCGGCAACGCCTGGTTGTCTACGGTCCAGTCCTCATTTTGGTCATGCTGGCCCTTGTCGCTCGCCTTCACGGAATTTCAGTGCCAGTGATCTGGTATGACGAAGCATATAGCCTGCTGTTGAGCGAGCGTTCGCCAGCGCAGATCTGGGCAATTACGGCGGGGGATGTTCACCCTCCGTTGTATTACTTGATTCTCCACTACTGGACTATGGTGTTTGGCAACAGCACCTTTTCAGCGCGAAGCCTGAGTACGCTGGCCGATATCGGCACACTGGTGCTGTGTATCAAACTGATGAGTCTAATTGCTACGCGCAGGGCGGCTTTGATCGCCGGTGTGTTACTGGTGTTGCTGCCGATTTCGGTGCGTTACAGCCAGGAAGCGCGCATGTACGCCTTGCTCGGATTCTGGCTGATGGCCGCCACGGTCGCGTTGGTATGTTGGAGCCGGCAACCGCATCTCAAACGTTACCCCGTGATGTATGTGCTGCTGATGACATCGGCTTTTTACACGCACTACTTTGCGGCGTTGTGTGTGCTGGTGCATTGGGTGTATTGGTCGGGGGTGGGCAGCGGCGAATCGGCATCATTACCTGGGCGGAAATGGTTGGCGGCCAATGTAGCGATTGTCACGTTGTATTCGCCCTGGTTACCGCATTTCATTGACCAGGCTTGGAAAATGAAAGGACTCGAATGGATCGCGCCCACCACATGGGAAATATTGCCGAGCTTTATCGCGCAATGTGCGGCGATGATATCGGCTTCGGATGGCGGGTTACGGGGGGCGCTGATTGTCTCGGGCTTGATGATCGCCTGCTGTGTTGTGTCGTTGCGGTATCGGCGCCGCGATCGTCGTTCAACCTTGCTGCTCATCGCTTACTTCTTCGTGCCAGTTATCACGGTGTTTTTTTTGTCATGGGCCGTTCCGATCTTCGTTCCCAGGTATCTGGTGTTTGCAGCAGCCGGTTTGCCCCTGATCGTCGCTGTTGCGCTGGATCGATTGGCTGAGCACCGGCCTGTCATTGCGTTCCTCTGCTTGAGCGCTTTTATCACAGGGGAAGTGCATGGATTGCTGAACGTTTATTCGCAGCAAGACGGGTTGAACGGAACCTTTATTCGTAAAATGGCCAGGTTGGACACTTTGGCCGAAGGCATCAAGCGTCAGGCCGAGGCTGGCGACGAGATCGTGGTTGACGGCATTTACTGGTATTTGCCGTTCAGTTATTACAACAGCACGGGGATTCAACCGAGGCTATATATCTCCAGTTCGCCGACCGGTGGACCGAACGGTCCCCTCGATTTTGGTGGCTGGCTTCTGATCCCCCAGCGTTTGGACTGGATTTTTTTCAACAATGTCTCAACGGTGAAACTCAGCTCTAAAAGAGTCTGGTGGGTGACTGGCAGGCCCCGCCCTGAATATGTACTGACCTTTCCTCCGTGGTGGAAACAGACGCAGACGCTCAAGGGCGAGGAGGTTGAGGCGCGTCTGTACATTCTGGACGGTGAGCGCTGAAGTCGTCTCAGTCTTTCAGCGCTGGCACAGGTTCAAGCCGCAACCACGTCATTAGGTTCGAAACTGTCCGCCTGCGCCATCTGCCACATCCGCGAATAAAACTCGCCATTCACCTCACCGGTCAGCAACTCGCCCGGCTTGAGGAACACGTGCAATTGCGAGAACAGCTTGATCTCGGTCGCCGACATGCGTCGCACCAGGTGCTTGGCCGACAGCTGCGACGGGTGTTCGAGGCCGGCGGCGGCGAGCATTTCCGCCAGGGCCTTGAGGGTGTTGCGGTGGAAGTTGAATACGCGCTGGGCCTTGTCCGGCACCACCAGCGCGCGCTGGCGCAGGGTGTCCTGGGTGGCGACACCGGTGGGGCATTTGTTGGTGTGGCAGCTCTGCGACTGGATGCAGCCGATGGCGAACATGAAGCCGCGCGCGGAGTTGGCCCAGTCGGCACCGATGGCCAGCACGCTGGCGATGTCGAAGGCGCTGACGATCTTGCCGCTGGCGCCAAGTTTGATCTTGTCCCGCAGGTTCAAGCCCACCAGGGTGTTGTGCACGAACAACAGACCTTCGCGCATCGGCACACCGATGTGGTCGGTGAATTCCACGGGCGCGGCGCCGGTGCCGCCTTCCTTGCCATCGACCACGATGAAGTCCGGGAGGATGCCCGTCTCTAGCATGGCCTTGGCGATTCCCATGAACTCCCACGGATGGCCGAGACAGAACTTGAAACCCACCGGTTTGCCACCAGACAGTTCACGCAGCTGTGCGATGAAATGCATCATTTCGATCGGCGTGGAAAACGCGCTGTGGCGCGACGGTGACACACAGTCTTCACCCATCAGGATGCCGCGGGTTTCGGCGATTTCTTTGGTGACCTTGTGCTTGGGCAGGATGCCGCCGTGGCCCGGTTTGGCGCCCTGGCTCATCTTGATTTCGATCATCCGCACCTGCGGCGTCCGGGCTTGTGCCGCAAAGCGTTCCGGGTCGAAGCGGCCGTCGCTGGTGCGGCAGCCAAAGTAACCGCTGCCCAGCTCCCAGGTCAGGTCGCCGCCGTTTTCCCGGTGATAGGGGCTGATGCTGCCTTCGCCGGTGTCATGGGCGAAATTGCCGAGCTTGGCACCCTGGTTCAAGGCGCGGATGGCGTTGGCGCTGAGGGAGCCGAAACTCATGGCCGAGATATTGAACACCGACGCCGAATACGGCTGGGTGCACTGTGGGCCACCGACTGTCACCCGGAAACTGCTAGGGTCGCTCAACGGCGCCGGGCGCATGGAGTGGCCGATGAATTCGAAACCCGACTGGTACACGTCAATCAGCGTGCCGAAGGGTTTGTCGGCGGTTTCATTCTTGGCCCGGGAATAGACCAGCGAGCGCTGGGCCCGGGAGAAGGGCAGGGCGTCACTGTCGGATTCGAGCAGGTACTGGCGGATTTCCGGGCGGATGCCTTCGACCAGATAACGGATATTGCCGAGGATCGGGTAATTACGCCGCACGGCGTGGGGACTTTGCAGCAGATCGAACAGGCCGATCAGGCTCAGGACGGCGGTGACGGCGGTGATTGGCCAGAGCCAGTCGTATTCAAGAAACGGCAGGCTGGCGAGGGTGAAAATCACGCAGGCGGCAAAGAAGGCGTAGCGGCTCAGGAGTGACAGGCTCATACGGTTTCCTTGGGTTCGGACTCAATAACGTTCAGCGCAGCGGGTGCATGGATACAGAGATCCCCTGTGGGAGCAGGCTTGCTCGCGAAGACGGAGTCACATCCAGCATTTTTGTTGACTGACACACCGCTTTCGCGAGCAAGCCCGCTCCCACATAAAAGCAAAGCACTCCACTGGGCTGTCAGGCATTTTGTGCCTGGAGAAAAATCGAAAACAGCTCGGACTGGGATTTGATCCCCAGCTTGCTGTACATGTGTTTCTTGTGGACTTTCACGGTTTCGACAGAGATTTCCAGCTTACGGGCGATTTCTTTACTGGAGCAACCGCTGAGCATCAAGCGCCCGACATCCAGCTCCCGGGCGGTCAACTGCGCGCCTTTGAGTTGCTGCACCGAGGCCTCCAGCTGTACCCGCCAGTCGGCTTGCGGCGGTGCGGGGGCCAGGGCCACGACTTCGTTGATTTCATAGGGTAGACGCTGGCGCAACAAACCGAGCACCCACGGCTGGATCAACGACAACAAGGCGATCTGCTGGCTGCTGAAGCGCTGCGTGCTGCCCAGCGACAGGCACAGCGTGCGGTCGCCTTCGAGCTGACAATTGAACTGGATTTCGTCGGCCACCACATTCAGACGAAAGTAGCGCTGGTAATACTCGGTCAGCTCGAAGTGCTCCGGGGCGACTTCCGACAGGCGATACAGCCCGGTGCGAGACTGCTCGCGGCAGGCGATATAGAAGGGGTCGAGCAGGTACAGGCCGCGCAGGTAATCCTGGAACAACTGGTCAGGGCTGCCGTCTTCGCCGGGGCATTCGGCGAACACCTGGGGGCGCTGATCGGCACTGAAAAGCAGCGCCACCCAGCTGTCGAAGGACACGTACTGGTCCAGCAGGCGTACAAGCTGGGTCCAGAAATTGGGCTTGTCCAGGGCGTCGATCAGTTGCCCCACCGAGCGGTGCCAGGCGATGTCGTCCAACGAGAGTGTCATGCATCTACCCCTATCGTGTTACCCCAGCGGCGTAATTCCCCGCCCGGTTGCTTGCTGCGCATACTGGCGCACAGACACCGACCGGGCAATCTTTCTGCCGCCCGGTCCATAACAAGGAATACCCATGAAGGTCGAACTCGCCCAATTGGCAGGCCGTGACAACGATACGGCTTACAACCTCGAACGCACCCTGGCGGCGATGGCTGCGTGCGCTGCCGATACGCAGCTGATCCTGTTCCCCGAAGGCCACTTGATGGGATTCCCTTCGGCCGAGTCCGTGGCCGAGGTGGCCGAGGCGCTGGACGGCCCGTCCGTCAGTGCGGTGATCGCCGCCGCCCGCGAGCGCAATATCGCCGTGGCCATCGGCATGGCCGAGAACGACAACGGCCGCTTCTACAACACCACGTTGTTGATCACCCCCGAAGGCATCGCGCTGAAATACCGCAAGACTCATTTGTGGGCCTCGGATCGCGGTGTCTACGAGGCGGGCGATCGCTACGCCACCTGCCTGTGGAACGGCGTGCGCGTGGGCCTGCTGATTTGCTACGACATCGAATTCCCCGAAAGCGCCCGCGCCCTGGCGCAACTGGGTGCCGAGTTGCTGCTGGTGACCAACGGCAACATGGACCCCTACGGTCCGACCCACCGCACCGCGATCATGGCCCGCGCCCAGGAAAACCAGGCGTTTGCGCTGATGGTCAACCGGGTGGAAGAGGGTGACGGTGGTTTGTTGTTTGCCGGTGGCAGCGCATTGGTCGATCCGCTGGGCACCTTGTTGTTCGAAGCCGGACGCGAGGAAGGGCAGTTTGCGGTCGAGCTGGACCTGAACCAGCTGACAGCGGCGCGCCAGGATTATCGCTATCTGGATGATCAGCGGCTGAGGTTGCCGGGGGAGGTGGTTGAGCATGTTTCTGGCGTGCGGGAGCTGCTGATTCCTGCGCGCTGATCCGGATTCCGTGTTGGCTGGGCTGACGCCTTCGCGAGCAGGCTCGCGATGAGGCCCTTCCGGACAACACACCCGTCTGATCGAAGAACAACAATGCAACACCCGTAATTTGCGCCGAACTCGGCTCTGCCATAAATCTAATAATTCCGGAGTAGTCGCTCATGGCTCGTTTACAACGCACCTTGTCATTAGGGTCGGTGGTGCTGTTTGGCATCGCCTACATGACGCCGATCATTGTGCTCGGCACCTTTGGCATCCTCGCCCAATCCACCGCCGGCATGGTGCCGGCCGCGTACCTCGCGGCGCTGGTGGCCATGTTCTTCACCGCCATGAGCTACGGGCGCATGGCCTCGGCGTTCCCGGTGGCCGGCTCGGCCTACAGCTATGTGCGCAAGGCCATCAGCCCGAAACTCGGGTTCATCGCCGGTTGGGCGGTGTTGCTCGATTATCTGTTTTTGCCAATGGCGATCTGGCTGATCGGCGCGGCCTACCTCAACTCCGCATTCCCTGCGGTGCCGCAGTGGATCTGGGTGCTGGCGTTCATCGGCATCACCAGCGCGATCAATATCGTCGGCCTGAAACTGGCCAACGGCATCAATGCCTTACTGATGCTGGTGCAGTTTTTGGTGCTGATCGCCTTCGTCGCGCTGTGCGTGCATTACGTCGGTGGTGATGCGAGTACGCCGTTGTGGTCGATCAAACCGTTCTTCAATGGCGACATGCAGATGCCGCTGATCATGAGCGGCGCGGCCATCGCCTGTTACTCGTTCCTGGGCTTCGACGCGGTCAGCACCCTGACCGAAGAAACCCGCGATCCACGCCGCACCATTCCCCGGGCGATCATGCTGATCACCCTGATCGGGGGGCTGATCTTCGTCGGCGTCTCGTACTTCGTGCAGATTGCTCATCCGTCGTTCCAGTTCGACAACGTCGACTCGGCGGCCTATGAAATTGCCCGCAACATCGGTGGCGACCTGTTCGTGTCGATCTTCCTGATCGGCCTGATCGTCGGCCAGTTCGCCTCGGGACTGTCGGCCCAGGCCAGTGGTTCGCGACTGCTGTACGCCATGGGCCGCGACGGCGTGTTGCCGAAAGCGTTTTTCGGCACCCTGCACGAACGCTTCGGTACGCCGATCAACAGCATCCTGCTGTGCGCGGTGGTGGCGTTACTGGCACTGAAACTGGACGTCACCACCTCGACCTCGTTCATCAACTTCGGCGCGTTCCTGGCGTTCAGCCTGGTCAACCTGTCGGTGATCTTTCATTACTGGATCGGTGGTGAGAAAAAAGGCCCGCGTGAGTTCGTGCTGTTCCTGCTGTTCCCGTTCATCGGCCTGGCAGCGGATTTGTGGCTGATGGTCAGCCTCGATCATCTGGCGGTGTATCTGGGGTTGAGCTGGCTGGCGATTGGCGTGGTGTACCTGGCGGTGTTGACCGGTGGTTTCCGTCGGCAGCCACCGGAGATGGATTTCCAGGAAGCTGCATAAAGGAAACTGTAGGAGCGAGCTTGCTCGCGATAAACCTGAGGGCGCCGATGGGCATCTGGTTTTACGCGTTTTCGTTCACGACCATCGTCGGAACGCCGCCCGGAGCAAGCTCGCTTCTACAGGGCGGACATGTGATCCTTGCCGCTTTTGAGTCAAGGGCCTTCTGTTTATGTCGACGTTTCCCATGCCTGTTTCCGGGACTATTCGCATCGCCGCCGCCCTGTTGATCGGCCCTGACGGCCGCACGTTGCTGGTGCGCAAGCGCGGCACCACGGCGTTCATGCAGCCGGGTGGCAAGATCGAGCCCCATGAATTGCCGGTTCACGCCCTGGCCCGGGAGCTGGAAGAAGAGCTGGGTCTGGACATCGACCCGGCGCAGGCCGTTTACCTCGGTCACTTCTCGGCACCGGCCGCCAACGAGCCGGGTTTTGTCGTACACGCCGAGCTCTTTCAGCTGAATATTGATTCGAATGTCACCCCGGAGGCAGAGATCGAAGAAGTGATCTGGATCGACCCGGCCACCGATGGCGGTGTCAGCCTGGCGCCATTGACACGGGACCTGATCCTGCCGTTTTATCGAGCATCGCTGACCGCGATCGCCTGATCATTACGCAAAGGACTTCGCCCATGATCCCGCTTCAAGACCTGCTGATTTTTGCCGCTGCCGCGTTGCTGATGGTGCTGACGCCCGGGCCGAACATGATCTACCTGATCTCCCGTTCGATCTGCCAGGGGCGCAAGGCCGGGGTGATCTCGTTGCTTGGGGTGGTCGCCGGATTCTTCGTGCACCTGTTTGCCGCGGCCGCCGGTTTGACCGCGGTGTTCCTGGCGGTGCCGATGGCCTATGAGGTGTTGAAGTGGGCCGGTGCGCTGTACCTGTTGTGGCTGGCCTGGCAGGCAGTCAAACCCGGTGCGCGCTCGCCGTTCGAGGCGCAGCAGTTGCCCCCGGATTCGTCGCGCAAGCTGATCACCATGGGCTTTCTGACCAGCGCCCTGAACCCGAAAATCGCGGTGTTCTATCTGTCGGTGTTTCCGCAGTTCATCACGCCGGAGCATGGCTCGGTGTTCAGCCAGAGCATCATCCTCGGCCTGACCCAGATCAGCGTCAGTTTCTGCGTCAACCTGCTGATCGCCATGTTTGCCGCGGGCATCGCCTCGTGGTTCGTCAACAATCCGACCTGGCTGGCGATGCAGCGCTATTTCATGGGCTTCGTATTGTCGGGGCTGGCACTTCGCCTGATGCTTGAGCAAAAACGGATGGCTTGAGCATGTGGATCGAACGACTGGATGCCAGCCATGCTCTGGACTACCGGGCGCTGATGCTCGAAGCCTACGACCTGCACCCGCATGCCTTTACCTCGAGCGTGCGTGAGCGGGCGGCGATGCCGCTGAGCTGGTGGGAGTCGCGCCTGACCGGCAAGCTGGACGTGGTGCTCGGGGCGTTCGAAGAAGGCCGGTTGGCCGGCATTGTTGGCCTTGCGTTCGAGCCTCGGGAAAAGGCCCGGCACAAGGTGACGCTGTTTGGCATGTATGTTTCACCGACGGTCCGCCAGCGCGGGCTCGGCCATCAACTGGTTCAGGCTGCCTTGGCCGAGGCGTGCAACCGTGAGGGTTTGCGCCTGATCCAGTTGACCGTCACCGCCGGCAACGAAGCCGCGTTCAACCTCTACCAGCGCTGCGGTTTCGTCCAGTTCGGCCTGGAACCGATGGCGGTGCGGGTGGGGGAGGATTACTTCGACAAGATCCATATGTGGCGCGAAATATAAGGGTCACCAAGATCCTTGTAGGAGCGAGCCTGCTCGCGATGGCGGCGTGTCAGTCTGCAGATATTGAATGTCAGACCGCTATCGCGAGCAGGCTCACTCCTACAGGGATTTTTGTTGCTCTATCGAACTGCGCTAACCCCATCCAATGTCGAAAACGACGTGTCCTTGGCCGTCAGCAAGAAGTCGCGCATGTACGGCGCGTCGAGCATGTCGGCACGGATCGCCGCATACAGCGTGGCGAACAAACCTTTCTCACCCAGCCGCTTGGCTTTCACGTAACCCCGCGAGCTGTATTCATGCAGTGCCCAATGAGGCATGCCGCACACGCCGCGACCGCTGGCCACCAGTTGCATCATCATCACCGTCAGTTCCGAGGTGCGGACCTGGGCCGGTTCGATGTCGGCGGGTTCGAGGAAGCGGGTGAAGATGTCCAGTCGGTCCCGTTCCACCGGGTAGGTGATCAAGGTTTCCGGGAGCAAGTCTTCGGGGACGATATAGGCCTTGCTGGCCAGGCGGTGCTGGTTGGCCACCGCGAGCATCGCTTCATAAGTGAACAGCGGTACATAGGTGATCCCGGCCAGGTCCACCGGATCGGAGGTCACCACCAGGTCCAGGTCGCCACGGGCCAGGGCCGGCAGCGGGGCGAAGGAAAATCCCGAGGCCAAGTCTAGCTCGACTTCCGGCCAGGCGTCGCGGAACTGGTCGATGGTCGGCATCAGCCACTGGAAGCAACTGTGGCATTCGATGGCCATGTGCAGGCGACCGGCGGTGCCACCGGCCAGGCGACTGATGTCGCGTTCGGCGGCACGCAGCAGCGGCAGGGTGGCGTCAGCCAGTTGCAGCAGGCGTAATCCGGCGCTGGTGAAGCGCACCGGTCTGGTCTTGCGCACGAACAGCGGCATGCCCATGCGCTCCTCCAGCTCCTTGAACTGGTGGGACAGGGCTGACTGGGTCAGGTGCAGGCGATCGGCCGCATCCACCAGGCTGTCGGCTTCGCGCAAGGCGTGCAGGGTCTTGAGGTGACGGATTTCAAGCACCGGGGGCTCCATGAGGAAAACTTGTCGATAAATCGAAAAGGTTGAGTTTGTCTCATGTTGATGCCGCTGTCGACCACAAGCACGGCGGAGCACATTGCGTGCCCCGCCGTTGCTGCTTTACAGCGTGGAAAAGTGTTTGTTGCCCAGCGGTTTGCCGATGTCGCCGCGCCAGATCGCCTCGACCGTACCGCCACTGGCGGCCACGTCCTTCTGCCATTGCAGGCCCAGGTTGCGTTGTTCCGGCAGTTTCAGATGGCCTTTGACGAAGTCGCTGAACTGAGGCTTGGCCGAGGTGTAGTGGAAGTGTGCGTACCACAGGGTTTGCGCCGGTTCGCTGCGCAGGTCGCGCACCTCGTATTCCTGCAGGAAATCCCGCCGTCCGTCTGCGCGTTTGCCCAGGTCGCGCAAACCGCCTTCCTTGCGGATGTCCACCACTTGCTGTTCAAGCAGATAGTCCAGATAACCTTCGGTCGGGGTTTTGCTGCTCATGCTTTGATCGATGCGCAGGGTGCGCCCTGTGCGCAACATCTCATCCGCCCGATTGCGCAATTGCAGCGCCACAGTCTCGGCGGGGGACAACCGTTCGATGGCCTGGGCGCGCGTGATCAACTCCGTGGCCTCGCTGCTCATCATGTGCTCCAGGTCGACGGGCAGCATGTTTTGCTGCGCATAGCCTTTGACTTTGTTGGTATAGGCGTCCGCGGCCCCCAGCCTTTTTCCGGCCTCTGTCAGCAGCGGCCTGACATCGGTCGGCAGCATCGGTTGCGCGGAGATAGCTGGTTCACTGAGATGATAT
Source organism: Pseudomonas sp. GL-B-12 (assembly GCF_019955895.1). NCBI lineage: Bacteria > Pseudomonadati > Pseudomonadota > Gammaproteobacteria > Pseudomonadales > Pseudomonadaceae > Pseudomonas > Pseudomonas sp. GL-B-12. The sequence continues at coordinate 122,941 of NZ_JAHBCX010000003.1, forward strand.
TTACCGCTGGAGCGGGGCAGCCAGGTTTCCGTACGGCCATCGACACCTTCGATGGTGAAGCGCTGTTGCCGCGTCGTGGTGTCGGTACTGGCCACGCCGATCAGCAACTGGTTGTCCTCGGTTTCGAACAATTGCCGTCCGGAGCGTTCTTCCACTGGCGTGATGGTGGAGCGGTTCTTGAGGGCATGGCGAGCGAATGCTTCCATCTGATCGAGGTTATCCAGAAACACAGTGACTTGCTCCAAGTCCAGGTGTTGCGGATAGCCCAGTGTCCAGGCGCCAAGCTGGCGACGGAATTGGGTGTAAATGGCCTGGCAGTCTTCGAAAACCCTGTTGCGCTGGCCGACGTTGGAGCGTACTTGCGGCAGTTGATGTTGGGTCAGCAGGGCACGTCCGACCTTCTCGCGGGACTTTTTCAACTGCACATGGAAGTAAGTCCACGACAGGTCGTCGACAGCGTCGTAGTGGGTGATGGTTTCCAGCACATGCGCCGCCTTCAGGTACCGGTAGTTGGCATCGCTGTATGCGTTGTTCAGCAGTTCGACGGTCTTGGCCACGTTCTCTTTATGCTTGGGGCGGGTGATGCGGCGGTTCCATCGGTTGGCTTGCTCGACGGCCTGGTGTTGCTGGTCGAATTCCTTGATAAAGGTTTTTCGGACCTCCTTGCGCTCGGCCATCAGTTTCAAATGTGCGGCGGTATCGTTGACCGGCGTTGAATCCGAACGGGTGATCAACTGTTCGATCCGGTCGAGGCTTTCCACCAGTCGCTCCCTGGCCAGGCCGATCCTGCGGTCCAGGCGGTCGACGACAATCCAGGCGCAGCGGCTTTGGATGTCATTGATCTGGGCGCGATTGTTGCCATGACTCAATGCCATCAGCTCTTCAAGGGTCAGGTACAAAGCCTGTGCGGTTTCGATATCGTCCAGGCAGGCAAGCTCGACATCGGGGCGAAGTGCCAGGCGCTGCGCGGGCGCAAGATCGTAGTAGCCCTGCACCAGGTTGTTGTTCTTGCGGGTCTGGGTATCGAGGCGCCGGGTATAGGCATCGGCGGTGTTTTTCAGGGTCAACTGGCGACGCAAGGCCCGATCCGTCCACCAGCGTGGCAGCCAGCGGCGAATGGCGACCGGCCAGAGTGGGTCCAATCCATCGGCCATGTGCCCAAGCACCGCGCCACCCCCTACGCCGCCGCCTTCGATCACGGTGCCGTACACCGCGTAGTGGGTGTTCCAGTGGCCGGACTCATCGAGGGCGACAGGCTGTTTGTAGGTCCGGCTGCTGGTGCCGCTCAAGCGCCAGCGGGGTGGATTGCCCTCCAGTTCGATGCGATAGATTCGCCCCTGGCTGACCATGAAATGGCCGTCAGCGTGACGATATACCTGGCGATAGACGCCCTCGGTGCCCGGTTGCAGGCCGGCGAGGGAGATCATCTGTTCGTATTCATAGCCCTTGAAGCGTTCCAGGGTTCGTTGTGCCTGGCGCTGCGTCGAACTCCTCAGGGCGCCGGCGCTTTTGCTGACGGCGCGCAATTGGCGCTGGCGGGTGATGGCAAGCGCCGCCGAAGGTGCTGCACTGGCACCGGGCAGCACATCCATGGCCGCGTCGATTAGTGACAACAGCACCGCTTCAACCTCGGCCAGCCCGTGGCCGACATCCCCGCGCATGAAAGCGGCCACCGCCAGGTTGGCGCTGTTCCAGGCGTCGTACAGGGCGATGGTCGCACCGACGAAAGGCAGCATGCCCACGGCCATTTTCAGGTAGTTGAACATCGCGCCGGACTTCAGGGCGACTTGCTCCAGGTACAAGGCATCATTGGAGCGCGATGTCACCCGATGGGCTTCCAGTAAACGACCCATGTGCACGTTCAGCAGATGCGCCGCCAGGGAGGTGCGGGATGGCCAAGGCGTACCGACGCCGATCAGACCGTCGAAGTTTCTTACTCGCGCCTCGTTGATTCGACTGACGTGATGAGCGAACTCTCCGGTCAAGGCCCGTCCGGCGAGATAGGTGACCGTGGAGCTACGCAGGCAATCGTTGAACAGCCGTATCCGCGCCTGCTCAAGGTTGTCGAACTGGCGCACAAACACACCGTCCGGGCTGTCCGGCAGGTAGAGCAGGGTCAGGCCACTGATCCGCTCGACAATGAAGGTCACGCCAGACAGGGTGCTCGGCCCTTGGCCAGGGGTGTCGCTGCCGCCGACTGTCAGGTGCGCGGGAAGCAGTTCGATCCGTTTGCCATTGGCGCTGAAGGCTTCGCGGCTGCTGGCATCGATGGCGATGCCCAGGACTTGTTGGCCATCGGCATTGATGTCTTTGGCGAGCACGGCGAACTCGCCTTGCAGGCGCAGCATAAGGTGCCAGGGTTCGCTCAGGCATTCGTGGCGGTATTCATTGCTGAAGGCCGGTGCGGTCGAGGTGCCGAGGAAGGTTTCACGGATCAGCGTTTCATACTGTCCGGCCAGGTCCAGTTCGGTGACCATCTTGCGCAGCCAGGTCGGGGTGATGCCGGTTTTCAGCTTCTGCTGATCTGTCGGGTCGCCGCCGCTGGTCTCGACTTGCATGAACGACAGTCGCCATGACATCGCCTGATCAATGTTGCTTTGCGCCAGGTCGCCGAGGGACAACTTGCTGCGTTGCTGGCTGGCGACCAGCACATTTTCCTGGGGTGTTCCCGGTGCCGCACCCTCGGTGACGACCTTGCGCCAGGCGGTGGAGTCAGGCACGTCCAGTAGCACGTCAACGTTGCGGGTCAGGCCGAACGCCTTGTGCAGGTGGGCATCAATGGCCTTTTTGCTGAATGCATCGCGGGGCGGCAACTCGCGCTCCAGCCATTCATGGGAGCGCTTCATGGCCTTGATGTATGACTTGAACAGCGACTTGATCCGATCACGTTGTGCGGCGGATAGGGTGTCGTGCCACGCTGGCAAACGTGCGGCCAGTGCACTGCTGTGAACTTGCTCGACAATGTGCTGGTGCGCCAGCTCCCGGGCTGCGGGGACAGGAACCGTCAGGCAGGCGAGGGTCTGTTCACGCAGCTTTTCCAGTTCTGTCTCGCGTTGGCTGGCGCGAGCTGGAACCGGGTTGGCGGTCAGCAGCCGGGCCACTTGTTGTTCACAACTGTGAAGCTGATTCTGCAAGGCGTATTCGAACGGGTTCGCAGTCAGCGGCAGCAGTTGCAGCGCTTGAGTGCTGTCGTTGGCCGCAAGTTTGAACAGCGTCTGTTCCAGCGCCTGTCGAGAAGCGAACCGTTGCAGGCCACCGAAGCGTCCGGGCCAGTAGAGCAACAGGCTTTCGGTCGAGGGCGGCAGCAAGGCCGACGGCCGGGAAAACAGCAATACACCGTCCAGCTCCCGGGATTGTGTGCGGGTGGTGTCACCTTCGGTGTCCGTCATCGACAACACCAGGCACGCGACCACCACCCCGGCTGGGCGTGGTAGATCCGGTGCATCCAGCACGCTGATCAGCCATTGATGTTCCTCGTGGCTGATCTGGTTCAGGCTCAGTTGCAGCCCGGCTTCGGTGCGCAGGCCGTCCAGGCGCGCCTGGTAAAGGGCGGCGTAGTGCGGGCGGTTTTTGTGGCGCAGCTCCAGCATTTTCTGCGCACTGTCGGTGTGCAGCAGCGCGGTTGCGGCGGTGGTGCTGGCCTGCTCGGCCGTGGTGAGGGCGTTCATTTGCTGTTGCAGACGTTGCAGGCGCGGGTCAGTGTGGTCGCCCTGAAAGTTCTCGCCCAGCAAAGCGTCCAGTGCCGTCTGCTGTTGCGCCAGTGCCTGGCGACGGATGCCCAGTGGTATATCGGGGCTCAACTGGCCGAACAGGACATCGTCATCGTTGGACTCCACGTCGGGCAGGTCGGCGGGCAGGGCCAGGATCAATTCGTTTCGCGGCCGGTCGTCAGGTGCGACGAGCAAACGCGACCACAGGGATTCGGCGCTGGTCTGCAGCACCCTCTGCTCAAGTACTGTGTAATCGACACTGACTGTGCCTGTCGGTAACCGGGGTTGGTCGAACACCTGCGGCTGATGTTCGATCAGCCAGCTTTCCATTTCATCGCGACTTTGAAAGGTCATCCAGGCGGTTGTCCGGGAAGGCAAGTACAGCAACTGAGCGACCGGTTGCCCCGTATCCCGGGTGATGACCAGCGCGCCCGATAGCTCCACTGATCGCGCAGTGTCATCCTTGAGTCGCAGTTGCTCGACGTAGAAGCGCGGGGTGTCAGGTGTTGTCGCCTGTGCGGGTGGGTCGATGATCGCCTGCAGTGTCTTGATCTGTTCGGCTTGCAGAATGCCCTGCGCAAAAGCCCATTGGCTCGACGCCTCGAAATGCTGGCGGTACAAGCGGTTTGTCTGTGCCTTGCGTGACTGATCCGTACCGCGCGCCCGGGCAGCCCACCAATCGCTATCGAGAGGTGATTGCGGGCTCTGCGCCATGAGCGCCCGCCACTGCTCACAGCAATCACTCCAGCGCGCTGCGGCGCTCAGGCTCAGGCCTTGGTCCGGGTTGACGGACAAAGGGAAGGTAAGGCCGAAATCGGCCGTTAGGGGTGTGGTTTCGTCAGCCATGACGATGAGTCTCCAGAAAGCCGGGCCGTGCCGGCGGTACGGGCATTAGGAGGCAGTCGTCAAACGGTCGGGTGGTACATAGTTATTGCGAGGCTGAATCTGACGCCGGATGACCGCCCGGCACTCTTCATCAAACTGTCATGGAACTGTGGCAGCGCGCTTGAACAAACTTCATCAGACTCGCGCTCTACTGGGGTTCTGCGTTTTGGTGTTTTTTCATGGGTGCTTCATTCTTTTCACGCATCGTATTTTTGACCGCGCTGTTGTTCGGCCTGCCGTCCCTGGCGGCTTCGCGTTGTGACGTCAATGTTCCGACCGAACGGGTGGATCTGGCCCAGGTAAGCCTGGCGTACCAGAGCATCGGTCGTGCGTCGGATCCGGCATTGCTGCTGGTGATGGGCCTGGGCGGGCAATTGATTCACTGGCCGGACGAGGTGGTGGTTGCGCTGTGCCAGCAGGGGTTCCGGGTGATCCGCTATGACAATCGCGATGTCGGCCTGTCGACCTGGCGGCAAGCACCGGCCGAAGCCAACCTGACCTTCGAAGTGCTGCGCTACAAGCTAGGGTTGCCGGTGTCGTCGCCGTACTCGCTCACCGACATGGCCGACGATGGCCTGGGACTGATGGACGCCTTGCACATCGATCAATTCCACGTGTTGGGCGCCAGCATGGGCGGGATGATCGCCCAGCACATGGCGGCCATGGCACCGCAACGGGTCGAGAGCCTGACCCTGATCATGACCACCTCTGGCGCCGAAGGCTTGCCGGCGCCGAGTGCGGCGCTGGTGCAGTTGTTGGCCCGGCGCGGTGCACCGAACCGCGAAGTGGCCCTGGAGCAACAGGCCGACTTGCTGGCGGCGCTGGGCAGCCCGATGGTCACCGATGATCGCCAGGCGCTGCTGCATCAGGCGGCGCTGTCCTATGACCGGGCGTTCAATCCCGAAGGCGTGAAACGCCAGATCATGGCCATTCTCGCCGAGCCGAGCCGGGTGGCGTTGCTCAACCAGTTGCGGGTCCCGGCACTGGTGGTGCACGGCACGGCCGACCCGCTGCTGCCGGTGATGCACGGGGTGCATCTGGCGGCGCATCTGCGTGGCAGTCAATTGATCTTGATTCCGGGCCTGGCCCATCGCTTCCAGGAGGCATTCAAGGCGCCGTTGCTGGGGGCAGTGTTGCCGTATTTGCGCGAGCACCGTGAAGACACTTCACACTGGGCACAGATCGAGCCTGTGGCCGATCGCAACCTTCTCTGACCCTCCTATTACTTGTGGGAGCGAGCAGGCTCGCTCCCACAGGAGAATGCATTTATCCGTGAAAGCGTAGCCAGACAGTCACCAAAGCCGTGGCCGCCATCAATCACGCCAGCACCATCGCCGCGCCCAGGGTTGCTTTGAGAATCAGGTCCATCAGTGGCTTAGCCCGTACTTCTTGACTTTGTCGAATAAGGTGGTCTTGGCCATGCCCAGTTCCTGGCTGGCCTGGGTCAGGTTGCCGCCGCTGCGTTGCAAGGCATCGCTGAGCAGGTTGCGCTCGAACGCCTCCACCGCTTCGGCAAAGGCCAGACCCTGATTGCTGGCGCCGGCACCGGTTTTCTTGAACGCTGGCAGGCCCAGGGCAAAGCGCTCGGCAACGTTACGCAGTTCACGCACGTTACCCGGCCAGTCGTGGCTCATCAGGTTCGAAACGGTCTGGTTGTCCAACTCCGGCACCGTGCGGTCGAAGCGTAGGGACGACTGCTGCAAGAAGTGCTCGAACAGTTGCAGGATGTCCTCGCGGCGCTCGCGCAGCGGTGGCAGTTCCAGGGTCACTACGTTGAGGCGGTAATACAGGTCGCTGCGGAATTCGCCGGCCTTGCTCGACTCGACGAGGTCGGATTTAGTCGCTGCGATGACGCGGCAATCCACCGCTACGCTCTGGTTCGAACCGAGGCGTTCGAGGGTGCGTTCCTGCAACACCCGCAGCAGTTTGATCTGCAAGGGCAGGGGCATGCTTTCCACTTCGTCGAGGAACAGCGTGCCGCCGTCGGCGTGTTCGATCTTGCCGATCCGTCGTTTGCCCGCGCCGGTAAAGGCGTTGGCTTCGTGGCCGAATATTTCACTTTCGAACAGGTTCTCCGGCAGGCCACCGCAGTTCAGCGCGACGAACTGCTTGGTGTGCCGCCGACTGAAATCATGCAGGCAGCGCGCAACCAATTCCTTGCCGGTGCCGGTCTCGCCTTCGATCAGCACGTTGGCCGAGGTATCGGCAACGTTGGCGATCAGCTCCCGCAGGTTCTGCATGGCCGGCGAGCGACCGATGATCCGTCCTTCCAGGGAATCACGTTCGGCCAGTTGCCGACGCAGCGACGTCACCTCCCGCGCCAGGCTGCGTTGCTCCAGGGCGCGGCGGGCGACGTCCACCAGACGTTCGGGGGAGAAGGGTTTCTCCATGAAGTCGTAGGCGCCTTTCTGCATCGCGCCGACGGCCATGGAAATGTCGCCGTGGCCGGTAATCAGCACCACCGGCAGGCTGCGGTCGCGGGCCTTGAGGCGGGTCAGCAACTCCAGGCCATCGATGCCCGGCAGGCGAATGTCGCTGACGACAATGCCGGCGAAGTTGTCGCCGACCCGCTCCAAGGCTTCTTCGGCGCTGCCCACGCCAATGCAGGGAATGTCTTCCAGGGTCAGCGCCTGTTGGCAGCCGAGCAGCACATGGGGGTCGTCTTCGACGATCAATACACTAAGGTCGTTGTTCATATTGGCTCGGCGGGAGTGGGGCTTACCAACGGTAAACTGAGGACGAATGCGGTACCACCGCTGGCCGGGTGCTCGACACCCAGGTGACCGCCGGTGGCGGCGGCCAGGCTGGCGGAAAGGGTCAGGCCCAGGCCCAGGCCCTGTTCGCCGGGTTTGGTGGTGAAGAACGGTTCGAACAGGTGCTTGCGCGCTTCGGCGTCGATGCCGTGGCCGTTGTCACGCACGCGCAGGCGGTATTTGCCATCGAACGCTTCGCCTTCGAGCCACAGCTCGGGTTGTGGCTGCGCTTGCATGGCGTCGAGGGCGTTGCCGATCAGGTTGACCAGAATCTGCTCCAGGCGGGTCTGGTCGATTTGCACCTGCACATCGGTGAAATCGCGGTGCAGTTGCAGGTGAATGTTCTCCACCCGGCCACCGAGCAATTGCAGGGCCGCGTCCACGCCTTTGCCGAGGCAGGCCTGACCCTTGTCGTCACCGCGCCGGGCAAACGAGCGCAGGCTGGCGGTGATCCGGCCCATGCGGTCGATCAGTTCGTTGATGGTCTTGAGGTTGGTGCTGGCCACGTCGAGCTGGCCGCGCTCGAGGAAGCGCACGGTATTGCCGGACAAGGTGCGCAGCGCCGCCAGCGGCTGGTTCAGTTCGTGGGCGATGCTGGTGGACATCTGGCCGATGGCCGCGAGTTTTCCGGCCTGTACCAGTTCATCCTGGGCGCGGCGCAAGGTCTCTTCGGCGAGCCGGCGTTCGCGGATCTGGCCCTTGAGCCGTTCGTTGCTGGCGCGCAGGTCGGTGGTGCGTTCGGTAATCCGACGCTCCAGCTGGTTGTTGGCTTCCTGCAAGGCTTCCCGGGCCGCGAGGCGGGTGGCGATCACCTTGCGCCGCTCGTTCCAGGCGATCAAAAGGAACGCCAGGAGGGCAAACGCCACGGCCACCAGGATCCCCTGGTTGATCGCTTCGCGGCGCAAATCCTGGAGCGGCGTGAGCAGGGTGAAATTCCACGGCGTATCGCTCAACGGCCGGGTTTGCGCCAGGTAGCTGATGTTTTCGTCGTCGGACACCAGTTCGCTGTTGGCCGGGAACGTGAGTTTTTCCACGCCTTCGGACAGGGTTTCCCGGGCCAGCGGCTGCAGTTCGTTGAGCGGGAACCAGTAGTACTGCAGGCTGCGGGCGAGTTTTTCCTTGGTTTCTTCGCTCAGCGGCACCACCGATTTCAAGCGCCGCGCCGGATCGCTGGACAGAATGATGATGCCGTTTTCGTCGCTGACGAAGGCTTCCAGGCGTGCCCGTTGCCAGCGTTCTTCCATGGCTTCCAGGCGGACCTTGACCACCGCGACGCCGATGATCTTGCCGTGTTCTTCCAGGCCGTGGGCCAGGTAGTAACCGGGTTCGCCGTTGGTGCTGCCGATGCCGTAGAAGCGCCCCGGCTGACCGCGTACGGCGTTCTGGAAATAGGCGCGAAAGGACAGGTCTTCACCCAGGTAACTGTCGACATCGCGCCAGTTGCTGGTGGCCATGACGCGGCCGGTGGTGTCCATCACGTAGATGGCCCGACTGCGGCTGCGCCGGTTCAGGCCTTCGAGGTAATCGTTGACCGTTTGCCGGTGTTCCGGGGTCGGGTCGGCCAGCAGCTTGGAAACACTGGTTTCGAGTTCCAGCAGGCTGGGCAGGTAGGTGTATTTGCTGATTTCGCTTTCGACGGCACGGGCGTGCAGTTCCAGCTGGCGCTGGCCGTTTTCGCTGAGGCTGCGGATGCCGTAGTGCTCACTGATCCAGAAGCCGATACAGCCCAGGCCGATCATCATGGCGATGATCAGCGGCGGCAGGAACAAATGACGAACCAGACGGGGTTTCACGGCGAGTGATGGCGACGCTGCGCGATAAAGATTGGGGTCGCATTTCATCACAGATGCCTTGGGTCAACCACAACGCAAATCTCAAGATCACCACTGAACCAGTGTGGGAGCGGTGTTTTTCTTAGTGCTGCAGAATCTTGTTGAGGAAGTGCTGCGTGCGATCGGCGCGGGCGTTGATGTCGCCGAAGAACTCTTCTTTCTTGCAGTCTTCGATGATCTTGCCGGCATCCATGAAGATCACCCGGTCCGCGACTTTACGCGCGAAGCCCATTTCGTGGGTCACGCACATCATGGTCATGCCCTCGTGGGCCAGTTGCACCATCACGTCGAGCACTTCGTTGACCATTTCCGGGTCCAGCGCCGAGGTCGGTTCGTCGAACAGCATGACGATCGGGTCCATCGCCAGCGCACGGGCAATCGCCACACGCTGCTGCTGACCACCGGACAGTTGGCCAGGATGCTTGTGGGCATGGGCCGAGAGACCGACGCGCTCGAGCAGTTGCAGGCCTTTCTTGGTGGCTTCTTCCTTGCTGCGGCCCAACACCTTGATCTGCGCGATGGTCAGGTTCTCGGTGATGGTCAGGTGCGGAAACAGCTCGAAATGCTGGAACACCATGCCCACGCGGGAACGCAGTTTCGGCAGGTTGGTCTTCGGGTCAGCGATGGAGGTGCCGTCGACCACGATGTCGCCTTTCTGGAACGGTTCCAGGGCGTTGACGCACTTGATCAGGGTCGATTTGCCGGAACCGGATGGCCCGCACACCACGATCACTTCGCCTTTTTTGACCTCGGTGCTGCAATCAGTCAGTACCTGGAAGTCCCCATACCACTTGTTGATGCTTTTGATAGAGATCATACGGCGAACCTTTTTTGCAGACGCTTGACCAGCTGCGAGGCGGCAAAGCTGACGGTGAAGTACACGAGACCCGCGAAAATCAGGAACTCATTGGAGCGGCCAATGATGTCGCCACTGGCGCGCGAAGCATTGAGGAAGTCCACCAGGCCGACGGCGTAGACCAGCGAGGTGTCCTGAAACAGGATGATGCTCTGTTGCAGCAACAGCGGAGTCATCTTGCGGAACGCTTGCGGCAGGATGATCAGGCGCATCATCTGCCCGTAAGTCATGCCCAGTGCCTGGGCAGCGCCCATCTGGCCCTTGGGAATCGACTGCACACCGGCACGGACGATTTCGCAGAAGTACGCCGCTTCGAACATCATGAAGGCCACGATGCACGAGGCGAACGCGCCGATCGGCGTGTCTTCGCCGGTGATCCAGCGTAATACGAACGGCACCGCCAGGTAGAACCAAGTGATCACCAACAGCAGCGGGATCGAACGGAAGTAGTTGACGTAGGCGCCGGCGATATTCGACAGCAGCTTATTGTGGGACAGACGCATCAACGCCAGGACGGTGCCGAGGATGATGCCGCCGATCACGCCCATGGCCATCAGCTTGAGGGTCATGATCATGCCGTTCCACAGGCCTGGCAGGGACGGGATGATGCCCGAGAAGTCGAATTCCATCATTTACCCCCTACGGAGATCAGGCCCGGTACGGCGACTTTCTTCTCGACCAGGCGCATCAGCAACATCAGGCTCATGTTCAGGGTGAAGTAGATCAGCGTTGCCAGGGTAAAGGCTTCGAACAGGTTGGCGGAAAACTCGGCGGTCTGTTTGGTCTGCGCGAGCAATTCCATCAAGCCGATCAGCGAGGCCACGGAGGTGTTCTTGAAAACGTTCAAGAATTCCGAGGTGAGCGGCGGAATGATGATCCGGTAGGCCTGGGGCAGCAGCACGTTCCAGTAGATCTGCGGCAGTTTGAAACCCATGGCACGGGCTGCGGATTCCTGGCCTTTTGGCAGGGCCTGGATACCGGTGCGCACCTGTTCGCAAACGCGAGCCGTGGTGAACAGGCCCAGGCACACGACGACGCTGAGGAAGGCCGAGGTGGTCGGGTTCAGATCCTGCTTGTACCACTCTTGTAGGTCCGCCGGCAGCAGGTCGGGTACCAGGAAGTACCAGATGAACAGCTGCACCAGCAGCGGCACGTTACGGAAGAGTTCGACGTAGCAGGTGGCGATGCCCGATACGATGCGATTCGGCACGGTACGCATGACACCCAGGATCGAGCCCAGTGTCAGGGCGATGATCCAGGCCGCGATGGCGATGCCGATGGTCCAGCCCAGACCAGTCATGTACCAGTCGAAATAGGTCTCGCTGCCCACGCCGGTGGACTTGAAGAACACGCCCCAGTCCCAGTTGTAATTCATTAGGGTCTCCCCTCAGTTCAATCGATGTACAAGTGCCCGCTTGGGGGAAGCTCCGTTCCCGCCTGACCTTGAGAGTCAGGCACACGCGCTCGGCTCGACAGCCACCGGTTCGAGTGTTTCCAGAAATGCCAGCAGGAAGTGACCACCTCCTGAAAGGGCGAGGGCCCTCTCAGGAGATAAGGTTAGTCAGAAATCAGGATTTCTTGTCGTCAGCCGCTTTATCGGTCGGATTGGCGATCAGGGCCTTGAGCTCGTTGCTCATCGGGAAGTTCAGGTTCAGGCCTTTTGGCGGGATAGGTTGCATGAACCATTTTTCGTAGATCTTGTTGATCTCGCCCGATGCGTAGGTGGCCTTGATGGCGTCATCCACAGCCTTTTTGAACGGCTCGTCGCCTTTGCGCACCATGCAGCCGTAGATTTCGTAGGACTGTGGAGTGCCGGTCACGGCCCAGTCACTGGCCTTCTTGGCCTTGGCAGCCTCACCGGCCAGCAGGGCGTCGTCCATCATGAAGGCCACTGCACGGCCGGTTTCCAGCATCTGGAACGACTCGCCGTGGTCTTTGGCGGAGATGACGTTCATGCCCATCTGCTTGTCGGCGTTCATCGCCTTGAGGATGCGCTCGGACGTGGTGCCGGCGGTGGTCACGACGTTCTTGCCGGCCAGGTCAGGGAAATCCTTGTACTTGGAGTCTGCCTTGGACAGCAGGCGAGTACCGATTTCGAAGATGCCAACGGAGAAGTCAACTTGCTGCTGACGCTCGACGTTGTTGGTGGTGGAACCGCACTCGAGGTCCACGGTGCCGTTCTGCACCAGCGGGATACGGGTTTGCGAAGTCACCAGGTTGTACTTGACCTGGAGGTTCGGCATGTCGAGGTCTTTTTTCAGCGCTTCGACGACTTTCAACTGGATGTCGTGGGAATAGCCGACCGGTTTGCCGGAAGCGTCTGCAATGTAGGAAAACGGAATGGAAGCGTCGCGATGGCCCAGGGTGATGGTGCCGGACTCTTTGATCTTCTTCAGGGTGCCGGTGAGTTCGGCGGCGAAAACTGGAGTGCTGATCAGAGCGGCAGCAATGGCTGCGCCCAGGATGTGGGGAACGATGCGCATCAAATTTTCCTCGACATTGTTTTTTTTATGGAGCCAGTTCATCGGCCCTTTTGTGCTGCAAAACACCTGAGCGCTATTGAGAGTCGGCGCAAAGGACATTCGTCGAAGAAGTGTAGAGCATGACTCGTGCCAGACCAGTCGCAATTGATCAACTAATTGATCTATAAGGAAATTAAATATTTTTTGCGTTGAAATTTCAGTGAGATGATCCGGTTAACCGAACCGACCCGCAGGTCGCGTTCGGAAAACCGAATGGTGGTTGGGTGCTACTCGGGTGTCAGGTGTATTTGCGCTTGTCCGGCGCTGGCGGGAAGTACTGGTACAACCAGGTTTCACTCAGCGTGCGGTCGTTGGTGCGGATGAACAGGCGCAGCTCGACAGGCTCGACGCTGTCATTGGTCGGGTACCAGTCAAACAGGATGCGGTAGCCCTTGATGTCATCAAGCTTGAGCACGCTGAAATCCTTGACCTCGCCGTTCGAGCAAGTGACCACCGGCTCGATGCCCGCGCCTTCAGGCAAGCGGTCCAGGCCGCCGCCGGTGAAGTCCACGGCAAAACGACGGGCCCAGACTGGCGGGTAATGCTCGCCTGGCGCCCAGCCTTCGGTGAAGCCGCCCATGCCCGAACGGGTCGCATTGACCCGTGCCAACGGCGTTCCGACTGGCGGCAATGCGCTCCAGTACAGCTTGTAGCCGTAGTTCAGCGAATCGCCGGCCGCCACCGGTTTCTTCGGGGTCCAGAAGGCGACGATGTTGTCCATGGTTTCGCCGGTGGTGGGAATCTCCAGCAGATCGACCGAGCCTTCGCCCCATGCGGTGGTCGGTTCGACCCACAGGCTTGGGCGGCGGCTGTACCAGTCGACGGTGTCCTGATAACTGGAGAACTCGTGGTCGGTCTGCACCAGGCCGAAGCCCTTCGGGTCGGTATCGGCGAAGGCATTGAATTGCAGGGTCGCCGGGTTGTTCAGCGGGCGGCAGATCCACTCGCCGTTGCCGCGCCACATGGCCAGGCGATCGGAGTCGTGGATTTGCGGGTGAATGGTGTCGCACATGCGGCGTTCGTGGGTGCCGCAACTGAACATGCTGGTCATCGGCGCAATGCCCAGTTGGTCGATGGCGGTGCGCGCGTTGACGTGGGCATCGATCTCCATCACCACGCGCTCGGCCTGGCAGTCGATATCGAAGCGGTAGGCACCGGTGGCGCTTGGCGAGTCGAGCAAGGCGTAGACCACGAAGCGGGTGCTGTCCTTGTCCGGCGTCTCGAACCAGAATTTGGTGAAGTCGGGGAATTCTTCGCGCTTTTTGGCGTAGGTGTCGATGGCCAGCCCGCGGGCCGACAAACCGTACTGTCCGGTGGCGTCCACCGCGCGGAAGTAGCTCGCGCCCAGGAAGGACACCACATCGTGTTTGTCCAGTTCCGGGGCCTTGAACAACTTGAAGCCGGAGAAGCCCAGGTCGCCCTTGAGCTGTGCGGTGTCGACCGTGGTGTTTTCATAGTTGAACAGCGACGGGCGGAAATGCACCTCGCGGGCCATCCGGGTTTTCGGATCGACGCTGTACATGCGCACCGGCTGCTTGAACCCCATGCCGACGTGGAAGAACTGCACGTCCAGCTGACCCTTGAGCTCTTTCCACAACGAATGATTGCCGTCGTAGCGGATCGCATTGAAGTTCTGCGGCGTCATGGTCGCCAAGGTCGGCGGCAACTGTTGCTTCGTGTCCTGATAGCGATTGCTGGCGAGCTGTTTGGCCTGGAGCTTCAGCGCCTCGAAATCGAACGCGGTGGCCTCGCCATCAGCGGTGCCAGCGTTGGCGGCCCAAGCCTGGGCGGCCAACAGCCCCGTGGCGGACAAGCCGGTGTAGGCCGCGATGGCCATGGAGGCTTTGAGCAAATTCCTGCGGTGCATAAATACAACCTGTCTTGAGCAATCCCGCGCCGTTCCTGGCACGTGCTGGATCAGAAATATCGGTTCGGACATGCCTTCGGCCAAACGCAACGGACTTTTAAACAGATGCCCGACAGCTTAAACCGTTCGATTGCAGAGCAAAATTGATTGATGGCACTGCGCTGGCTCGGCAATGAAATAAGACATGTCGGGAAACAATTCCGACAGGGGTTTCTGATTTACAGGGCATTTCTGCTTTTTTCGACTAATTACTCTAAAAACTGCTTTTCAGCGCCCGGAATATTTCTATTCTGTGCACATGACCGGTTTATGCCCTTCGGACCGGTGCGGTTCAGCGGGCACCCAGCGGCTGCTGAAAAAGGGATAGGGCGATGCGGTTTTTTGCAGTTTCTTTGACGTCTAGAGAAGGACATCGTCCATGTCGAAAGTACAGAACATCACTGAATTGTTGGGAATCTTTCCGTGTCTGGCCAGCGGGCGGCGAAGACGCCGACTCAACTCTGAGGAACTGAAACTGGTGGAGCGCTATCGGGAATTGTCGGAGAACGACCGGATAGCGATGAGGTATCTGGTGGATGCGATGAGGAGTGTTTCGCGGTTTTAATAAGGCAAACCAAAGGGACGGACTGTGAAGTCTGTCCCTTTTTTATCAGCTCGATTTATCCCTTCAACGGCAAGTGCCAGCGATTGGGAAGGGGCGCTGCACCTGCATCAACTCAGGCATGTCTCGCCACTTGATCCAGGCGTGATGTTGGTAATGCAGCAAGGGCACCGAGATTCCGGCCCAATTCAAGGAACTCAGGCTTGGCCGGTTTTCCACTGGCTCTGATTTGGCGTCGCGCAACGAGGGAATGACTTCATTGCTCAGCCAATGGCGCAGGTTACGGTTTTCCGGGACGAAGTGGTGAACCAGCAAGGCGTACATGCCTGATTCGCTGACCATCAGGGTTTCGACCGTTTTGCCGTCCTTGCGCAGCCAGACGGTGCGACGTTGGTCGGGATCGAGTTTCAGGGTCAGGCGTTCATTGAGTGGTTTGCCCATCAAGCGACCTAGATCCTGGGCGCAGAACCAGGCTTGGTTGTCTTGCATGAAGGCGTGGAGGAAACGGTTGTGGCGGGTGAAGACATTAGGAATGAAGCAGGAAGGAATTTCAGTCGGATGTGATGTGTGCTTGTGCATTTTTCGACTCCATGTTGAAGAAAGGAGCCGCCAATAATCCTTCGACAGATTTGGGTGGCGGACCGTGGGGCGTTCGAAGTCGGAACATTCTCGATCAACATGGAAGCCGAGAGGCCCGCGCCACACGGCCCGCCATAACGCGAAACTGAAAGGCAAAAAAATGCCCCAGCTCATATGGGGGCGCGGATGCGCCATGTTGATATGTTCCGGCTTCGACTCCGGGCCGCTGATTTGGCAGCGACGGAGCAAAGCCTATCGGTCAGGCACTCGCGGCGCCAAGTCTACTCTGGGGACGCTTGTTGTAGGAATCGAGGGTTTTTCAGGAAGGCTGCATCTGTAGGAATTTCCTGTTTTTGCGTGAGGTACAGGGGCAAGGGACTTCAAGCGCGTTTTTTCCATTATTTTTTGCGCTCATCAGACGGTGCAAAATGGAGAGTGCCTTGAAAGTATCCCTCAAACAGATAAGCGGTCCCTGGGATCAGGGGTGGGTGCTGGACAAGCACATGATAAGTAGTACCTTTCTCGGAAACGATGAGCGCGGAAATCCATGCTTCGATAATCATCGTACTGAGGTAGGAGAGGCGACCTACCAGCTCAAATACCAGAAGGATTGGAATCAAGTGGGGCCACTTGCTCAAGCCGTGGCAACGAATGTTTTTCCGAAGCTGGATCAAGTGGGATTCGTCGTTCCTATGCCAGCCTCGAATGTTCGCCCACGACAACCGGTTACCGAGGTTGCAGTTGAGTTGGGGCGTATTGTAGGGAAACCGGTATTTTCGGATTTACTCCGAAAGGCCATTACCGGACAATCGCTCAAGGATTTGCACTCCAAAGCTGAAAAGGTTGCTGCTATTGGAGATAGTTTTAGTGTGAATGATGTGATTATCAACGCTGGCTGCTGGAACGCTTTGGTTGTTGATGATTTGTTTGATAGTGGTGCATCAATGGAGGCAGCCTGTACAGCTTTACGTAAGTGTCAAAAGGTGCGGAGCATTTACGTGGTGGCACTAACTTGGAAGTGATCTAAATGACAACTGTATTTATTGCAGGCTCTATCAATATCAAATGCCTTGATCCGAAGGTTAAAGAGCGTATCGATAATATTGTTGCGTCTGAGTTTGAGGTCGTGGTTGGCGACGCCGGTGGTGCTGACACCTCTATTCAAGAGTATCTCCTGAGCTTGTCTCGATCAAAAACTACCATTTATTGCAGTGGTATGGCCCCACGAAACAACCTGGGGAAATGGCCGGCCAGAACAGTGGAAAGCAAGCACTCCAAAGGATCGCGAGCCTTTTTTACCGCAAAAGATGTTGTGATGGCCGAGGCGGCTGACTACGGATTGATGATATGGGATGCAAAGAGCACTGGAACACTTAGTAATGTGATTGAGTTGTTGTCGCGAAATAAAAAATCTCTTGTTTTTGTTGATGATGAAAAGGTGTTTAAAGTGGTTGGTAGTGTGAGCCAACTTGAAGAGTTAATCGCGTCCATGTCTGATCACGCCAAGCAAAAAGCAAATGAAAAAATTAAACTTTTCTATCGCATATCTTTGCTGAAGCATGATCAGACAGAACTGTCGCTTTAATATTCTTTTCTTTAAATATCGTTGACGACCCGGCGCCACCTTTGGCGCCAGGTAAATCCCCGTTACCGACTAACCTTCCAAGCATCCCCCGCAGGCGCCGTACCGTGGTCATACGGCTTGGCGATCCACATGTAGAGCAGGCCCAGGCCAATGACGATGGCCGTGCTCAGCACCATCGCGTAGTTGATGTACCACGCGGCATCCGGCGTACGTGGCCAGGCCATGTTGATGATGGCGCCGACGCCGTAAACCAGCGCGCCGATGTTCACCGCCCAGCCCCAGGCACCGAGGGTGAATTTGCCGCTCGGTTTCCAGCCCTTCAGGCGGGCGTACAGGGCCGCGAGCACGATCATCTGGAACGCCAGGTAGATGCCGATTGCCGCGAAGCTGACGATGGTGGCGACCGCGTCTTGCAGGAAGAAGCCGAGGATGATGATCAACGCCGGCAGGACACCCGACACGAACAGCGCGGCAACTGGAACCTGAGTTGTAGGGGAAATCTTCTTCAGCAGTCGGCTGCCGATGACCATTTCGTCACGGGCGTAGGAATACAGCAGACGACTGGCCGCGGCTTGCAGGCTGATCACGCAGGAGATGAAAGAAATCATCACCACACCCATCACCACTTTCGAACCCACCGGGCCAAACGCGTTGCTGAGGATGGTGGTGACCGGATCCTTGTCGGTGCCGTTGATCACCGCCTGCATGTCAGGCACGGCGAGGATCAGTGCCAGGCAGGCGAACATCGCCGCGATGCCGCCGATGTAGATGGTCATGCGCATGGCCACCGGGATTTTCTTGCTCGGGTTCGGGGTTTCTTCGGCGACATCACCGCAAGCCTCGAAGCCGTAGTACAGGAACATCCCCGCCAGCGAAGCAGTGAGGAACGCCGGCAGGTACGAGCCGTCGACGCTGATATCGAAGGTGTTGAACAACACGCTGATGGGTTGATGACGCTCGAAAATCAGCAGGTAAACACCGACGATCACCGCGCCCACCAGTTCGCAGAGGAAGCCGAACATGGCGATCCGCGCCAGCACTTTGGTGCCGCTCAGGTTGACCAGGGTAGCGAATAGCGTCAGGAACAGGGCGATGATGATGTTGGTGTTGTTGCTCGGTTCAAAGCCCATCATGGCGGCGAGGTACGGACCGGCACCCACGGCGACCGCCGCGATAGTGACGCACAGGGCAATGGAGTAGATCCAGCCGACCATCCACGCCCAGCGTTTGCCCACCAAGCGGCGAGCCCATGGGTACACACCGCCGGAAATCGGGAACTGCGAAACCACTTCACCGAAGATCAGGCACACCAGCAACTGGCCGCAACCGACCAGCAAGTAGGCCCAGAACATCGGTGGCCCGCCCGCGGCCAGGCACAGGCCGAACAGGGTATACACCCCGACGACCGGGGACAGGTAAGTGAAGCCCAGGGCGAAGTTTTCCCACAGGCTCATGCTGCGGTTGAAGTTGGAGGTGTAGCCCAGTTTGCGTAGTTGCTCGGCATCGCTGTCGGCAAGGGCTACAGAGAGATCGGGTGATGCACTCATGTGTGATTGCTCCGGAAAATCGGCAGATTTCGGATGTCCGAAACCGTGACGGGGCCTTGGGGGCGCCGCCCGGATCGGTGGTTATTGTTTTGTCTTCTTTGGGGTGGAGCCTGGTGGTGCGTACTGCCGGTTTCTGCCTTGAAACCGCGGTGAGCCATTCGCGGGCAAGCCCGCTCCCACATGGACTGCGCAGTACCTGTAGGAGCGAGCTTGCTCGCGATGCTTTTTCTAGTGCTTGAACATCACATGCCGCACAACGGTGTAGTCCTCGAGCCCGTACATGGACATGTCCTTGCCATAGCCGGACAGTTTCTGACCGCCGTGGGGCATTTCGCTGACGAGCATGAAGTGCGTATTCACCCAGGTGCAGCCGTACTGCAAACGGGCCGACAGGCGATGGGCGCGGCCGACGTCGGCGGTCCACACGGAGGAGGCCAGGCCGTACTCCGAATCGTTGGCCCAGCCCAGCACCTGTGCTTCATCACTGAATCTGGTCACCGACACCACTGGCCCGAACACTTCGCGACGCACGATCTCGTCGTCCTGCTGCGCGTCGGCCAGCACGGTCGGTTCGAAGAAGTAACCGTCGCCTTCGACAGCTTTACCGCCAGTGATCAGGCGGATGTGCGGCTGGGCTACGGCGCGTTCGACGAAACCGGCTACGCGGTCGCGGTGTTGCGCGGTGATCAGCGGGCCGAGTTCGGTCGATGGATCATCCTGCAGGCCGTACTTGATGCTGCTGACGGCTGCGCCGAGTTTCTCGACGAACTTGTCGTAGATGCCTTCCTGGGCATAGATGCGGCAGGCGGCGGTGCAGTCTTGCCCTGCGTTGTAGAAACCGAAGGTGCGGATGCCTTCGACGGCGGCATCGATGTCGGCGTCGTCGAAGATGATCACCGGGGCCTTGCCGCCCAATTCCATGTGCATGCGTTTGACGCTGTCGGCGGTGCTGGAAATGATGTTCGAACCGGTGGCAATCGAACCGGTCAGCGACACCATGCGCACTTTCGGGTGGGTCACCAGCGGGCTACCGACGGTAGGACCACGACCGAACACCAGGTTGAGCACACCGGCCGGGAAAATTTCCGACGCCAGTTCGGCCAGGCGCAGGGCGGTCAGCGGGGTTT
This sequence comes from Pseudomonas sp. GL-B-12, assembly GCF_019955895.1. Classification (NCBI taxonomy): domain Bacteria; kingdom Pseudomonadati; phylum Pseudomonadota; class Gammaproteobacteria; order Pseudomonadales; family Pseudomonadaceae; genus Pseudomonas; species Pseudomonas sp. GL-B-12. The sequence goes on from NZ_JAHBCX010000003.1 coordinate 142,805, forward strand.
GTTCCGACGGCTTGAGCACCACGGTATTACCGGCGGCCAGGGCCGGGGCGATTTTCCAGGCGACCATCATCAGCGGGTAGTTCCACGGCGCGATGGAGGCGATCACGCCCACCGGGTCGCGGCGGATCATCGAGGTGTGGCCGGGCAGGTATTCGCCACCGGCCGAGCCGCTCATGCAACGGCTGGCGCCGGCGAAGAAACGGAACACGTCGGCAATCGCCGGGATCTCGTCGTTCAGCGCGGCGCTGTAGGGCTTGCCGCAGTTGTCCGATTCCAGTTTGGCCAGCTCTTCGCCGTGGGCTTCGATGGCATCGGCCAGTTTGAGCAGCAGCAGCGAACGCGCTTTCGGCGGGGTATGCGACCAGCTGTCGAACGCGGCGTCGGCGGCGCGCACGGCGGCATCGACCTGGGCTGCGCTGGCTTCGTTGATTTCCACCAGCACACGGCCCAAGGCCGGGTTGAATACGGGTTGGGCGGGGCCTTCGCCGCTGAGCAGTTGGCCGTTGATCAAGAGTTTGGTTTGCATGGCATTTGTCCTCTTCGAAGCTATTGTTGTTCTTCTGTAGACCCCGGCCCTAAATGTGGGAGCGGGCTTGCTCGCGAATGCGGTTCAACATTCAACATTTGTGGTGATTGACCCGCCGCGTTCGCGAGCAAGCCCGCTCCCACATTCATCCGGTTTCCACATTGGGAATTGAGTTGTCAGCTACTTACCGCCACTACCCGCAACGCTCTCACCGCCTCGGGTCAGGTAATAGGCGCCGAGAATCGGCAGCATGGTCACCAGCATCACCAGCATCGCCACGACGTTGGTCACCGGCACGTCCCGTGGGCGGCTGAGCTGGTTGAGCAGCCACAGCGGCAGGGTGCGTTCATGGCCGGCGGTGAAGGTGGTGACGATGATTTCGTCGAACGACAGGGCAAACGCCAGCATGCCGCCGGCCAGCAACGCCGAGCCGAGGTTCGGCAGGATGATGTAGCGGAAGGTCTGCCAGCCGTCGGCGCCGAGATCCATCGAGGCTTCGATCAAACTGTGGGAGGTGCGGCGCAAGCGGGCGATGACGTTGTTGTAGACGATCACCACACAGAAGGTCGCGTGGCCGACGATGATGGTGAACATCCCCGGCTCGATTCCCAATGTCTTGAAGGTCGCCAGCAGCGCGATCCCGGTGATGATCCCCGGCAGGGCAATCGGCAGGATCAGCATCAGCGAGATGCCTTGCTTGCCGAAGAAGTCGCGGCGATACAACGCGGCGGACGCCAGCGTGCCGAGGACCATGGCGATCAGGGTGGCAATCGAGGCGATCTGCAACGACAGCTTGATCGCTTCGAGCACGTCCGGCCGCGAGAACGCCACGCTGAGCCAATTCAGAGTGAAGCCCTTGGGCGGAAAGCTGAATGCCGCGTCTTCGGTGTTGAAGGCGTAGAGGAAGATGATCAGGATCGGGAAGTGCAGGAACACTAGCCCGCCCCAAGCTGCGATTTTCAGGCCTATTGAGGCTTTCTCAGAGTGCATCGAAGGCCCCCATTCGTTTGACGATGGACAGGTAAATGGCGATCAGCACGATCGGCACCAGGGTGAAGGCGGCGGCCATTGGCATGTTGCCGATTGCGCCTTGCTGGGCATACACCATGCTGCCGACGAAGTAGCCGGGCGGGCCGACCAGTTGCGGCACGATGAAGTCGCCCAGGGTCAGCGAGAAGGTGAAGATGGAACCTGCGGCAATGCCCGGGATCGACAGCGGCAGAATCACTTGCATGAAGGTCTGGCGCGGCTTGGCACCGAGGTCGGCGGAGGCTTGCAGCAGCGACGGCGGCAGGCGTTCCAGCGAGGCCTGGATCGGCAGGATCATGAACGGCAGCCAGATGTAGACGAACACCATGAAGCGGCCCAGGTGCGAGGTCGACAAGGTGCTACCGCCAACCCCCGGAATGCCCAGCACGAACTGCAGGACCGGTTCCAGCCCCAGGTGCTGCACGAACCACTGCGCCACCCCACCCTTGGCCAGCAGCAGCGTCCAGGCATAAGCCTTGACGATGTAGCTGGCCCACATCGGCATCATCACCGCGATGTAGAAAAACGCCTTGGTCTTGCCGGTGGTGTAACGCGCCATGTAGTAGGCAATCGGGAACGCGACGATGGCACTGGCAATCGACACCACAATCGCCATGCCCAGGGTACGCAGGATGATGTCGAAGTTCGACGGCTGGAACAGCGCGGTGAAGTTGGCCAGGGTCAGGTCAGGGGTGACCGCCATGGTGAAGTCATCGAAGGTGTAGAAGCCTTGCCACAGCAGCGTCAGCAACGAGCCGAGGTAGATCGCGCCGAACCACAGCAACGGCGGCACCAGCAACATCGACAGGTACAGGTTCGGCCGGCGATACAACAGGTTGGAAAACCTGCGCAACGGCGAGCCGCCTGACGAGGTTTGAGTAATAGCCAAGGTGCTCATCTCACACCCCGCCTTCAAGGGTGTCGTGCAAATGGACCATCGCTTCCCGTGCCCAACGTGCGCTCAGGCGCTGCCCGGTCTGGTGTTGCGCGCTGCTGTCGATCCACTGATTGTTGGCCTGGCTGATGTTCAGGGTCTGGCCGTTTTCCAGTTTCAGTTCGTAGCGGGTGGCGCTGCCCTGGTACTGAATGTCGTGGAGCAAACCGCTGACCTCGATCTCGTGGCTGGCCAGCGGGCCTTCGGCGAATCGCACGTGTTCCGGACGAATCGAGAACGGCTGCGGATTGCCACTGAGCTGCTTGGCCAAGTCACCGCGAATCACGTTGGAGGTGCCAACGAATTCCGCCACGAAGGTGGTGGCCGGTTTCATGTACAGGTTGCGCGGGCTATCGACTTGTTCGATGCGGCCCTTGTTGAACACGGCCACGCGGTCGGACATCGACAGCGCTTCGGTCTGGTCGTGGGTGACGAAAATGAAGGTGATGCCGAGCTGGCGTTGCAACTTCTTCAACTCGCCCTGCATTTGCTCGCGCAGTTTCAGGTCGAGGGCACCGAGGGGTTCGTCGAGCAGCAACACCCGTGGACGGTTGACCAAGGCGCGGGCCAGGGCCACACGCTGGCGCTGACCACCGGAGAGCTGAACCGGCTTACGTTCGCCGTAGCCGCCGAGGGCGACCATCTCCAGGGATTCTTCGGCGCGCTTGAGGCGTTCGGCCTTGCCGATGCCTTTGACTTTCAAGCTGTAGGCGACGTTGTCGCGAACGTTCATGTGCGGGAACAGCGCGTAATCCTGGAACACGGTGTTCACGTCGCGCTGGTACGGCGGCAGGCCGGCGGCCTCTTCACCATGAATGCGGATGGAACCGGCGCTCGGTTGTTCAAAGCCGGCGATCAGGCGCAAACAGGTGGTTTTGCCCGAGCCGGAAGGCCCCAGCATGGAGAAGAACTCGCCGTCCTGGATGTCGATGGAAACCCGGTCTACGGCTTTCACTTCGCCGAATAGACGGGAAACGTTGGTGAACTGGACTGCAAGCGTCATGGTGCGGTACTCCCAAAAGGCGAAGACCGTCGCAGCGGCCCTGCCTGGACTTCTGAAAAACAGTTATTCCGTAAACCGTTGTGCTTCTGACAAGGCTTGGGGTGTGGAAAAGTCGTTTCGGGAGCGTCGCGAGCGGCGATTAGTCGTGTCCGGCCAGCGCACAGCCCCCGGAGCGTACGTTAGTACGTGAGGAGGCGAGCACTGCCCGGGCGCGGATAATCGACGCGCAGCAGCTACCGGAATGACTTTTAGCGGCCGCCCATGATCGCGATGTAGTCCTGGGTCCAGCGGCTGTACGGCACGAACTTGCCGCCTTCAGCCTGCGGGGTTTTCCAGAAGGCGATCTTGTCGAACTGGTCGAAACCGTTGGTCTTGCAACCTTCGGCGCCGAGCAGTTCGCTCTCCTTGCACGCCGCCGGAACCGCTGGCAACGAGCCGAACCACGCTGCTACGTCACCCTGGACTTTCGGTTGCAGCGACCAGTCCATCCACTTGTAGGCACAGTTCGGGTGCTTGGCCTCGGCGTGCATCATGGTGGTGTCGGCCCAACCGGTGGCGCCTTCTTTCGGGATGGTCGAGGCGATTGGCTGCTTCTCGTTCATCAGGCCGTTGACCTGATACGGCCAGGCACCGGAGGCGACCACGCCTTCGTTCTTGAAGTCGCTCATTTGCACAGTGGTGTCGTGCCAGTAGCGGTGGATCAACGGCTGCTGGGCGCGCAGCAGGTCGAGCACGGCCTTGTACTGGGCTTCGGTCAGTTCGTACGGGTTCTGGATCCCCAGTTCCGGCTTGGCGGTCTTCAGGTACAGCGCCGCGTCGGCGATGTAGATCGGGCCGTCATAGGCCTGCACGCGGCCCTTGTTCGGCTTGCCGTCCGGCAGGTTTTCCGCGTTGAACAGCACGCCCCAGCTGGTGGGCGCGGTCTTGAACACGTTGGTGTTGTACATCAGCACGTTCGGGCCCCACTGATACGGGGTGCCGTAGGTCTGCTTGTTGACCACGTACCACGGTCCATCCTTGAGGCGCGGGTCGAGGTTTTTCCAGTTCGGGATCAACGCGGTGTTGATCGGCTGCACACGCTTGCCGACGATCAGGCGCAGGGACGCATCGCCGGATGCGGTGACCAGGTCATAACCGCCCTTGGCCATCAGGCTGACCATTTCATCGGAAGTGGCCGCGGTCTTGACGTTGACCTTGCAGCCGGTTTCCTTCTCGAAACCGGTCACCCAGTCGTAGGCCTTGTCGCTCTCACCACGTTCGATGTAGCCAGGCCAGGCCACAATATCCAGTTGGCCCTCGCCCGCCCCGACAGCTTTGAGCGGCTCGGCGGCCTGGACGCTGGCACTGGCCAGCAGCGCGGTGGTGATTGCACTGAGCAATGCGGTCTTGTGCACGAACATGGGAATTCCCTCTTCTTTAAATTATGGTCGGGGCAGTTGTGAACGTGGTGAAGCATGCCGTTGGTGGCTTGTTATTAGCGTAGTCAGAGATGCTCGCCATGTCGGGCCATGATGTGCCGCACCACGCTGTAGTCCTGAAGCGAATCGCTGGACAGGTCTTTGCCGTAGCCCGAACGTTTCAGGCCGCCATGGGGCATTTCGCTGACCAGCATGAAGTGGCTGTTGATCCAGGTGCAGCCGTACTGCAAGCGCGCCGCGACCTGCATGGCCTTGTCGAGGTTCTGGGTCCAGACCGACGAGGCCAGGCCATATTCCGAATCGTTGGCCCAGTCCACCGCTTGTTCCAGCTCATCGAAGCGAGTCACGGTGACCACCGGCCCGAACACTTCGCGCTGGACGATCTCGTCACTTTGCTTGCAACCGGCGAGCAGGGTCGGCTGGTAATAGAAGCCGGCGCCGGAATGCACCGCTGCGCCGGTCACCCGCTCGATGTGCGGCTGGCCGAGGGCACGCTCGACAAAACTGGCCACGCGGTCGCGCTGGCGGGTGCTGATCAGCGGACCGATTTCGTTGTCGGCGTCGCGTTTGCCGGCGAAGCGCAGGCTGCTGACGGCCGCGCCGAGTTCGGCCACCAAACGGTCATGGATCCCGGCCTGGGCGTAAATGCGGCAAGCGGCGGTGCAATCCTGGCCGGCGTTGTAATAGCCGTAAGTGCGCACGCCTTCGACCACGGCCTGAATGTCGGCATCGTTGCAGACGATCACCGGGGCCTTGCCGCCGAGTTCGAGGTGGGTACGTTTGAGCGTCTTCGATGCGGCCTGGAGAATCTTTTGGCCGGTGACGATATCGCCGGTCAGCGACACCATGCGCACTTTAGGGTGATTCACTAGATGGCTGCCGACGCCTTCGCCGCCACCGCAAACGATGTTGATCACACCCCGTGGCAGGATCTCGGCCAGCGCCGGGGCCAGGGCCAGGATCGACAGCGGCGTGTGTTCCGACGGCTTGAACACCAGGGTGTTGCCGGCGGCCAGGGCCGGGGCGATTTTCCACGCGGCCATCATGATCGGGTAGTTCCACGGCGCAATCGACGCCACGACCCCGATAGGATCGCGCCGGACCATGCTGGTGTAGCCCGGCAGGTATTCGCCGCTGAGCTGGCCGGTCTGGCAGCGTACGGCACCGGCGAAGAAGCGGAACACGTCGACCGTGGCATTCAGGTCATCCTGACGGGCCAGGTGCAGCGGCTTGCCGCAGTTCATGGATTCGAGGCGGGCCAGCAGGTCGGCATTTTTTTCGATGGCGTTGGCGATCTCCAGCAGCAGGTTCGAACGCTGCTGTGGCGTGGTCCGTGACCAACCGGCAAAGGCACGGTGGGCGGCGAGGATGGCGGCTTCGACTTGCTCGGTGCTGGCTTCGGCGATCCGGGTCAGGACTTCCCCTGTGGCGGGGTTGAGAATCGGCTCGACGCAGCCTTGACCGGCGACTAATTCACCATCAATCAACAATGCGGTGAACAACGGGGTCTGCGCGCCAGCCATTTTTCGGGTTCTCGTTTTTTGTGTGGCTTCTTGTGTAGACATGGCAGCGCTCCCTGTGACTGGGGCCCGGCCGTCTTTATTAGATGCAACAAGACTAGTTCGCGGACCCGAGGACAACAAATACTAAATACTGAAGGTGGCGTTCGATTAAATAGATGGCTTGCGCCCGCCGTGGGGTTGTTCGCGGGCGACCGTGAGAAACGGGTCCACCAGTGCCGGCCGCGCGGTGCCGCGACGCCACGCCAGGCCGACATCCAGGGTCTGGCTGAGGTCGGCGATCGGCCGCGCTTCGATGATGTCGCCCTCCAGTGACCACGGGCGATAGGTCATGTCAGGCTGGATCGACACGCCCAATCCGGCGGCCACCAGGCTTCGCACCGCTTCGGTCGAGGCCGTGCGCAGGGTGATGCGCGGTTGCAAGGAAGCTGCCGACCACATGCGCTGGGCGTTGCGGTCCATTTCATCGACGTTCAGTTGAATCAATGGCTCGCGGGCCACGTCGGCGAGGTTGATGCTGTCGTGTTCCAGCAGCGGGTGCTGGGCCGGCAGCCATAGCCGGTGCGGCGAATGGGTCAGCACTTCGGTCTGCAAGGCGTGGCGGTCTTCGAGATTGGACAGGATCAACACGCCGACATCGATCTCGCCGCTGACCAGCAAATGCTCGATGTACGGGCGCTCATCTTCCATCACGCGGATTTCCACGTTGGGGTAGGCGCGCTGGAAACGGGTGAGCAGATCCGCCAGGTAATAACCGGCCACCAGGCTGGTCACGCCGACGATCAGTTGCCCGGCGACCTGGTCGGTGCTCTGTTGCAGGCTGCGCTTGGCGTTATCCACCGTGGCCAGGATCAAGTGCGCCTGACGCAGGAATTGATGCCCCTGGTGGGTCAGGGTCATGCCCTTGGCGTGGCGGCTGAACAGGCTGACGCCAATCTCCTCCTCCAGTTGCTGGATCGCCAGAGTCAGGGTCGACTGGGAAATGAACGCGGTTTGCGCGGCGGCCGAGATCGAGCCGGTCTCGGCCACGGCGATGAAATGACGGATCTGACGCAAGGTCATCATGGGAAAGCACCCGGTGGGCTGTTTTTATAGATTGGCGAGAGTGTATATCGTTTTTTCTGATGGGCAGGTGCAAGCGGCAATGCGCGCATTGAGGGAGTGCAACATCTGGAAGCACTCTCGCCCACGGGACGTGGGCACTTTCGTTTTAGGCTGGTGGTCTTGGTTTCAGGCTAAACGTCTTGTGGAGGCTGTAAATGAACACCCGTGGATTGCTCGATCAACTACTCAAGTCCGGCCAGGACCTGTTGCAGAACAAGGCCGGCAGCTCACAGCAAAAGGGTGCGAGCGGTGGCACCAGTGCCCTCGGCAGCTTGCTCTCCGGCGCGAGTGGCGGGGCATTGGCGGCAGGCGCCATGGGCTTGCTGCTCGGCAGCAAAAAGGCCCGTAAAGTCGGGGGCAAGGTTGCGGTCTACGGTGGTCTCGCCGCGTTGGGCGTGCTGGCTTATAAAGCCTACGGCAACTGGCAGGCGCAGCAGGGCGGTGCGGCCGGTACGGAACCGCAAACCCTGGACCGCGTGCCGGCCGCGCAAGTCGAGCTGCACAGTCAGGCGATTCTCAAGGCGCTGGTGGCGGCGGCCAAGGCTGACGGTCATGTCGATGAGCGTGAGCGAGCCTTGATCGAAGGCGAATTCACCCGGCTCGACAGCGATCAGGAACTGCAACACTGGCTGCACGCCGAGCTCAACAAGCCGCTGGACCCGAGCGATGTCGCCCGCGCCGCCCGCTCCCCGGAAATCGCCGCTGAGATGTACATCGCCAGCGTGATGATGGTGGACGAGGAAAACTTCATGGAGAAGGCCTACCTCGACGAGCTGGCGCGCCAGCTCAAGCTGGAGCCGGGGTTGAAAGCCGAGCTTGAGAAGCAGGTTCGCCAGGCTTCCCTGTAAAACTTCAGACTGCATTCGCGAGCAGGCTCGCTCCCACATCAGGTCTTCAGTGATCACAGATTCTGCGTACGCCAGAGATTCAATGTGGGAGCGAGCCTGCTCGCGATGGCGTTTTCAGCCACACCACCGCCCCAATGGCCATTCCGCAGCCCCTTTCTACCC